>JBKPSF010000091.1:0-31678 GCA_046734875.1 Actinomycetota bacterium | reverse complement strand
CGACTCCCAGCCCATGGGCTTCTACAGCCCCAGGCTGCTCCTCAACGAGGCGAGGAGAATAGGGCTCCACGTGCTCCCGCCCGACATCCACCTCTCGGGAGAAGACTTCACTGTCGAGGAAGATGGGACGGCCCTGCGCGTAGGCCTCCGCTACTGCAAGGGTCTCTCGGAGAAGGCCATCTCGTCCATCGTCGCCGAGCGAAGTAAGAGGCCTTTCGTCTCCGTGGCCGACCTGTACGGGCGGACGGCAGTCGAAAAGGACTCGTTGGAACACCTGATCAGGGGCGGTTTCCTCGACTCCCTGGCGGAGAGGTTCGAGCGGGCGCGGCTGCTCGGCGAGGTCGTGACGCTGCCGAAGAAGCGTCGCGGCTCCGCCGGGCAGCCGGAGATCCCGGTCAGGCACCCGGCCAGCTGGTGGGCGGCGCGGGAGAGACGGAACGTCGAGCATTTGCCCCTCGCGGACACGGCGAAGGAGCGGATGGAGTGGGAGGTACTCGGCTTGAACGTTCGCCGTCATCCGCTCGCACCATATCGTGATGCTCTACGACAACTGGGGGTGGTTTCAAGCGAGGAGATCATGGATCTTCCGCATGGGACCCACGCCCGCGCGGCGGGCCTGATCGAATGCCTCCAGAACCCACCCACGAAGAGCGGGCATCGCGTGTACTTCCTGCTGATCGAAGACGAGCGGGGGCTGCTGCAGGCCACGATCTTCCGCTCCGTCTACGAGAGGTACGGCCACGTCATGCACGCCGAAGGCGCCTTCCTCGTGGAAGGCAGGGTCGAGCAGACCATAAAAAAAGGCTTCGCCTTCCTCGTCCACCGCGTAGAAGGCTTGCAAGACATGCTCCTCGACGCCAGGGTGCCCGTACCGAGGGTGGCGTCTGCGCCCGGCGCTTTCCTGCGGGCCGGGAGAAGGAGTCGTAAAGCTGGATGAGGTTACCGGGTTAGAAGTACGTTCTCCTGATGCCAGCGTAGAGACCCGGTATCGGGCCAGAATTGTTCTTTGGAAGGACCCACGATACCGCGCCCTTCCAGGTTGGTCAGGTAGCCGGGAAGGTTATCCAGGACGCTAAGTTGCCTGGAGGCGATGACCTCGTACGCCTGCGAGACCCCGAGCAGACCCTCGTCGAATGTCCAGTGGCACATCCTGCACAGCCTGAAGGGCAGGATTCGTTCCCAGTACCTGCCGAACAGTTCAACAAGATCGTCCGAGATCTGAACGAAGTTCGCAGATATCCCCCCGGAGTCGAAGAGGTCCAGAATGCACAAGAGCAAGATAGGCTTGTGTGGAGCCTGATACGCCGTGACCTCGGACCATACCTTGCGGTTTCTGTTGGTCCGGAGTCGGGCGAAACGTCTTGCGCATTCGTCTATCCCATTACCCATCAACGTACGGGTATGTTAACCGCTATGCTTCTCTTCGTGCCAGTACCGATTTACCCCGGGTTGACTTTCCAGCGAGCGAACGCCTACTCAAACGAAAGGATCGAGCAGACGTACGCCGGTCCTCGCAACGTCGGACGTGTTGCGGGTGACAAAGGTCATGTTCCTGACCTTCGCCGTGGCGGCCATAAGGCCGTCGACAAGCGAGATGGGATCAGGTACGTTCATGAGCCCCCACTCCTTGGCAGCCTCGGCGTCGATTGGCAGGACCCTGTGCTTGTAATAGCGGAGAACGGTGATGAGCCAGGCCTCGTAGACTTCGGCCTGCGCACGGTCTCTTCGTCCGAGAAGGTCTATTCCACGACGAACCTCTCCAAGCGTGAGAACGCTGAGGTAGAGATCTTCCGCGGGCACGGAAGAGATCCAACGTTTCACCTTCGTATCGCCCCGCGGCCTGCGTACCTCCGAGAGCACGTTGGTATCCAGCAAGTATTTCACGCTACAGGTCGACGTCCCGCGGCAACGCCTTGGGGCGTTCGAGATCCAGCACGCTCAGATCCGGCCCCGAGAGCAAGAACTCTTTGAAGTCCGGCTCCTTTTCACCCATCCGCCGGAACTCCTCAATAGTGACCACCACGACGACTTCCTCGCCATGCCTCGTAACTACCTGCGGTCCCTCCTCTAACGTGCGCCGTACCAGCTCGCTGAACTTTTGCTTGGCTTCTTGCAGTTGCCAGGACACGGGATCTCTCCAATTTGCTTAACCTAGTCTGTCTAGATTATATGTGACCCTACGAAAGGATCAACGTTTGCGAGGATCCTGCGGCGCGCACCTCGATCCATGTGCCATTGCAGGGGGGGAAGGTAGGGGAAGTTGCCCATGTGCCGAAGCGTCTCAGCGGTACTCATTCGGCGCGGGGGTTCCGGACTCATTGGTGTAGAGTTTGAGCTCTATGAGGTAGCCGTCAGGGTCCCGCACGTAGAGGGCTTGTCCCGACCCTCTGGCGCCTATGACGTTCTCGGAGGTGTTTTCGATCTCCACGCCAGCCTCCGTGAGGCGTTCGGCCAGCGCATCCGGGTTCGTACCCTCCACCACGAGGGCGAGGTGATCGTAACCACCGGTGGAGACGGGCTCGAAGGTGGGATCCGGCCTCAGATGCAGGATGAACCCGGGCGTTACCCGCAGCGAGACGAGGGGATGCTCCCCGCGCTCATACTCCTCGAGGCCGAACGGCTCGAGACCCAGGACGTCGCGGTAGAAGCCCAGGGATCTCTCGACATCCCTTACCCGCCAGTTGGTATGGTCGGCATCGGTTATCTTCATCGTTCTGGTGAGTCCTTTCGTGCAGAGTCTTGCCTGTAGGGGTGCAGTATCTCTCAGCCATCCTCGCCGCGTCGCAGGCGTTCGAGGATCGCGTCGATTTGTCGGGTAGCCTCCGCCCTGTCGGTGAACGAGTAGTACGGTCTGCCCGCCGCTGCGATCCCCGGCACGATCAGATCGAAGTCTAGAGAGCGGATCAACTCCAGGCTCTCTATGTACCGATCCCGGTCGCTGACCCCGTCGAGTACCGCTGCCCTCCATTTGCTACGGCCGAAGAAGATCGTGTCGCCGGTGAACAGGACGCGATGCTGCCCCGAATCCCAGAGGAAAGCCGTTGCCCCGCTCGTGTGCCCGGGAATGGGGATGACCTCGAAGTTCTCGTCGAGCTTGTGGCGTTCGGAGAAGGTAGCGTCTACGTTGCAGATCTCGGCGGCCGCCGCTGCATCCTCCTCATGAATGTAAAGCGGAGCGCCGAACGTGTTGGCGACCCAGTCGCAGGCGGGTGAGGCTTCGTGGTGGTGGTTGAGATACTGGCGCGATATGCCGCCGAGGTCGCCTACCGCCTCCACGTCTCGCTCCAGCGCCTCGGACCTGTAGACGAGCAGGTTGCCCCGCTTGCGTTGCAGCAGGAACGCGCGGATTCCGAGCGAGGGACCGAACCCCAGCGGTTCGGGTTCCGAAGCGTACAGGCCGGATATCACGGTGTCCATTTAGATATATCTCCTTGGTCGTTTTGCTTCGGTCTTGCAACGGTCGCAGGCACGAATCTCGTCGCCAAGGAAAGCCTCTGACGTGCCACGCGTCATCACCGGCGTGCAAAGTTGCGTTTGTCCCGCTCCCTGGCACGGTCGTAGTTCATGCGGAAGAGCCCGATCACGGCCTCTACGTCCCCGGATGCGTCCATCCTGCGGCGCACCCAGCCCGAGTTAGGCAGTGGGTCGTGCACGGAGGCTCGTCCCTGGGCGATCAGCTCGTCGCGCACCTTCTTGGGAAAGGGCAGGTCAGCGAAACTCGAGCCGTGGAGGTGGCCTAGCTCCACCCGGCCGTAGGAGAACTGCAGCCCGCCCCTTCCGGTGCCACCGGTGGTAACCCCCGGCCAGCTCGTCACTTCTCGCTCTACCTGCGCCAACGGCTCATCGTTCATGTGGTTC
Source organism: Actinomycetota bacterium (assembly GCA_046734875.1). Classification (GTDB taxonomy): domain Bacteria; phylum Actinomycetota; class Rubrobacteria; order Rubrobacterales; family Rubrobacteraceae; genus Rubrobacter_D. The sequence goes on along the minus strand of JBKPSF010000091.1, from coordinate 27,820 downwards.
TTCCCCGTCATGGCCCGTCCTGTACACCCACATCTTGCGACGGGAAGGCAGCTCGCACATCGGGCGGGGGAACTGTTTTTGGCCTGAACCTTCGTACAGGTTCGATTGGAGCCATCCCGGGAGCACGGTTTGTTCGGTTGGTGATCCGGGCCGGTCGACGCCGTTCGGACTAGAATACGACCGTGGGCGTGAACCTGGAACTTCCCGAAGAGGTCGTCCCGATGATATCGTGTTTGTGCATGGCCTCTTTGCGGGGCACGCGATTCACCCAGATGCAAAATCATGTTAGCGTCGAACGGCACCAAAGTCATCTCAGGCGTTGAGTGTGTTCTCAGCCTCCAGTATCTTGCCCCCAGCTTCCGGATATCCGAAGAGCCGGTCCCTTCACGCTACAGTTCGATGTCCCGCGGGAAATCATCTTTTGGACGTTCCAGATCCAAAACGCTCAGATCCGGAGCAGAAAGCAAGAACTCCTTGAAATCCACCTTCTTCTCGTCGTTCCTACTCATCCGCCGAAACCCCTCGACCGAGACCACCACGACGACCTCCTCGCCATGCTTCGCGACCACCTGCGGCCCCTCCTCCAACGTGCGCTGTACCAGCTCACTGAACCTCTGCTGGGCTTCCTGCAATTGCCAGGACATACTCTGACCCCCTGGTATTTACTGCCTGGTCTGGCTAGATCATATAGCCGGGTATCGAGGAGGACCAGACGTGGGTCGTCCGGACTGGCGTTCTCTACATGTTGGTTGGATCAGGCGGAGAGAGGTAGATTGCTCCTGCGCACTTCGACGGGCAAAGAACGTTGGATCTTGTGGAACTCCCTGACCTCGGCTTCGCCCACGAGCGTGGCCGCCACCCCTTCCTTGCCAGCCCGCGCCGTGCGTCCTATACGGTGCACGTAGGTCTCTGCGTCCTCGGGAAGATCGTAGTTGACTACATGCGAGACGTCGGGGATGTCGAGGCCGCGCGCCGCGACGTTGGTGGCCACCAGGATCCTGCTCCGGCCTTTTGCAAACCCGGCGAGCGTCCTGGTGCGCTGCGACTGCGACTTCCCGCCGTGCAGGAGGGCCGCCTTGTAGCCGTTCCTCTCCAACTGGCGGTGCAGCTTGGTCGCCCCGTGCTTGGTCCTGCGGAATACGATCGCCAAAGGGTCATCCTCAGCGTCGATCAGGGCCCGCAGAGCCCGCGTCTTGTTCTTACCGTCTACCCGGTAGTAGACCTGCTCGACGGTATCCACCGTGGGCGCCTCGGACTGAACCGTCAGGTAACGCGGGGATCTCAAATGTCTCTTGACCATCCCGCGTATCGCGCCGGGTATAGTGGCCGAGAAGAGGGCGGTCTGCCTGCTTTCCGGGGTGAGCGACAGGATGCGCCCGACGTCGGGCGCGAAGCCCATGTCGAGCATCCTGTCCGCCTCGTCGAGCACCAGGTAGCGCACGCCACCCAGGCGCAGCGTGCCCCTCTGCAGGTGGTCGAGGATGCGCCCCGGCGTGCCGACCACGACGGAGGCAGAGCGGTTCTTGAGGGCTTTGATCTGGGGCCCTATCGGCACGCCCCCGCAGAGGACGACCGGACTGGCCGGGTTGTAGCGGGAGAGGTTCGAGATCTCCGTAGCGGCCTGCGCGGCGAGCTCCCGCGTCGGCGCGAGCACGAGCGCCTGTACTCCCCGCGCTTTCCGGTCGAGACCCTCGATCAGGGGTATGGTGAAAGCGGCCGTCTTGCCGCTGCCGGTCTGCGCGAGCCCGACCACGTCCTCCCCGTCCAGAAGCTCGGGCAACGCCAGAGCCTGGATGGGTGTCGGGGTCTCCCAACCCTGATCGGCAATTGCCCTCTGGACCTGTTGGGACAAGGGCAGATCTGCGAAAGAGGTCTCCTGGACCTCGGATACGGTGCTTGGCATGATGTGCTGTTTCCTCTCTGTCGTTGTGGTCGCCACCATAAGGAGCGTACGTCGCGGGCTACCACTCAACGGGAGAGGACAGGCACGAGACACAAAAAAAAGAGATGCTCTCCGACATCCGGCATCTCGATGATCGTGGACGTATGTTCTTATCGCGTAGCGTTCCTAGTATACCGGACGCACATCCTTAATCAAATAGGCGGACCCGCCAACCGGGCGCTGTCGTCGTCACGGGCTGGATCAATCCATGTGCCATTGCAAGGGGAGGAGGTAGGGGAAGTCGGTGGTCGGATCGAAGTCTACCTTCATGATCGGGGCCATCCACTTGCTCCACCGCTTGTTGGTCTCATCGTTCGCCAGGTATTCCTGGGTGTTCTCGATATCGTCGGTCTCGAAGTACCCGAAGAGGGTGAGGCCGTGGCGGAAGATAGAGTAGTTGCTGATGCCGGCCGAGCGCAAAGCCTCAACCATCTCGGACCAGATCTCTGTGTGCCGGCGAACGTACTCTTCCTCATACCCCGGCCTGACCTCGAGAACCCACGCGTACTGCGCCATCCGTCCCTCCTACCTGGGGTAAGCGTCTTTTACGCCGCCGTCGACGTTGAGAACGTTGCCTGTGCTCCTCGACGAACGAGCTTCTGAGGCGAAATGGAGCACGGCCTCGGCTATGTTCTCGGGCAGTACGTTCAGCTTGAGAACATTGCGGTTGCGGTAGTAGTTTTCGAGCTCGTCGGGCTCTATTCCGTAAGCAGCGGCGCGCGTCTCCCGCCATCCGGAGTCCCAGATTCTGGACCCCTGCAACACCGCGTCAGGATTGACGGTGTTCACCCTGATGCGCTCAGGTCCTCCTTCCTCGGCCAGACACCGCGCCAGATGCAACTCGGCAGCCTTGGCCGAAGAGTAAGCTGCCGCGTTCTTGCCCGCTGCCATCGCGTTCTTCGATGCGACGAAGACGATGCTTCCTCCGATGCCCTGCTCCTTCATGATGCGGAAAGCACCTCGAGCGACGAGGAAATAGCCCCTCGCCAAGACCGCGTGGTTCTTGTCCCACATCTCGACGCTCGTCTCCTCGATAGGCGCGCTGGAGGCAAGGCCAGCGTTGGACACGACGACATCGACCCCACCGAACTCGAGGATCGCACGCCGGTAGGCGCCTGCGACCTCGCCCTCAGCTGTAACGTCGGCCCGCGCCGGGATGCCGGGCTCGGCGAGATCGCCCGCTACCTCCGCCGCGCCTTCCTCGTCGAGGTCGCAGACCACGACACAGGCACCCTTGGATGCGAGCGAGCTGGCGACGGCGCTGCCTATGCCGCCGGCGCCGCCCGTTACGAAGGCGACCCTGCCGGCGAGCTCGTCGGGCGGCGGGGCGAGGGTGAGCTTGTAGAGCTCCAGCGGCCAGTACTCGACAGCGTAGGATTCCTCTTCCGTAAGGGAGACGTAGCCCCCGAGGGCGTGGGCGCCGCGCATGACGTTTATGGCCCTGTAGGCGAAGTCCCTGGAGAGGTTCGCCTCCTTGGCGTTTCCGGCGGCGGCGACGAGCCCGACGCCGGTAATAAAGACGACCCTCGGGTTGGGGTCGAACATCTCCTCGTCCGCTTCTTCGTGGCGCGAGAAGTACGCCTCGTAGGCTTCCCTGTAGCGGGCGACGCCTTCCCGGAGCTTCGCTTCCAGTTCTTCGGCGCCTTCGTTCCTGGGATCTAAGTCTATCCAGAGCGGTCTGATCTTCGTCCTGACCAGGTGGTCCGGGCAGGCAGCGCCGACCTGGGAGAGTTCCTCCGAGTCACGCCCGCAGACGAAGGCGAGGACCTCCTCCGAGGTGTGGTCGGCCCTCAGTATCTTGTGGGAAGATCCGTCGGACGAGAGCACGCCGCGCAGCGCAGGCAGGACTTCGGCGAGAAGTGTTTCCCTCCGATCCGGCGCCGGCGGTTCGATCTTCCTGCCGCCGAAGGGCTCACCGGCCCGGCCGGCGACGAACTCTGCTGCCCGGTTTATGGCCTCGATGGTACGGTTGTAGCTCTCTTCGTGGGTATCGCCCCAGGTCACGAGGCCGTGCTTGGCCAAGAGGACGAACCTCGCATTCGGGTTGTTTGTTACGGCCTCGCCCACCTGTTTGGAGAGGGTGAAGCCGGGTCGGATGTAGGGAATCCAGACCGCCTCGTCGCCGAAGCACTCGCGGGCGAGCTCTTCGCCGCCTTCCGAACAGCAGATCATGTTCACCGCATCGGGGTGCGTATGATCGACCTGCGCGTAAGGCACGAAGGCGTGCAACAGCGTCTCTATGGAACCCCTCGGCATATCCGGCCCTAGCTGGCACCTCGCCAGGTAGGCGACCATCTCCTGGTCGTCCATGGAGTCCCTCTCCATCAGAGGCAAGACCTCGTCGAGCTCGAGCCCGGTAAACTGCCCGGCCCCGATAGTCGCCAGGTCCGAGCCAGAACCCTTGACCCAGAGGACATCTACCTCCCTCCCGGTATGGTCTTTCCCTCTGGCCTTGGTAGAGGTGTTGCCACCCCCGTAGTTGGCGACTGCCCGGTCTCTCCCCAACAGGTTGGACCGAAAGGCCAGCGCCTCCAGCTCGGAGAGACCTTCGGCTTTTTGCGGATCCCAGAGGTTCTCCGTAGCTCCGGGTATCTTCGTGTCCATGTGGGTGGCCTCCCTTCGGGCTTGTTAGCGCGTCAGCAAGTCAGCTTTTCGCTCTTGCTGAAGTGCTGACCGGCTGAAATGCTGAAGTGCTGAAATGCTCTAGCTCCATCCCGCTCCTGCGCCTTCGCCCCGCTCTTCCGCTACTTTTTCGGCGTATCCGCTCTGTTTGAATGCCGATATCGGGTCTGCGGCGCCGCCGAGGTTCTCGCGGACCCTGGCGCACAGCGGGCGCACGTCGGTGGCGTAGGCGTCGAGGAGGATGCGGTGGGCGCCTAGCACGTCGCCCGCTTTGCGGGCTTCCGCGAGCGACGCGCGTTCCACTAGCAGCGCCTTGGCGTAGGCTTCCTGGAGGTTCATGACGGAGAGGAGCATGGCCTCTATTTTGGGCTCAATGTTGTGGGTCTGGTCGATCATGTAGTCGATGCGTGTGCCGGAGCGCTCCTCGGCCTCGACTAGCTCGACGTAGATCAGGAACAGCTCGAAGGGGTTGACGCTCCCCACGATGAGGTCGTCGTCGGCGTATTTCCTGTTGTTGAAGTGGAAACCGCCAAGACGCCCCTCGTCGAGCAACAGCGCAACGACGTACTCGATGTTCACCTCCTTGGCATGGTGGCCGAGGTCTACCAGGACTTCGGCCCTCTCGCCCAGCCTTTGGGCCACGGTCAGGGCGGCTCCCCAGTCGGCGAGGTCGGTGTGGTAGAAGGCCGGCTCGTAGGGCTTGTATTCGAGGAGCATCCGCGTGTCCTCCGGCATGGCCGCGTAGACCTCCTTTAGGCACTCGACCATCCTGCGGCGGCGCTCTACAAAGGAGTCCTGGCCCGCGTAGTTAGTGCCGTCGGCGAACCACAAAGAGAGGACCTCGGAGCCGGTCTCTACCGCGATCTCGACGCATTCGAGCAGGTGATCCGTGGCCTTATCCCTCACGGCCTCATCGGGATTGCAAACGCTCCCTAGCTTGTACTCCGGTTCCTGGAAGAGGTTGGGGTTGACGGCCCCGATGCGCAGGCCCAGAGACTCGGCGTGACCTTTCAGCTCGCCGTAGTCTTCGACCATATCCCAGGGGATGTGGATCGCCACCGAGGGACACACGCCGGTGAGGCCCTGCACCTGGGCGGCGTCGGCCATCTTCTCGAACGGGTTGCGGGGCACCCCCTTCTGCGGGAAGATCGCGAAGCGCGTACCCGTGTCACCGTAGCCCCAGGAGGGGGTTTCGATCCTCTGCGACCGCAACCGCTCCTCGACAGAGGCGACGTCGACGCCCCCGTCCTCGAGCCTCCGCGCGAGTTCCTCATAGGTCTGTTCCAACGTCATCCCCACTACCGCCCTCCTCCCGCGGTGCCGGCACCCCGAGAAGCGCCGGCACCAGAACTACCTGACAAGCTGAAGCGCTAGAAATCGTAGTCGTCTATGTTCTTCTTCGAGAACACCAGCGGCGGTCCCAGAAGGACCTCGTCGGGGGCGATCATCTTTACCTTGCCGAGGCGACCCGCCTCGAAGGTGCCAGACTTAGGGAGGTCGCCTTTGATCTGGGCGTCGGCCACGTAGACCGCCAGGTAGCCGAGGTCCACGGGGTTCCAGAGGACGAACTTCTTGACGGCGCCGGAGTCGAGGTAGGGTTTCATCTCGTTGGGGGTGGAGAGGCCTGTCACGGGCACCTCGCCCTCGCGGCCGAGCTGCTCGACGGCCTCGGCGGCGCCAGGCAAGGCCACGGAAGTTATGCCGAAGACGCCCGCCGTGTCGGGGTTGGCCCTGAGGTAATTCTTGGTCAGGTCGATGCCCTTCTGGAGGTCTTCCTCGCCGGGCTCGACGGCGGCGATGGACATGTCGGGGTACTTCTCCTTCATGCGCGCCCGCATCTGCTTCAGCCACGCGACCTGGTTGGGCGCGGTGAGCGAACCAGTAACGACCAGGAACTTGCCCTTACCGTTGGTCTGCTCGGCCATGACATCGACCAGCTCGTAGCCAATCGCCTTGAAGGTCGCCTGGTTGACGAAGACGTCCCTGGCGTCGGGGGCCACGTCGGCGTCCCAGGCGCCCGTGGCGATGCCCGCGTCGCCCGCCTTCTTCATGGCCGGGGCCAGGGCGTTAGGGTCGTTGGCGGCCACCGTGATCGCGCCGCACTGCTGTTGGATGAACTGTTCGATCATCTGCGACTGGAGCGCGGCCTTGGCCTCGGTAGGACCGTCGTAGACGAGCTCGACGTCGAGCTCCTTCGCCGCCTCTTTGGCCCCCTTCTCCGAAGCGTTGAAGTAAGGGATGCCGACCAGCTTGGGCATCATGCAGATCTTGGCCGGTCCGCCACCCCCGCCGCCTCCACCCTGCGACGGCGCCTGGCCCACCCCACAAGAGACGGCCGCGGCGACCAGCACCGCGAGCAAGGCCACCGAAAGCACCCTCAGATTCCACATTGGACCAGACACGCTACTCTCCTCCTTCCACAGAGCCTACTTTGCACAGACCGTTACCCACCCTAACCCGGCATGTTCTACTCCTCGCCCTTGCGGAAGAACTCGTTCAAGAACACGGCAACCAGGAGCAAGACGCCGAGGATAAAGAGCTGCCAGGTGCTAGGAACCCCGGCCAGCAGCAACCCGTTGCGCAGGATCGCGATGATGACCACGCCGAGCACGGTACCTGCTATGGTTCCCGAGCCACCGTAGATGCTGGCCCCGCCGAGTACGACGGCGGAGATCACGTCGAGCTCCAGCCCCAGTCCGACGTCTCCCCTGGCCGTGTACACCCTGGAGGTGTAGATCACCGCCGCGATCGCGACGAGCAGACCGATTCCGGTGTAGATGGCAACCTTGACCCTACGGATAGGCACGCCCGAAAACCGCGCCGCCTCCTCGTTGTTGCCGATGGCGTACACGTAACGCCCGAAGCTGGTGCGCGAGAGTACGAGCCACGCCACAGCCACCGCGACGATAAAGATGATGAGCTGGCCGGGCACGGCGCCGAGCAGGTAAGCCTGCCCGAAGTACGCAAACCACGCCGGAAAATCCGAGACGGCCCGCGCCCCCGTAAGCCCGTAAGCAAGCCCCTGAAACAATGCGAAGGTGCCCAGGGTAACGACAAGGGGGTGCAGATCAAGGAACGTTATGAAGACGCTATTGAAGAACCCCGCGGCCATCCCGACCACGAGGCCGAACAAAATGGCGAGCGGCAGCGGAAGGCCAGCCGCGAAGGTGAAACCGATGGCCACGGAGCACAGCGCCAGGTTCGACCCTACCGAGAGGTCTATACCGCCGGTGATAATGATCAGGGTCATCCCCAGCGCCATGAGGCCGACCTCGACGAAGTAGCGCGAGGTGTTGAGCATATTGCCCAACGTGAAAAACAGCGGTGAGAGCAGGCTCATCACGATGATCAGCGCCACGAGGACGCCGAGCAAGACCAGTTCTCGGGAGAACCTCAACCTACGCATTGCCGCCACCGCCGCGCTCATGCCACGTCCCCCACGAGCCGCCTGCGCACGACGTCCGTTGTCACGGCCAGCAGGATCAGGGCCCCTAGCACCGCCTGCTGCCAGATGCCTGGCACCCCGACGAGCACGAGGCCGTTCAGGATGACGCCTATGAGGATCGCGCCGGTAAGCGCCGCGAGCGACGAGCCGCGACCTCCCGAGATGCTCGTCCCGCCTATAACGACGGCGGCGACGACCTGGAGCTCGAGGCCCTGGCCGGTGTTGGTCTGCACCGAGCCGGCGCGTCCCATGTAGATCATCGACGCAACGCCGACGAAGACGCCGACGAGCACGAAGGCCGAGAACCTGATGCGGTCCGTGGGCAACCCCGCGAAACGGGCAGCCCGCCGGTTGCCCCCGACGGCGTAGACGTTACGGCCCCAGGTAGTGTGGCGTCCGACCAGCTCCATCACTATGAAGAGGCCGAAGAGCACTATCACGGGAACGCTCAATCCCAGCACGTTGCCCATGCCGAGGAACCTGGAAGCGTTGGGTACGCCGGTGATCCAGGTCCCGCCCGTGACCAGCAGGATTACGCCGCGCAACGCGTACAGCATCCCGAGCGTCACGATGATGGAGGGGATACGCCCCAGCGTGACGAGGGTGCCATTTATGGCGCCACAAAGAGCCCCGACGGCAACGGCGGCCAGGAGCGGCAGCACGAATCCTCCTGTACTCTGCGCAGCGGCGCCACCGGCGACGGCGCACAGGCCCAGCATCGAGCCCGTCGAAATGTCTATCTCCCCGCAGAGGACGACCTGGTTTACCGCGAGCGCTATGACCCCGAGCACGGCCACGGAGGTCAGGATGGCCTCGAGGTTGGAGACGCTAAGGAACCTGCCGCTTAGCACAGAGAAGGCCGCCACGAGAAAGACCAGGAAGGCCAGCGCCGGTGCCTCGGGACGGCCAAGGTAACGGCGTAACCTCGTTCCTCCTTGTGCGCTCGCGGCACCCACCTCACTCATCCTCCGAAACCTCCTGCTCGGGACCGCCCGTGGCCGCGGTCATCACGTTTTCCTGGGTCGCCTCGCCGCGCGAGAACTCGCCCGAGACGCGGCCCTCGCGCATCACCAGGATGCGGTCGGCCATCGAGAGTACTTCCTCGAGTTCGGAGGAGATCAGGAGTATGGCCTTGCCCTCTTTCGCCAGGTCGTCTATGAGGCGGTAGATCTCCGACTTCGCCCCCACGTCGACGCCCCGCGTCGGCTCGTCGAGCAGCAAGATGGTCGGCTCGCGGGCGAGCGACTTGGCGACGACGACCTTCTGCTGGTTGCCCCCGGAGAGCCGGCTCACGGGGGCTAAGAGGTCGGCCCCCCTTATGGAGAGCTCCCCCATGAATTTGTCGGCGATGCCGCGTTCCGAGCGGGAGACGAAGCCGAACCTCGAGATACGGTCAAGGATGCTCAAGGTGATGTTGTTCTTGATGGAGAAAGGCAGGATGAGCCCCTGGGAGCGGCGCTCCTCGGGCACGTAGAAGATCCCCCGCTCCATCGCGGCCTGGGGGGAGTTGATCCTGACCTCCTCCCCCTCGACAAAGACCTCGCCAGAATCGGGCTGGCGTATCCCGAAGATGGACTGGGCAAGTTCCGTGCGTCCGGCGCCGACGAGCCCGGCGAGGCCCAGGATCTCGCCCCTTCGCAACGCGAGGTCCACGCCTTCGAACTCGCCATCGCGGGCGAATCCTTTGACCTCGAGTGCCGTCTCCCCCGGGCTGCTCTCGCTCCGCGTAAACAACTCGTGCAGTGGCCTGCCGACCATGAGACGGACGAGCTCTTCGGCGTCTAGTTCGGAGGCCAAAGCGCTCTTGATGTGGTGGCCGTCCCTCAGCACGGTGATGCGGTCGGAGATCTCGAAGATCTCCTCCAGGCGGTGGGAGATGTACACGACGCCGACGTTCTCCGCGGTGAGATCCTCGATGATGCCGAAGAGCTGGCGGGCCTCCCGCTCGGTCAGGGAGGAGGTCGGCTCGTCCATGATCACGGCCCGCGCCTCGCCCACGAGCGCCCGCGCGATGGCCACGATCTGCTGCTCCGCTGCCGAGAGCCGCTTTACGGCCGACGTGACATCGAGGTGGACGCCAAGGGACTCGAGCCTCTTGCGGGCCTCGTCCCGCATGGCCTCCCAGTTCAGTCCACCCCAGCCGGTCCTCGGCCTCCTGCGGCCGACGAACAGGTTCTCGGCAACCGAGAGCTCGGGGAACAGGTCGAGCTCCTGCGGGATCATGGCGATTCCCGACGCCTCGGCGTCGCGCGGCGAGGAGAACGAGACGGCTTCGCCGCCCACCTTGAGCGTCCCTTCGTCCGGATCGTAGAGACCGTCCACTACCTTCATGAGCGTGCTCTTCCCGGCGCCGTTTTCGCCCACGAGAGCATGCACCTCGCCGGGACGCAACTCGAAGGCGACGTCCTCTACCGCGACCACGCCCCCGAACCGCTTTGTAATGTTGTCGAGCTCGAAGACCGGCGCGGTCTGGGTGGCTCCTCCGGTTCGGGTCTCCTCAGGCTCTCTCAAGTACGCCCTCCTTCCTGATCCAACACAGGCTCCGCCCGAACGAGTTCTCGCAGCTTCTCGTAAGACCCCAGCCACGCGTCCTCGGCGCCGCGCGGCTCGTACTCGCGCACCTCCACGGAGCGGCGCACGGCCTCCCTCATCTCATCCAGCGAACCGAGGCGTCCCCGCGCATAGGCCTGGACCATGACGTTGCCAAGCGCCGTGGCCTCGACGGGACCGGCCAGCACCGGACGCCGGGTCGCGTCTGCTGTCAACTGACACAGTAACGCGTTCTGGGATCCGCCGCCCATGACGTTGACCGTCCCGATGTTCCGGCCGCCCAGGCTCTGCGCCTGATCGATGGCGTGCCTGTACTTGAGGGCCAGGCTCTCGAAGACGCATCGCGCCACAGCGGCGGGTCCCTCTGGGGGACTCTGTCCCGTCTCCTCGCAGAAGCTCCGGATGCGCGAGGCCATGTCTCCGGGCGCGAGGAACGCGGGGTGGTCGGGATCGACGAGCGGCCCAGAAGGGGCGTCCGCAGCGAGATGGACCAGTTCCTCGTAGGAGTACTCGTGGCCCTCCCTCGCCCATTGGTTGCGGCACTCCTGCAACAACCAGAGACCCATGACGTTCTTCAGGAGGCGCGTCCTGCCCCCGAACCCGCCCTCGTTGGTAAAGTTGGCCTCCATCGCCTCCGGTGTCGCGACGGGACCTGGGGTCTCTACGCCCACGAGCGACCAGGTTCCGCTTGATATGTAGGCGAAGTCCTCATCCCCGGCGGGCACAGCTACCACGGCCGAGGCCGTGTCGTGGGAGGCGACCGTGAAGACGGGCACCCCGACGCCGACCTCCTCCTCGACCGCGGGTAGCAGGGAACCGAGCTCGGTGGCGGGCCGGACAATGGGTGCGAAGATTTCGACCGGAAGGTCCAACTTCTCCAGGAGGTCCCGAGACCAATCGCCGCCTTCGAGGTCGAAGAGCTGGGTCGTCGTGGCGTTGGTGTACTCGCAGGCCTTCTCGCCGGTGAGCCAGTAGTTTATGAGGTCGGGGATCAGGAGCAGCGTTTGCGCCGCCGGAAGAAGGGGCGAATCCTCCATCGCCAGAAGCTGGTAGAGGGTGTTTATGGGTAGGAACTGGATGCCCGTCGTCTCGTATATCTCTTCCTTGGGCACCCTGCCGAAGGCCTTCTCTTGCATGCCCTCGGTGCGGGGGTCCCTGTAGTGGTAGGGGTTGGAGATCAAGCACCCGTCGCGGTCCAGGAGGCCGAAGTCCACGCCCCAGGAGTCGACCCCGAAGCTCTCGATCCGCGCGCCGCTCTTCGCGGCCCTGGCGATCCCGGCTTCGACCTCCCCCAGGATCCGTAGCACGTCCCACCGTAAACCATCGGGTAACCTGACGGGCAGGTTAGGGAACCGGTGCACCTCCTCCAGGGTCATCCGTTCGCCTTCGAAATGCCCGAGAACGACGCGGCCGCTCTCCGCCCCGAGGTCCGCAGCCAAAAAAGAGGTCTCCCCGGCCATCGCTACCCGGCCGATCCGGGGCCGTCAGCGAGGCCGTGCTCGGCGGCCTTGTCGCGCAAAAACGTCAGCCCGTCGCGGATCAAGACCCGCGGATCTCCGACCACATCGCGCCAGAGGGCGGTGGCGCCTATGATGTCCTCGTTGACGGCCGCGAAGGACTCCATCACCAACCGTCCGTCGTAATCTACGGCCTTTAGTCCCCGGAAAACGTCGTCCCAGCGAACGTTACCCGTGCCCGGCGTGCCCCTGTCGGATTCCGAGAGGTGGATGTAGCGCATCCTCTGACCGGTGGCGACTATCGGATCGTAGAACCCTTTCTCTTCGATGTTCATGTGGTACGTATCCAGATGGACGTACACGTTGGCTTCATCTATTCGGTCGAGCATCGCGTCTGCCTGCGAGGCTAGGTTGATGAGGTAGGTCTCGTAGCGGTTGATGGCCTCTATACCGAGCGAAACATCCTGCTCTGCGGCGTAACGCGCCACGTTTTTGATAACTCGCGCCACCTCTGCGAGCTCGTCTTCGGTCGGCGGCTTGCGGGTGAGAGTGCCCAGATGGGTGTAGATCGCCCCCGATAGCGCGTCCGACCCGAGCGCGGCCGTGACCTCAACCGCCGCCCGAAGAAAGGTCTCTGCCTTCTCGGGGGCAAAGGGGAGGTGCGCCGCCTCCGGTAAGCCCAGCGAGCAGGTGCACCCGATCCCGTACCGGTCAAGCAATTCTCTCGTCCCCGAGACATCCATGCTCTCGGGGCGCAAGAGCGGGATCTCCACGAAATCCAGCCCGGCCTCTGACGCGCCGCGGATCACCTTCTCGGCCCCTTCGGGCGTCCATTCGCCCGCCCAGATGAACGCGTGCGCCCCGAACTGCGCCATACCCCTACCCTCCTCTAGAACCCGCAGGATGTCTCACCCTCGATCCAAACCTCCCGCTGACCTTGCCACGAGCCACGCTTCTGCACCCTCGCTCATCGGAGGCCACTAAACACGTCGCACCTCTACTCCGGCCTCGGCCAGGGCCGCTACCCCGCTCTCGGGAGCATCGGCCACCAGCACCAGCGAGACCTCCCGGACGTGCGCTATGATGCTCGCGCCCCGCCCCTCGAACTTCCTTCCATCCACCAGCAGCACGGGATCCTCGGAACGACGGATCATGGCGCGCTTGACCTCGGCCTCCAGCGGGTTGGGCTCCGTAAGATGCCCCTCGGGCGTGACCCCCTTGACGCTGAAGAAGACCCTGTTCGCCAGGTAAGACTCGACCGCATAGATGGCGCAAGGCCCCACGAAAGAGAGCGTTAGCGGCCTGAAGATCCCACCAAGCCCGACCATGCTAGCCCGAGCGGGGTCGGCAGCAGAAAACAAGTCCATGACGGGCACCAGGTTGGTAAGGTAGGTAACGCCGGGAGCCTCGGCAAGCATGCGCCGCGCCGCAAAGTAGGCTGTGGTCGAAGAGTCGATGTACACGGTCTCGTCCGCCCCGAGAAGCTTCGCGGCGGCACGCGCCAGCCGCTTCTTGGCCTCGACCGCCTCTCCGAGACGTTGCTGAAATGAATCCTCGTGCTGCGCGAGACCGGGCGGAACCGCCCCGCCATGCGTCCTCTTCGCCTTCCCCTGGCGCTCGAGCACCGCAAGGTCACGCCTCGCCGTGGCCGCAGAGATGCCGAACTCCTCCTCCAGCCCGGCGACTGTAACGCTCCCCGCCTCGCGTAAGCGCATCTCTATCCGTCGCCGACGCTGCTCCGGTAGTTTTGCTCGTTTTTCCGACATTTTGTGATCGATCGAGCAGTTTTTCTCTCAAACCGCTCAATTCCTTCCCTGGCCCGCGCATACTGTAACGGAGGCTGCATTTCGAAGCAAGTGCTCTACGTTGGATGAGGAGGTCGTGATCGGCCGTGGAAGCCGCGCTGCGGGCGCTCCTTTATCATGATGTCCGAGAAGAACGGGGGTGAGTGGACGATGGTACGTGGGAGTCTGGCGCGGAGGCAAGCCGGAGAGGAGGATTTCCGCTGGCGCGGGGAGGACATCACGCGTCTGGAGGGGTTTTCGGACTCCGTCTTCGCCTTCGCTGTGACGCTCTTGGTGGTCTCTTTGGAGGTTCCCAGTACCTTCGACGAGTTGCTCTTGACCATGCGGGGCTTTTTGGCGTTTGCGATCTGCTTTTATCTGCTTCTTCTCGTGTGGTACGACCACTACAAGTACTTCAGGCGCTATGGCCTGAACGACACCCCGACCCTGTGGCTCAACTCGGCTTTGCTCTTTATCACGCTCATGTACGTCTATCCCCTGAAGTTCCTGTTCTCATTGCTGGCGAGCGAGCTGTTTGGCTTCGCCGAGACCGAGACGATAGAACTATCCCAGTGGCCGCTATTGATGGTCATCTACGGGGCCGGCTTCGTCGCCGTCCAGCTCGTGTTCGTGGTGATGTACCTGCGGGCATACAGGTTGCGCGCCGCCCTGGAGCTCGACGCGCTGGAGCTCTCGGTGACGCGCGAGGAGCTGCAGAGCTTTCTCCTGAACGTCGCGGTCGGGCTGCTCTCGATAACCATAGCCATCCTCGGGGGCGTCGATGCGCTCTCCTGGGCGGGGTACGCCTACCTCTTGCTCTTCCCGCTGCAGGCGATCAACGGCCGCGTTATGGGCATTCGCAGGAGGAAATTGCGTAGCCCGGAAGGAGAGAAGTGAACTGATGAACGACCTGTCGGGCAAGAGAGCGCTGGTAACCGGCGCAGGTATGGGAATAGGCCAGGGCATCGCCGTCGAGCTCGCCCGCCGCGGCGCCAACGTCGCCGTCCACTACGCCCACACCGAACCTGACGAAACCGTCTCACGCATAGAAGAGTCAGGCAGCAAAGCCGTCACCGTGCAGGGCGACCTGAGCAGCGTCCCGGAATGCGAGAAAGTCGTGGATGCCGCCGCCGAGGCTCTGGGCGGGCTCGATACGCTGGTCAACAACGCCGGCGTCACGCGGGCCCTCGACTTTCTCGACACCGACGAGGAAACCTACGATTCCGTCTTCGACCTCAACATGAAGGGCTACTTCTTTCTCGCCAGGAGGGCCGTGCCCTTCATGATCGAGGACGGAGGAGGCAGCATCGTCAACATCACCTCAGTTCACGGCTTCGCAGGCTTCCCCAACCACACCGCCTACGCGGCGACCAAGGGCGCCATCGGCGCCTTCACCCGCCAGCTTGCCATAGAGCTCGCGGGGAACAAGATCCGCGTCAACGCCGTCGGCCCTGGCATCATCGAGGTCCCCCGCTACTTCGACATGCCGAACTACACGACCGAATTCGGCGACACGCTCGTTCCCTGGGGCCGCGTGGGCCATCCCGAGGACGTGGCCCCCACCGTGGCCTTCCTCGTCTCCGACGCGGCGGACTTCGTGACGGGCCAGATCCTCTACGTGGACGGCGGCACCACGGCCAGGATGGGTCTCTGGTGGGAGTAGGCTACAGGCATCAGGCTTCAGCAAAAAGACCTGTAGCCTGATGCCTGTAACCACTCCTGGCCAGATTCGGGTATGCTGGGCGTAGCGGCTAAACTAGCACTACTCGGAGGAGTAGCGGTGGGAAGATCCCGGACTTCCGGAAGCACGGCTTACACGGTCCTAGGGTTCGTCTTCGCGCTGCTCATCGGCGGGTATTTCGTCTACAGGATCAGCGGCGTCGTGCTGGCGTTCTTGCTGACGATCCTTCTCTCCATCATCCTGGCCGCCCCGGTCAACTACCTGGCAAGGAGGGGTATCCCGAGGACGTGGGGCGTTCTGGCCGTGGTCACGGTGCTCGCGGGGGTGCTCTGGCTCCTCGGGCTCGCCATCGTCCCCGCAGTCGAGACGCAATCCCGCGAGTTCGCCAAGGCCTTCCCGACGCTTCTCGACGAGGCCCTCTCCCTGGCCAACCAGGCCCAGAGCTTCTTCGGGCTGGGAACCCAGATCCGTCTCACCCCGGAGAGCCTCTCGAACGTGGGAAGGGAGTTCCTGACGGGGAGCACGGTCTCGACGGCGGCGGGGGTGGGGCTGACGGTGGCGACCGCGCTCTCGCTCGCTGTGGTCGTGTTCATCTCCACCATCTACCTGGTGATCCGTCCCGCGCCCTGGGTCGACGGGTTCGTCTCGCTCTTCCCCGCCGGGTGGCGGCCGAGGACGCGCGAGGTCCTGGGGGCTATGTACCAGACCGTGCAGCGCTGGTTTTTGGGCCAGCTCGCCGCCATGACCTTCATAGCCGTCTTCTGGGCCATCTCGCTCTCGATAATCGGGATCCCCTTCGCGTTGCTCATCGGCATCTTCAGCGGCCTTATCTCCTTTATCCCTTACCTGGGCGCGACCATCTCGGTGGTCATCCCCATACTCCTGGCTTTGATCTCCGACCCCTTCACGGTAATCTGGGTGATCCTGGCCTTCATAATCATCCAGCAGATAGAGGGCAACCTCCTCCAACCGTTAGTGATGAGCCGCGCGGTCGACCTGCACCCTGCCCTGGTGGTCTTCGCCATCCTGATCATGGGCACCCTCTTCGGCCTCGTCGGGGTCTTCCTCGCCGTCCCACTGGTGGCAGCCCTACAAGTCCTGGTGCGCGAGCTCTGGGTGCAGAGGATGGACGAGATAGGGACCGACCCCGATCCACCGTCCAGGGAAACGCCAAGACGCTCCCTCCCCCGCCCGATGGCCAGAATCCTCAACGCCTTCCGCAAGAAACGTTGAGGAAGTGGCGGCTCGCGAACCGCCCAACGACAGACCGCGGTTACTCCGTGCGCCCGGCGAGGGCGACGATCTCCGCAGCGAGCCGACGCAGCGCCTCGCGCAGCTCGGGCGGTTCGCGCACGACAAAGGGAAACGAGAGCCCCGCCAGAACCCGGGACATCCACGCGAGGTCTGAGGTCGAGGAGCGCATAATGACGCCTTCGGACGTTACCTCGAGCGAGACGCCCATTTTGGGTAGTTGGGCGCGCGCCTCCTGAATCCTGATCTCCAGCAGGACCTCCACGGACCAGTTGTCTTCGCGCATATCGGCGAGGGACTCGAGCACACCCTCCGGGGTGTCGAAGCCTGGGGGTAGATCGAAGTCCACGTCCAGCGGCTCAACCGAGAGGACCCTGTCCAACCTGAACAGGCGCCTCGCCTGGCGCAGGTGGCAGTAGCCGAAGGTGTACCAGAAGGCGTCGCCCCTCACGACTGCGTAGGGGTCGATGGCCCTCTCCGTCTCCTCGGAGGAATCCGAACGATATCTCATCCACACCTGCTTCCTCTCCCGCACGGCGCCGCTCAGGGTCACGACGACCTGCCCGGCGGGGAGGTGCTCGGGGGTGGCCGCGGGGACGACCACCTCCTCGAAGGTCCTGACCCGTTCGCGCAGCTCCTCGGGCATCACGCGCTCGAGCTTGGCCTGCGCGCCCTCCACTGCGGGAGCCGCGCCGGAGAGGCCGAGCCTGCGGGCCGAGAACAGCCCCAACGCGAGCGCTATAGCCTCCTCATCCGTAAACATCATCGGCGGCAACCTGAAGCCGGGCCGCAGAGCGTACGCGCCGTACCTCCCCCTCTCGGCCTCAACGGGCACGCCCATCTCCTGCAGCATCGCCACGTAACGGCGCACGGTCCTCTCGCCCACCTCCAACCTCCTGGCAAGCTCCGGACCACCCATCCTCCCCCGCGCCTGCAGCAACTCCAACATCGACAGCAGCCTGGTAGTCGGACGATACCCGTACACCGTTCGCTCCCTTCGGTCGCTCAGCACGCCTGCTTCGCAGGCTTGTCAGCACGGCGCCTGTGGCGCCTTGTCAGCACGCTCGGGCTAGCGCCCTCGCTTGTCAGCACGGCGGCTCCGCCGCCTTTCAGCTTTCTTGCCGTTACGGCCTTGCCCGGCCGCGCCCAACGATTCGCCGCCCGAGGCGGTCGGGTCCGACGCTCGCGGCGACGCCCCGAGACGACTTTGCTGAAAGCGAGCCAGGCGGAGCCGGTCGAAGCGTGCTGACAAGCGAGGCGAAGCCGGAGCGTGCTGAAATGCTCTTCCATCAGGACGGATTATGACCGCTTTCGGCTGTACTCTCATCGGGTAATCGAGAGAGGGAGATGAGCGGCGTGCACGAGTGGTTTTCGGTGGAGCTGTCGCGGGAGAGGAAGGCCGATATTCTGGCCGAGGCGGAGAGGCGGAGGCTCGCGCGGCTGGCCCCGCGCAGGGCTGCCTGGCCGGTTCTGCGGGCGCGCGTGGCGCGGCGTGTGTTCGCGGTCGCGTTGGCCCTGGAGAGGGAAGAGACCTGGAAGGCCGTGTGGGAGAGGCTGGAGGCGCCGCGGCACCCGTAAGGCCCCGCGCGGGGCGTCCAGCGTCGCGGCTGCGCCTCGCGCTTTTCTTGTTGTGCCTTGTCGTGGCCGGCCCCGTCGCGGCGACAGGCCTCTTGCTTGTGCTAATGTGACGGCACAAGCTGCTCCGTCCCGGCGAGCTTCTCTACTTCGCGCGGGAAGCGGACGGATGACCGCGGACGTAGCGCTCCCATCCGAGCGCCGCTTGCAGCAGGCACAGGAAGAGGAGGAGCACGAACACGCTCCCGTAGCCGAAACTCGAGATCACCCACCCTGCGAGCAGGGGGAAGGCGAGGATCATGGTCTCGAACAGCAAACCCGCCAGCGGCAACACCCGCGGCCTGACGGGCTCATCCGAGACGTTCACCGCCTGGGCCTGGGCTGCCGGCAGGGCAAGCCCGTAGCCCAACCCGATGCAGGCGGAGGATATCGCGTAGAGGACACCGCTCGAGCCCACGAACAAGAAGGAGGCCACCGAGACGGCCATCAGGCTCACGGACGACGCGATCACGAGCCGCGTATCGTAGCGGGCGACGAAGCGGGCGATCCCGAACCGGGAGAGGATCACGGCCGCCGTGTACGAAAGGTAGAAGACCGAGAAATCCAGACCCTGCGCCCTGGCGAACGTGGTCTGGAAGCTGGTGAGCGTGGTGAACAAACAGGCAAACAGCAGAATCATTACGAGCCAGAACGCGCTCTCCGACCGCAATATGCGGCCCATCGAGACCCGGAACGACGCGGTCGAGTCATTATATTGCCCGGAACCTCTCTTCCTCGTGTCGGGCACGAGAACACCCACCAACAGGATGAGGGATGCCGCCAGGACGCAAAGCGCGCCCGCGACGAGGAAAGTGCCCCGGAAACCTAGGTCTCCCTCCGCCAGAAAACCAGCGAGGACGGGCCCGACGCCGATGCCGAGTTGCTGGGTGCCGGTCAGGTAGCCGAAATAGGTAGCCCTCTCCCTGTCGGTAACCATCTCGCTGATCACCATCGGCGACGCCGCGTATACTACCGCCCAGGCCGTCCCGAGCAGGAGCCCGATCCCTACCAGGGGAACCCAACCGTCCTTTACAAGCGCCGCGCCCGCCGCCCCGAGCCCGTAGAAGAGGACGGCGAGAGCCAGCACCACGTTCGGCCGCAACGTCTCCGGGTAGCGGATCACGAGCCCTATCGCCAACGCCGCAGTGAGGGTGGCAGAGGCCATGATAACTCCAAAGTCCGCCTCATCGCCCCCGAGCTTCTGTACATACAGGGGCAGCAACAACAGCATGCCGAAAGCAGCCGAGATCCCCAGCGTTCCCGATAGGAGCAAAGCCATCGCGGGTAGCCTGGTTCGCATAGACCCGTTCTCCCTATCTCTGTTGGTATCTTCCGGCATCCGATCTATTCCCTCGCTCGCATCTCGTCTTCCTGACGATTAGATCGTAAAGCCGTGGTAGTATCGAATCCAACGAAAATATTAGATACTAACTATCTTCTCTAGAGATATCTAAAGGGGTGCGGTGGAGCTGAGGCAATTAGAGACCTTCGTGGCGGTGGCGCGGGAACTCTCCTTTTCGCGGGCTGCGGCCGGCCTGGGCTACGTGCAGTCGAGCGTGAGCTCGCAGGTGGCGGCGCTGGAACGGGAGCTCGGGGTGCCGCTTTTCGACAGGTTGGGGCGTACGATCGCGCTAACCGAGGCGGGAAGGGTAATGCTGGACTATTCGGAGAGGCTACTGGACCTCGCGCGGGAGGCGGGGGAGGCGGTCGCGGATGCGGGGACCGGGTCGGGTGAGATCACGGGTTCCCTGAACGTCAGCGCGCCGGAGACCCTCCTCACCTACCGGCTTCCCGGGCTGCTGACCATCTTCCACGAGCGCTATCCCAAGGTCAGGGTCTCGCTCAAGCCGACAGCCGTCGGCAGGCTCGTGGGTTCGACGCTCCGGGCGCTAGAAGAGGGCCGGGTAGACGTTGCCTTCGTCCTTGAGGTGCCTCTGGTGAGCGTCGAAGGTATCTCGACGGAGTTATTGATGGAGGAAGGCGTAAGCGTCGTGGCGCCGCCCGCCCACGCGCTAGCGAACTCCGCCTTCGTCGACCCTTCCGATTTGACCGGGGAGGCCGTGCTCTTGCCGGAGGCACCGCAGTCCGGGTGCGCCTACCGCGGCCGGTTCGAGAGGCAGCTCTCGGAGGGAGGCGTGGTGCCCAGGGAGACGCTGGAGTTCCAGAGCATAGAGGCCATAAAGCGGTGCGTGAGCGCCGGCATGGGCGTCACCGTCTTGCCCACGGTGACCGTGGAGGGCGAGCTCGCGGCCGGCACCCTGTCGGAGCTAGGGTGGCGGGAGCCCATCCAGGTCGGAACCCTCATGGCGTGGAACGAAGCGCGGTGGGCATCGCCGGCCTTGCGCGCTTTCCTGAAGACGGCCCGGGAGGCGCTCTCTACATCCTCGGCAGCGCGCAACGTATAGTCCGGTTCGTGCGAAAGCGGGGTGGGAGCCTCGCGCGGCGGGGCCATGATCGTGGTAGTTTGTACCCGTCGAGGAAGGAGGCTCGAAAACCATGTATCTCTCCCGCCACGAGGCGGCCGGGGGACCGCGCTGGGCGCTAGACGGACGCTATTTGCCGCAGGATTTCACGCTGCGGCGGCTGCTCGAAGGTCCATCGAAAGGCGTTCGGGCGTTGACGGAGGGGCAGACCCTAGAGGGGGCGGCCGGAGATCCCCTCTTGCCCCCTGTGGAGCCCGAGCACGAGGTCTGGGCGAGCGGGGTGACCTATTTGCAGAGCAGGGAAGCGCGGGAGATCGAATCGGCCGACGCCGACGCGTACGAGAGGGTCTACGTCGCCAAGAGGCCTGAGCTGTTCTTCAAGGCACACGGCTGGAGGGTGGTGGGCCACGAGGGCAGGGTGAGGGTGCGCGAGGACAGCCACTGGAACGTGCCCGAGCCCGAGCTCGTCGTCGTGGTCAACAGCGCGATGGAGGTCGTTGGCTACACCGCCGGCAACGACGTCTCCTCCCGCGACATCGAGGGCGAGAACCCGCTGTATCTTCCGCAGGCCAAGGTCTACGACGGGTCATGTTCCCTCGGTCCCGGGATCGTCCTCTCTGGTCCAGGCGCGATGCGGGATCTACGCGTAAGCATGGAGATAAGACGTTCGGGCGAGACCGTCTTCGAGGACGAGTTAGATACCTCGCAGATGAAGCGTTCCCCGGAGGAGCTCGCCGAGTACCTGGGCAAGGAGCTCGCCCTTCCTTTCGGAGCTTTTCTGATGACGGGGACCGGCATCGTTCCCGAAGACGATTTCACGTTGCGGATCGGGGACGTGGTCGGGATCTCGGTCGGGGATCTCTTCCTCCAGAACGAGGTCGGGCCCTAGCACGGTCGATAGAATGGGCCGGGATCGGGTAGAGAGATGTCAGGCGTTTTTCTAGGAGGAAAGTCTTGATCGAATCGCAGATAGAATCCCAGAACTTTATCGGCGGCGAGTGGGTGCCGGCGGACTCCGGCGAGACCTCGGAGATAGTGAACCCGTCCAACCCTTCTGAAGTCCTTGGAACGACTCCAAGATCCGATAAGGCCGAGACCGAGCGGGCGATAGAGGCCGCCGCGGACGCCCTTCCCGGCTGGAAGACGACGTTGCCCGCTGCCCGCGGCGCCGTCCTGATGGAGGCCGCGAACATCATCGAGTCGCGCGAGGAGGAGCTGGCGCGGCTGATGGCGTTGGAGGCCGGCAAGCCGATGAAGGAAGCCCGCATGGAGGTAACGAGGGCCGCCAACATCTTCCGCTACTACGGCTCGGAGGGCTGGCGCCTCGAAGGCATAAACCCGCCCTCGGCGCGGCCCGGCGTAAGCCATAGTTCTATCAGGGAGCCTTTAGGCGTCGTCGGCCTCATAACGCCGTGGAACTTCCCGCTGGCGATACCTTCGTGGAAGATGGCTCCGGCCTTGATCTGCGGCAACACCATCGTCATAAAGCCTGCGGGCAACGCCTCCCTGAACGCCGCAGCCCTCGTGCGCATCCTCACCGAAGCGGGCCTGCCCGACGGCGTCCTGAACATGGTGACGGGACCCGGCGGGGCCGTCGGTGACGCCCTCGTCACCGACCCGCAGGTCAAGGGCCTCTCCTTCACAGGCTCGACGAGCGTTGGCCTGGGCATCCAGGGCAGGGCCGTCGGCAAGAAGGTCCAGCTCGAGATGGGCGGCAAGAACCCCTACATAGTCATGGAGGACGCCGACCTCTCCGACGCCGCCGCCAAGGTAGCCTTCGGCGCCTTCGGCTTCGCCGGAGAGAAATGCACAGCCTCCAGCCGCGCCATCGTCGTCGAAGAGGTCTATGGCGAGTTCATCGAAGAGCTCAAGAACGCGACCGAGGCCATGAAGGTCGGGGATCCTCTCGAGGAAGACACAGACATAGGCCCCGTCATCAACAAGGACCAGTACGACAGCATCCTGGAGGCCCTGGAGACGGCGAAGAACGAAGGAACGGTCGTGCTCGAAGGCGGCGCCACGGGCTCCGAGGACGAGGGCTACTTTATAGCACCCTCCATCGTCGCTGATGTGGACAACGAGAGCGAGACGGCGCAGGAGGAGATCTTCGGCCCCGTCCTCGCCGTCATAAAGGCACGCGACTTCGACGACGCCGTCGAGCTTGCCAACGACACCCGCTACGGTCTGACTGCCGGCATAGCGACGAGGTCATTGCGCTACACCCACGAGTTCACGCACCGCTCGGAGACCGGCCTCGTCAACGTCAACCTTCCGACAGCGGGCCTGGAGTTCCAGGTGCCGTTCGGGGGCAACAAGGAGTCCGGCGTCGGCGGCAGGGAGCAGGGCCCCGCTGCCCTCGACTTCTACTCGTCCTGGAAAACCGTCTCTATCATGCCGCTCTAGAAGGCATGCGGGCCAGAGGAGAGGAGAAGGCCATGACGCAGGAGCAGACGGAGCGTGTGATCTCCGACCTCGGTCTCCCGGATCAGGCCATACACAGCGACGAGTTGCCCTGGGTGCCGCAGGGAGAGCGGGTCTGGTTCAAGCCCCTGAGGTTCGACCTCGCAACGGGGCGTTGGATCAACATCCTCAAAGTAGAGGGCTCCGGAAGGGTCAACCGCCACCGCCACACCGGCGGCCAGGTCATGGGTTTTTGTCTACAAGGTTCGTGGCGTTACCTGGAGCGCGAATGGGTAGCGAGGCCTGGCACGCTCGTCTACGAGCCCCCGGGCGACATCCACACGCTCGTCGTGGACGAGGGCGTCGAGGAGATGCAGACGCTCTTCATCCTCGAAGGGACCGTCCAGTACATCGACGACAACGACGACCTGATCTACCAGGACGACGTCTTCTCCAAGCTGGAACGCTACCTCAGATTCTGCGAAGAACAAGGTATCGAACCCCAGGACCTCAGCTACTAGTGGGCGTCCTCGACGACTTCGACCTCAGCGGCAAGGTCGCCCTCGTAACGGGGTCGGCACGAGGGCTCGGTCAGGGCATGGCGCTCGGTCTCGCCGAAGCCGGCGCCGACGTGGCCGGCCTGGACGTTGCATCGGTGGACGAAACCGAAAGTCTCGTGCGCAACGAAGGCCGCCGTTTCCACGCCATCAACGTGGACCTTCTCGAAACAGACGCGAAGCAAGCTGCCGATGTCGTGGAAGAATGCGTGAGTTCGCTCGGGCGCCTCGACATACTCGTCAACAACGCCGGCATCATCCGTCGTGCTCCGGCGCTGGAGTTCAGCGAGGAAGATTGGGAGGATGTTCTAAAGATCAACCTCAGCGCCGCCTTCTACCTCTCCCAGGCCGCCGCCAGGCACTTCATCGAGGAGGGCAAGGGGGGCAAGATCGTCAACACCGCCTCCGTCCTCTCGTACGAGGGCGGCATAATCGTGCCCTCCTACTCCGCTTCCAAGGCCGGCATCGCCAATCTGACCCGCGCCCTCGCCAACGAATGGGCGCCTCAAGGCATCAACGTCAATGCCATCGCCCCGAGCTACTTCACCACCGAGCTTACGAGCGCGCTTCGCGAGGACGCCGAGAGATCCGAAGAACTGCTCGCCCGCCTTCCCGCGGGCCGCTTCGGCGAGCCCGAGGACCTCAAGGGCGCGGTGGTCCTGTTGTCTTCCACGGCAGGAGATTACATCCACGGCGCCATTCTGCCCGTGGACGGTGGCTGGCTGGCAAGATAGGAAACTAGATTTCAGCAGGTCAGCATTTCAGGTTGCGCGGGCGATAGGTAGCCGGCTGACTATCCCGGTATGGCGATCAGCGGGCCGGGTTCGCGAGCATCAAGGGCCGGCACCACGGACGCGCTTGCTGACAAGCTGAAGTGCTAGAATTACGCTCCTTTGTCCTTGAGGATGCTGGCGTAGAGGAACTGCGTCTCGGAGGAGGGCGACGTACCGTACTCCTGGTCGAGGATCTTCTCGCAGATCCTGTACTGGTCGAGCGCCCTTCCCCGCAGCCCCAGGCGCGCGTAGCAGCGCATCAGGAGGCGGTAGCTGTCCTCGTGGCAACGGTCCTTCTCCAGGACCCTGTAGCAACCCCTTATGCTGTCCTGGTACTGCCCCGTGTGCATGTAGTACACGGCGAGCCGGCCAAGCATGTCCATGTAGGCGTTCGAAAGGCGTTCGCGCTCGACCATCGTCCAGTCGTCGTAGAGATCCTCTACCAGATAGTCTCCACGGTACAACTCGGTGGCCCTCTCATACTCGACGGCCGCAGCCCTTACGTCGCCACCCTTCTGCAAACGACGGCCCTTCTCGTAGCGCTCGTCGAACTCGTCCACGTCGGTCCACACCCGGACGGCCGGCGAGAGCCTGTAGTACCCATCCTCCAGCGAGACGTAGCCCGTGGAGAGAGAGGAGGAGCACCCACCGAGCAGCTTGCGCAGACCGTGGATGGCGGAGTTCAGCGACCACCTGGCCTTCTTCAGGTTCGAATCCGGCCACAACCACCCCATCAGGTGGTCCTGGGAGACCGGCCTCCTACGGTTGGCCATGAGGTACTTCAGGATGGTCAGCGCCTTGCCGTTGCGCCCCAGCTGCATGGCGTTTCCGTCGCACAACATCTCGAACCGACCGAAAAAGAATACCTGTAAAGAAGGATTGCGGACAGACGGTTGCGGGAGATAGGCGGGAAACTCTTCCCCGACCGTCTCTTCGACCATCCTCCTCACGGCGTCGGGGGCGGCGCCACGGGCCGAAAATGCGCCGGCCACGGACCCGTCGAGCCGGCGCAAAACGAGCACGTCCGGGTCCCTCTCCAGGTAGTAACCGGTCGGCAGATTCAACGATAATCCCTGCATGTATGTCTCCAGATCGCTGATCCTCGGCCGGAAGGCCTCGGTTCGACTTACCCAACCCAGCGCCCGCGTCGCTACCCGCGGACGTTGCCTCTACCCACCATTGCTGCTCCTTTCCCAAGGGACGAAACGCCGGTGGCCGTCTCCTCCCAATCGCACGTTACAGCTTTCAGCATATTACGTCGGCGGGTGGTCCGTATCACGCAAATGAGTGATTTTTGGCAGTTGGCTGTTAGCAGTTGGCCAACAGCTAATGACTAACGCCTAACAGCTCTAATTCGCCTGGCGCTCGTGGGGGAGGTACACGACCTCGAGCAGCACGCTCACGATCCTGGGGTCGAACTGGGTTCCGGAGTTCTCCCGGATCTCCTCCAGCGCGGCTTCCCGGGAGACGCCATAACCGTACGGCCTGGCGCGTATCATGGAATCGAAGGCGTCCGCCACCGAGACTATCCGCGCTATGACGGGGATCTCCTCCCCTTCGAGCCCGTCGGGATAGCCCCTGCCGTCGTAGCGCTCGTGGTGGTGCTTGACGACGGGTAGCGCCGACGCCATCTCCTCTACGGGGGTGAGTATCCCGACGCCCAGGACGGGATGCTGCTTTATCTCGGCGTACTCTTCTTCCGTGAGGCGAACCGTCTTCTGCAGAATGCGGTCGGGGATGCCTATCTTGCCAACGTCGTGCAGCAGGGCCCCGTTGGCCAGCGCCTCCATCTGTTCTTCTGGAAGGGAGATCTCGCGTCCTATGCGCAGGGAGAGGCTGGACACCGACCTCAGATGCTCCTTGATGTTGGGGTCTTTGGCCTCCATGGCCTCGACGAGCGTCCTGGCTATCCCCAGGACCCGCCGCTCGCCCCCGAATTCGTCGAGGTCTCGCGCGCCGTCGGGTAGCCCGGAGATGCCTTCTGGCTTCCCTTTGGCTTTCTCCATGGCGCGCATGGCCGCTTCGATTACCACGGCCTCGTCACCCGTCTCGGCGAAAACCCAGCCCACAGCGGCCGGAGGAAGGTTGTCGGGAGCGCCGAATTCCTCCGAGACGTGCTGCTGGAGCGAGAGGGAGATCCGGCGCGCCCTGCCTTCGCCCGTGCCGCCGAAGACGACCACGAACTCTTCGTCACCGTAGCGGAACGCGCGCTGACCTCCGTCCCCGAGACGCTGCCCGATCCTCCGAAGTAGGACCTCGGTGGCTGCGGGACCGCGGTCCCTGGCGTAATCGCGAAGCCCTGTCGGGTGCATCGCCAGGACCGTGAGCGGCCTGCCTGAGGAGAGCTCCCGGCGCAGGACGCGCCGCAGCGACGCCCTGTTGGGCAACCCGGTCAGCTGGTCGAGCCCGCCGGGGGCGTCCCCGGCGGCCTCCAGGGCGGGAGCAGCCTTCCCGGCGAGCAGCTTCAGGGCCCGCTCCTCCTCGGCGCCGTACTCCCCGCCGCCGACGATGACGGCCCCCCATTTCTCTCCTTCTTGTGTGCCCAGGGGCACGGCCAGAAAGCCCTTTATGCCGTGGATCTCCTCGTCGCTGCGCACCGTCTCGCCCCCGCGAGAACTCCCTAGCACGAGGCTCTGGATCTCGGGGTGCCACCAGCTCGGGCAGACGTCGAAGTCGCCCTCCATAAGGGTGCGATGGTGATTGCCCGCGAGCGATGCGACGTGCGCGTAGGACCCCCCGACCACCGCGTGCGCGGCCTCGACGGTCCAATCGAGGACGCCCTCCAGACTCAACATCTTCAGCACAGGTCCGAACTCCGAGATCAAATCCTCGTCGCTCCGCGCGCGGCCGCTCTCCCTGGCGAGGGTCGAGGAGAGCCCGGCGGCGAGCTTCTCGAAGCCCTGCAACTCGGAGGCCAGGATTGCCACGACCCCGCAAAAGAGCGCCACGAGGCCGGTCTTCAAGGCCACCGGGGTGGAGAGGAGATCCCCCACTCCCCCCGCCGCGACGACGGCAACGGGATACCCGGCAACCAGCACGACCGTCGCCGCCGCAACCTTCGGGCGGGTGCCGATCCAGGCTATCTCCAGCGTCGCGAGCAGGTAGAGCGGGAAGAAGGGAGACTCGGCGCCCCCGGTGCTGGCGACGAGCACTCCTACGAGCACGGAGTCGAGAAACACCCGCACGAGTCGCTCCCGCAACAAGACTTCGGGACGGCCCAGAGCAGAGAACATCCCGAAGAGAAAAGCGAGGCCCGCCGCCAGATAAGCGACCTCCATCCCGGCCGGGGGCCACCCCTGGACGAGCAGCACGGCCACGACG
>JBKPSF010000090.1:0-2679 GCA_046734875.1 Actinomycetota bacterium | reverse complement strand
CGCCGCGGAGGCCGCGGTGTTCCCGGTCGAGGCGCAGACGCAGGCCCGGCTGCCGGCCGCGACGGCCCTGCTCATCGCCACCGTCATGCCGCGGTCCTTGAACGAGGCCGTAGGGTTCATCCCCTCGAACTTCAGGAACAGCCGGGCGCCAACGCGACCGGAGATCGTGGGAGCTTCTATCAGGGGCGTCCCGCCCTCGCCAATGGTGGCGATCGCATCATCGGGTATCTCCGGCAACCACCCGCGATACCTCTCTATAACACCCTGCTCGAAAATCCGCGCCCCAACGCCCAATACAAACCTCACCCGTCGTCCTGGACCGTGCCGACCTCTGACCGCAAAAACTAACGTATCACGCAAGAGCGCAGGCTTTCAACAACGTAGCGTCTCTAGTAGGCTGTAGCGAGAGCCATCAGCCGTCAGCTAGGGCCAAAAACAAGATAGCTGAAAGCTGATGGCTGAAAGCTGACCGCTAAAGAGGAGCGCATTGCACGGAAAGAAACCCATTCTCGTCACCGGGGGCGCCGGCTTTATCGGAGGCAACTTTGTACTGGATGCGGTGGGCGATTTCGAGGTGGTCAACCTGGATGCCCTTACTTATGCGGGCAATTCGGAGACGCTGGCGTCGGTCTCGGAGAGACCGGATCACGTTTTCGTTAGGGGGAGGATCGGGGACCGGGAGCTGGTGGACCGGCTGCTCTCCGAGTACCGTCCTTCGGCCATCGTGAACTTCGCAGCTGAGACCCACGTGGACCGTTCTATAGATGGTCCCAGAGCGTTTGTGCAGACCAACGTGGTCGAGATGCACGAGCTGCTGGAGTCAGCGCTCTCCTACTGGGGTATGCTCGAAGGGGAAGAGCACGACGATTTCCGCTTCCTGCACGTCTCGACGGACGAGGTGTACGGGACGCTCGGGCCGACGGGCTTTTTTACCGAGGAGAGCCCTTTCAGGCCGAACTCGCCGTATGCTGCATCCAAGGCGTCTTCCGACCATCTGGTGCGTGCCTACCATCATACGTACGGGCTGCCCACGCTCACGACCAACTGCTCCAACAATTACGGGCCTTACCATTTCCCGGAGAAGCTGATACCGCTCATGATCCTGACGGCTTTGCGCGGCGAGCCCCTGCCGGTCTACGGGGACGGGCAGCAGATAAGGGACTGGCTCTACGTGAAAGACCATTGCAGGGCGATACGAGTGGTGCTCGAACGCGGCGTGCCAGGCGAGACTTACAACGTCGGCGGCCACAACGAGCGGACGAACCTGGAGGTCGTCAAGACCGTGTGTGCTTTGCTCGACGAGCTCGCCCCCGGCTCTCCCCATGCGCCGCACGAGTCGCTCATCGCCTTTGTCACGGACAGGCCGGGCCACGACAGGCGCTACGCCATAGACGCCGGGAAGATCGAACGCGACCTCGGCTGGGTACCCGAGGAGACGCTGGAGAGTGGCCTAAAGAAGACGGTGCGCTGGTTTCTGGAGAACCGCTGGTGGTGCGAGGCCGTGCTCTCGCGGGGCTACAGGGGCGAACGGCTCGGCGTTCGTGGAGGTCCGGCGTGAAGGGCATCGTGCTCGCCGGGGGGTCGGGAACGCGGCTGTACCCGCTCACGAGGGCGGTAAGCAAGCAGCTACTACCCGTCTACGACAAGCCCATGATCTACTATCCGCTTACAACGCTGATGCTAGCGGGGATCAAAGAGATACTCGTGATCTCCACCCCCGAAGACCTCTCCCGCTTCGAGGAGTTGCTGGGCGACGGCTCCCAGTGGGGCGTCAACTTCGCGTACGCCGTGCAACCGAGGCCTGAGGGCCTGGCCCAGGCCTTTATCATAGGCCGGAAGTTCGTCGGTTCTGAGAGCGTTTCGCTCGTCCTCGGGGACAACATCTTCTTCGGGCAGGGCTTCTCGGGACTTTTGGAGCGTTCGGCGGGCAGGGAAGGAGGGGCTACCGTCTTCGGGTACTACGTCCGCGACCCCGAGCGCTACGGCGTCGTGGAGTTCGACGGCGACGGGACGGTCTTGAGCATCGAGGAGAAGCCCGATAGGCCACGTTCGCACTACGCCGTTACGGGCCTCTACTTCTACGACAACAGCGTGCTGGACGTGGCCGCCGATCTTACGCCTTCGGCTCGGGGGGAGCTGGAGATCACCGACATCAACGTAGACTACCTGGAGCGCGGGGAGTTGCGGGTCGAGCTCATGGGGCGTGGGATGGCGTGGCTCGACGCAGGCACGCACGAATCGCTGCACCAGTCGGCCAACTTTATCGAGACCATCGAGCAGCGGCAGGGGCTCAAGGTAGGCTGTCCCGAGGAGATCTCCTACCGCAAGGGCTACATCGGCGCCGAACAGCTCGAACGCCTCGCCCACCCGATGAGGAAGAACGACTACGGCCGCTACCTCCTGGAGCTCCTCGGCAGCGAGGAGTTCGTGAGATGAACGTCATCGAGACGGAGCTCCCCGGCGTCCTGATCGTCGAGCCCGACGTCTACGGTGACGCCCGTGGCTTCTTTATGGAAACCTGGAACGGCACCCGCTACGGAGAGCACGGCATCGAAAACCACTTCGTGCAGGACAACCTCTCCTTTTCGGCCCACGGCGTCCTGCGCGGCCTCCACTTCCAGAACCCGCAGGCGCAGGGGAAGCTAGTCTCCGTCCTGCGGGGCGAGGTCTTCGACGTGG
>JBKPSF010000089.1:0-5345 GCA_046734875.1 Actinomycetota bacterium | reverse complement strand
GTTCTGGGTGCTGCTCTACTTCGGCCTCCTGGCCCTCGCCGTGGCAACCCTCTTCCCGAGGGGTTCCGCTAAGGATCTCGCTAATCGTGCCGAAGATTATGGATGAGATGAGGGCTGAACTAACCCTCGACGACCTTCCCCGCCCGCCGCTCTTCAAGCTGGTGAATCCGGAAGGAGATGACGTCTTCCAAGAAACCCTGGTTGGCGGCGAAAACGCCCTGGTTGGGGCCCTATTCCCCGACAGGGAGCTGGCGGGCGAGTTCTCCTCCGGCGCCGCCGCGCACGGGATGGAGAGCCTCTCGGGCCTGGATCCACGACAGCTCCCAGATTGGTCCTCGGTGCAGGACTTCGCGCTCTCTGGCGCCGGCTACCTGCTCGTCGTCTCCGAGACAGGCGCCGGGCTATTCTACGCCGAAGACGTGGCCCATAGGGCCGAGGAGCTGGCGGGTGAGATCCCCTTCCCCCTCTACCTCATCTCTGACGAGAGGGGTGAGGCGCCTTTGATCTCGGTCGAGGTCGACGACGGAGAAGTGCTCGTGGCCGCCCTCTTCAGCTCGCCACAGAACGCCAGCGACTTCCGCGAAAGAGCCGCCCACCTCGACCTGCCGGATAGTCACGGCACCATCGAGGACAGGGACGGCCTCAGACGCCACGCGCTCGTAGCCCGTGAAGCGGGGGCAACCTACGCCGTCATAGACCCGGCCTCGGGTCTCACGGAGGCGATCCCGATAGAGGAGTTGATCCAACCGTGAAACCGGTCCTCTGCGTGGATGTTGACGCGACCATATGGAACACGGGCGCCTGGGTCTGCGCGGCGATACTAGAGGTTACCGGCGAGGAGCTAGACGTGGAGGAGGTCACCACCTGGACCCACGTCCTCGACACCTACGGCGAGGAGACGACGACCCTCGTCTTCAACCGCGTCTTCGACCCCACCCGTATCCGTGAGAGAGAACCTTACCCAGGCGCCCCAGAAGCGCTGCGCGCCATACAAGAACACTTCGACATCGGGATACACTTCGTGACCCACAACGACCCGGAGATCATGACGCCAAGGGTGCGCCCCTGGCTCGAAGAACACTTCGGCCAGGATGCGGGGTTGACGGTCACGACAGAAGACAAGCTTGGCATAGTCGAAAAACTCGGGGCCTTCGGCCTCATAGACGACAGGCCAGACACGATAGAATGCATCGCCGACGCGGACTTGTGGGCGGCGACCAAGATACAACCCTGGAACCGCGACCTCGTCGCCCGCAGAAGCGACATTTACGGCTTCCACCACTGGAACGAGGTCTACAGTCTGCTACTACTCTGGGTACGAGACGGTTAGAGTCCCCACCCCTCCCGCCAGATTTCTGACAAGCTGAACTGCTGACCAGCTAAAATGCTGTACCCTACTCTGTGCTGGGCCGTACTCGCGAAGGAGACGCTGTGGGACGTGGTGGGGCCGGAAACGTGGATGCGAGGCGCAAGGACTCGCCGCGGATCACGGAGTTCTTTGGCCGGGGCAGCCTGGTCACGGTCTCGGCCAGGACCGGCAACGACCTGAAAGGCTACGTCTGCGACCAGAACGAGAGCGGCTTGCTCCTCGACGCCAGGGACCCGAGCGGGGACCCGACCGGCTACGAGTTCCTACCCTGGTCGAGCATCGAACGGGTAAGCGCCGCGGGATAGCACTTGAGCGGACGTGATCACGGCGATTCAGGGGTCTCGAAGGATCTGGGCGGTGGATTGATCTTACGCCGGGCGAGGCGCGAGGACGCCGAGGCGGTGGCGGAGTTCAACGCAAGAATACACTTCTCCCCAGGCGGACCTTTCGAGCAGCGGGAACCCCATCGCGGGATTGCCGCGGGCACGCGCGACTTGATGTCGGGGGATCATCCTACCTGCGACGCCTCGGACTTTATCTTGGTCGAAGACACGGCCACCCGCTCGGTGGTCTCCTCGTCCTGCCTGATACAGCAAAGGTTCTCGTACGAGGGGGTGGAGTTCGACGCCGGGCTGCCCGAGCTCGTGGGCACCCACCCCGACTACCGCCGCCGCGGCCTGGTAAGGGAACAGTTCGAGGTGCTGCACCGCTGGAGCAAACAGCGCGGCTACCTGATGCAGGCGATATGGGGCATACCCCACTACTACCGGCGGTTTGGCTACGAGATGGCCGTGTACATCGACAGGGGACGTCGGGTATACGTCCAGGACGTACCGGGCGAGCGGTCGAACCCGGACGGAGGCGAAGGTTCTTCTCGCTCGTACAGGCTGCGCCCCGCGGCGACGTCGGACGCGCGCTTTATGGCGGATCTGGACCGCAGGCGAAGGGGACGCTATCTGCTAACCGCATCACGCGACGAGAGGTTCTGGCGCTACGAGGTGGCCAGGCGCGACCCCGCGAGCGACGAGGCGCTGCGGGCGTGGATCGTAGAGGACGCGACGGGCGAACCCGCGGGATATGTCTGCCACCTGCGAGAGTATCAGGATGGGAGCATGCAGGTGGAAGGCTACGAGCTCGCGGACGGCGTCTCCTGGCTGGAGACCACCCCTTTCGTGCTTCGCGAGCTAGCGGAGGTCGGCCACAAGCGCGCCTCGAGCGGGGAAAAGCCCGCGTCTCTGACGTTCGCGCTCGGCGAGCGTCATCCCCTCTACGAGGTCGTCCTGGAACCACCGCTGTACAGGCTCGACCGCCGCGACCATTACTCCTTCTACGTGCGCGTCCCCGACCTCCCCGTGTTCCTTCGCCACACGGCGCCGGTGTTCGAACAGAGGCTGGCTGCTTCGGTGGCCGCCGGGCACACCGGCGAGCTCAAGTTAAGCTTCTACGGTGGTGGCCTCTTCCTGAAGCTGGAGCGCGGACGGCTGGGCAAGATAGAAGACTGGAGCGCCACGGAAAGAGACCAGGGCGACGCGGCGTTCCCGGATCTGACCTTCCTCCAACTCCTATTCGGGTACCGATCCCTCGAAGAACTCGACTTCGCGTTCGCCGACTGTTCGCCGGGCGAGGGAGATGCCCGAGTTCTGCTGGGAGCCCTGTTCCCCAGACGACCCTCGGATCTCTGGCCCGTTTGCTGAGGTCTGCGCTACAGGTCAGACACGGCCGGTATGATCTTCTCCCCGAACGTCTCCAGAGGTCTTATCTCGTGCACGTTGGGCATGTTGAAGATGATGTGCTCTATCCCAGCTTCGCCCATCTCGTGGCAAAAACCGATGACATCTTCTGACGTCATGCCGCCTTCGGCGAGGTAGGCGGTACCAAGGCCGGTGCGTTCGATTTCCTCGTAGTCCCTACCTACGTCCTCGCAGTGGCCGCGCAGGACACCGAGCTTCTGGCGCACCAGATCTGATCCGCCGTAGGTGAACAGGTTGCAGGCGTCTGCGTACTGCGCAACCAGCCGCAACGTCCTCTTCTCTCCCATGCCGCCGACCATGACCAGCGGGTGCGGCTCGCTCAAAGCCTGGGGGCTGTTGAGCGCCTCGGCGAGATGGTAGTGCTCCCCCTCGTAAGACCCGACCTCACCGGACCACATCTGGTGCGCTATCTGCAGGGTTTCTTCCAACCGCTCGAAGCGCTCCCTGGTCGACGGGAAAGGCACGCCCAGCCCCCGCGACTCGCGCTCGTTCCAGCCGGCGCCGATGCCGAGGTAAGCCCTTCCTCTCGAGAGTACATCGAGGGTGGTTACGGTCTTGACCAGAAGGCCGGGATAGCGGTAGTGAACGCCCGTCACCAGCGTTCCTAGCTTGACCCGCTCGGTGACGCCGGCCAGAAAGTCGAGGGCACTGTAGCCTTCGAGCATGGGCTCGTCCACGTCGCCGACGCTCTGTATCTGGAAGAAGTGGTCCATCACCCAGAGGCTCGCGAAACCCGCCTCATCGGCGCTCCTGCCGATCTCGGCCAGTTTCGGGCCGATCCCCGGCGTGCCCTCCGGCCAACTAAAGCTAGGAATTTGCAGACCTATGTGCACGTCACTATCTCCTCTCGGATAGTAGGTTGCAGACCGTCAGATTCTATGCGCTGGGCTGTATGGGAGGATAGTGTGTTCCGCTAATCGACGACGTGTTCCAGGACATCGAAGAAGCGATCTATGTCTTCTTCGGTGTTGTATAGGTGGGGTGAGACGCGCACGCTCGGACCGCGCACGCTGACGAATACGCCGTGGCGCATGAGCGTGGCGGCGAGGTCGTCAGGGGCATCGGGTCCGAGCATCAAGCCGATCATGTGCCGCGCCCGTCGTTCTTTCGGGATCGTAGAAATGCCCCGCTCTTCTGCCCTCTTCAATATGAGGTCAGTCAACGTACCGATGGTCTCGGAGACGTTTTCTATCCCCCAGTCGTGGAGCTGGCGCAGCGCTTCTGCGGCCATGGGAAGCAGGATGAAGTTGCTCCGCTCGCCCACGTCGAAGCGGCGGGCGCCAGGCTGGAAGGCGTCCTGGTAGTCCACGAGCTGCGCGAAGTCTTCGCTTCCTTGGCGGTTGATCCAGTTGTGCTCTATGGGCCGCCCCTTGCGGTGCTTTTCGTCGACGTACATGAATCCCACCCCGTACGGCCCGAGCAACCACTTGTACGAGGCCGCGATCAGGAAATCCGGCCTAACCTCGGAGACGTCGAAAGGAAGCGCGCCAAGCGACTGGATGCCGTCGACGACCAGCGCCGCCCCGGCTTCCCTGGCCCTCTCTCCGACGCGGGCGAGGTCGACGAGCGAGCCGTCGGTCCAGTGGCAGTTCGGGGCAGCGACGACGGCCGTGTCAGCGTCGATCTCTTCGATCAAGGCCCGCGTCCAGTCGGAGTCTTCGGGACGGGGCACGGTAACGAGACGGGCTCCTTCGCGCGAGGCCAGCTCGCGCCAGGAGTAGACGTTGGAGGGAAACTGGTCCTCGAGGATGATGATCTTCTCCCCCTCGCGCACCGGTACGTTGGCCGCCGCCACGGAGATACCGTAGCTCACGGAGGGCACGATGGCCACGCCATCGGCATCTCCACCGACGAGCCGCGCGAACAGGGCACGGACTATCTCCGTGTCCTCGAAAAAGTCGGCTGGTGCAACCTCCCATGGCCGCGACTTGCGCGAGACGGCCCACTCCCCGACCTCGCGCGCCCGGCGTAGCTGCGGCGACATGTACGCGCAGTTAAGGTAGGCGATGTCTTGCGGCATCTCGAACAGGTCGCTCTGGCTCCCCGGGTTCATCTTTAGCGTCCTCCGTATCTCTCGGGCTTCCTCACTTAAGCAAAGTTCGGAGCATCCTGCCCACGCAGATCATGGCCCCCCCGAGAACGGCCGGTATGCCGCCCCCCGGATGGACCGAAGCCCCGACCCGCCACAGCCAAGGACGCCCGCGCTCGTTGTAGCGGGGCCTGTG
>JBKPSF010000088.1:0-5247 GCA_046734875.1 Actinomycetota bacterium | reverse complement strand
AGCGCACCGCGCCCCAGGTGCGCACCCAACGCTCCCCGAAGAGGCCCATGGCTACGCCCAGCAGCGTAAAGATGCCCGTTACGACTTGATCACTCACGTTCTTCTGCGCCTAATCTCCCATATTGAACCTGCGTCCGCATGCTCTTCTCCTCCTCCGTAAGTGATCCAGGTTATCTATCATTCTAGAGAGCCGCAACGGTCGAAGCCAAGGCCGGAGGCAGGTCACAGACGAGGCACGAGAATCCTCTGTGAGGTTCCTGGAGTCCCCCACCATTAGAATCGACACGGAGGACGTTAGAGAGGCTCTGAGTGGCCTCTGAGGATGTGTTGGAGCTGCACTCACTGTTAGCACTGAATCTAGTGAGATAGTTCGTGCCCTGCACCCGAAGATCACCAACGTATACCCACCCGTGGGCGCGACACACTCAAGAGGCAGGTTCGCGAAGAGCAGGAGAAGATCAAGGTACGTTGCTCTACGGTCCCATGGATGAGATGAGGGGCAAGCAGATGCTGATCCAGAGGTTGGAAGGTTGAAGGGGTCAAACACCCGAGTGTTACTTGTGTTACAATTAGGAGTGTGCATGGCATGATGGACCATGATGGGCCGCTCTCCCACATCCACGCAACCTGCCCCCTACGGTCTCGACCATGAGCACAACGGCCTCTGGCTAAAGACTGTGCTTGAGGCGGTCGAGGAGTACGCCTTGGCCTAGAGGAGATGGAGTACTGGAGAGAACCCCCACCGAGGAGAGATGAGAGAGATGAAGAAGGCATACGATGAGTTGCAGAGCGTCATCACCCCCGAGCAGGCCGAGCTTGAGGAGAGGAGCACGGAGGGTCAAGGAGTAGGCGTAAGCCGCAGCGCCTCAAGCAGGGTCGAGTGCTTCTTCTGTGAGAAGGGCATCTCCTCGAACGCTCTGGCGCAGACCGATCACAAGCGCATGCACGCGAGGGAGGGTATGATCGTGGAGCTGAGGTACACGGGCAAGGATTACCGTCCCAACTCCTTCATCCGCCCCAACCACGCAGATAGCATGCTCAAGACCGGGTACTACACGAGGGTTGCGAGATGACGGTGTCCCCTGGATAGATCGGGTTTGGGTCCCCCTATCTGGGGGCTGACCTTGGTGAGGTATCCTAACTTCACGGATACCCCAATCCAGAGAGCGTATCCCCGGACTGCACGATGCAGGAGGAAAGGTTACCGCCTCCGCACAGTCGCCTCTTATCTTCGTGAGACTACCTCAAAGACCCGCAGGCCTGTGCCTGTCCTGACCTCGCAGTCGGCCTTGAGGCTCTCTATCACCACCTCCCTCTGGGTCCCGTCCTCCCATAGGTCACGGAAGAACTGTTCTTCATACGGGTCATCCTCGCCGATCCTCTGCAGGCATCCCTCCACTAAGCGAAGGCCGTGGAGAGCTTACCCCGACGCCGCTTCGGGGGGTAACGGCTTTGAGTAGTGATAGCCCTGGGCGAAGTTACAGCCCATCTCTTTTAAGAGAGCGGCCTGCTTCTCGGTCTCCACCCCTTCTGCTATGACCTCCAAACCCAGGGTGTGGGCCAGCTCTATGATCATGCGTACGACCGCCGTGTCTTCGACGTGCTCCCCGAGGCCCTTAACGAAGGACTTGTCTATCTTGATGGCGTCGGCGGGAAGTCGCTTGAGGTAGGAGAGGGAGGAGTAGCCGGTACCGAAGTCGTCTATGGAGAATCTCACCCCCAGGCCCTTCAAGCGGTCGAGCATCGCCGTGTTGGCTGCCAGCACCTTTACGTAGACCGTCTCCGTGACGTCCAGTGTGAGGCGGCTCCCCTCCAACCCTGTCTCCCCGAGTACCCTCTCGAGGGTATCGGCTAGGTCCAAGCGTGAGAGCTGCGAGGCAGAGAGGTTCACGGACATCACCAGCGGAGGGATGCGGGGGTTATCCTCTTGCCACACCTTGGCCCTCAAACAGGCCTCCCTCACGATCTGTTCCCCCATCGGTATCGCCAGGCCGCTCTGCTCGGCGACGGGCACGAACTCCGAAGGCTCCAGGAGTCCCCGCTCTGGGTGGTCCCACCTCACCAGGGCTTCCATACCCCACAGCTCTCCGGTCTGCAGATCTACCATGGGCTGGTAGTGGATGACGAACTCCTCTTGCTCTATGGCTCTCCTGAGGTCGTTCTCCACCTCCAATCGCGTGAACGCCCGCTCGTACATCGCTGGGTTGAACACCCTGAAGTCCCCACCCTCGTCCTTCGCCCGGTACATGGCCGTGTCGGCCTCCCTCAGGAGGGCGTCGGCATCGTGGGTTCGGGCGTCGCCTAAGGAGATGCCGATGCTTGCCAGCACGTACAGATCTCGCCCTTCTATGATGAACGGCCTGCGAAGCTCTTCCGTGATCCTCTCGGCCACTTGAACGGCCTGCGCCGGATCGTCGAGGGCTTCGATCAGCACGACGAACTCATCCCCCCCGAAGCGGGCCAGGGTATCCTCCGGGCGCAAGCACGCCCCGAGGCGCCTGGTGACCTCCACGAGTAGCCTATCGCCCGCAACGTGACCCAAGGAGTCGTTTACGACCTTGAAGCCATCCAGGTCCATGAACAGCACGGCGACCCGTTTGTGCCACCTTCTGGTGCGCCTCAAGGCCTGCCCGAGGCGGTCCATGAGGAGCTTGCGGTTGGGGAGGTCGGTGAGGTAGTCGTGGAATGCCTGGTAATGCAGGCGCTCCTCCAAGGCCTTGCGCTCGGTAAGGTCGTAGAAGACCCCCTTCCAGTAGAGGGGTTCACCCGCCTCGTCCCTTACCAGCACCGCCTCCTCACGCACCCACACCACCGAGCCGTCCTTGGCCAGCAGCCGGTACTCTTCCCTGAACGACTCGCCGCCTCCCGCTTCGAAGCGCTTGTCGGCGGCAAGGATCCTCTCACGGTCGTCTGGGTGGAGACACTTGGGCCACAGCTTCTCGTTCTGCCACTCCTGGGAGGTGTATCCGAGTATCCGCTCTATCTGCGGGCTGGTGTAGAGCGAGGTGTCTGGGTCGTCTACCGGGTCTATGTAGGTGACGGCAGGTATCTGCTCTACCAGGGTACGGTAGCGTTGCTCGGCTTGCCTGAGCTTCTCCTCGGCCTTCTTGCGCTCCGTGACGTCCCTGGTGGTGAACACCACGCCCTGAACTGCCGGATCGTCTAGCAGGTAGGTGCCCACGCTCTCCATCCACCGCCACGAGCCGTCCTCGTGGCGGAAGCGGTACTCAGCCTTATTCGTGGTTATACCCCCCTCAGAAAGGGCCTTCTCGGTCGCCTCCAGCACGTGTGGCATGTCGAGAGGGTGGACATGGTCGAGCACGTTCATCGTGCCGATTGCCTCCTCGGAGTCGTAGCCGAGCACCCTCGCGAAGGCAGGGCTTGCGTACCTCAAAGTGCCGTCTGGGTCGACTATCGTGACAATCTCCGAGGAGTTCTCCACCACAGCGCGCAACCAGCGGTCGTCTTCCCCGGGCGTCCCGTTGTCATGCCTGGGCTCATCAGTACCATCATCAGGGATACCGTTACCGGGGTCGTTCCGGTCTCGATCCGAAGGGTTAACGTTTCCCTCCCTGCCGCTGGCCCCACCGCCATAGTCAAGTATACCGCTTGGTCCTGGTGAAGGACTACCCTGGAGGCCTTCCCGTCCTTACCTCGCAGTCGGCCTTCAGGCTTTCTACCACCACCTCCCGCTGGGTCTCGTCCTCGAAGAGGTCTTGGAGCAACTTCCGTCGGTGTAAACTGGACGAAAGACTCTCCACCAGGACCGTCCAGTACCTGCTCTTCCTCCTGCGCAAGGCCCTCCAGGAAGCCGTGGAGGATGGGCTCATTCCGCGCAACGTCGCCCACGGCGTGAAGGTATTCCAGGTTGGGAAAGAAGAGGTCAGGCCCCTCTCACCCGAGCAGACCAACACGTTCTTAAAGGCGACCAGCGGCGACCGCTTCGAAGCCCTCTACGTTCTAGCCATCCACACCGGGCTGCGTCAGGGTGAGCTTCTGGGCTTGTGCTGGGAGGACGTGGATCTCGACACCAGAACCCTGTAGGTGAAGCGCACCCTCTCTGGAGCCGAGGGAAGCCGTCCCGTGTTCGGCGCCCCGAAGACGGCCAGGAGCCGCCGGACCGTTGGGCTCACCGGCACCGCAGTGGAGACACTCGAACGTCATCGGGTGGCACATGAGGAGGAACGCTCGAGGCTCGGGCCCTTGTGGCACGACACCGGACTCGTGTTCCGCTCGACGACGGGCACGCCGGTCAACAGGCACAACTTGATGAACCGCTCCTTCAAGCCGCTCCTGGAGAAGGCCGGTCTGCCCCAGAATACCCGTTTCCACGACCTCAGGCACACGGCGGCGAGCTTGCTGTTCTCGCGAGGCACCCATCCCAAGCTCGTGCAGGAAGCTCTAGGCCACTCGACCATCGCCGTCACCCTGGACGTCTACTCACACATGATCTCGGGTATGGGAGATCAGGTGGTGCGGGCCATGGAGGACGCCTTGTCCTAACGGGGTAACTGTACCGACAACTGTAGAACCCCCAGCGTCCGTGCCGGGGGTTCTTTATTTATGGCAATTTTGCAGGACTTTCTAGAGTGGCGGGACCCGGATTCGAACCGGGGACACCATGATTTTCAGTTCGGTTGCCTACTTGTTGTGCTGTACTGTCTCGTCCAAGGAACCCGCTTAGAGGTGCTATTCTTGTCCTTACAGAATGAACTGCTAGTCCGCCGAATACTGTCAGGTATTGTACGGGTTGGTGTCGCAGTTGGTGTCACCTAAGAATTTGGCTCGTTCTTTTGCCCCTTCCTACGCTGATGATAATCGTAGTTCTGCTGACACCATTTGTTGCAGTACTTTTTATCGCTGCGAGGCTTTCGTCCTTTCTTGCCGTCCGGAAAGGTCGGCGGCGCTAAGGAGATGATGCGGTTGCAGTACTTACAGCGCCTGACGTCAGCCCGGGAGGTTATGAGCCAGTAGAACTGAAGGTACATTGCCCCGATGAGATTGCGGAATCCCCAAGAGGCACCGAGGCGGTACGGAGTAAGCGGCTCGCCCTTATGAAAATACGGTAAGGCAGATGTTGAAGGCAACTCGTGGTTTATGGTCGGGT
Organism: Actinomycetota bacterium; assembly: GCA_046734875.1. Lineage (GTDB taxonomy): Bacteria > Actinomycetota > Rubrobacteria > Rubrobacterales > Rubrobacteraceae > Rubrobacter_D. The sequence continues at coordinate 140 of JBKPSF010000088.1, read as the reverse complement.
AGGTAAAGTTGGACAGCTTGTCTTGCACCACGTGCCAAACTTTCATCAGAGCCTTATCCACGAGGGTTTCTGTTAGCATCTGGTCCTGATCGACGGCAGCCTTTCGTCCTCCGCCAGTCGTCTGTGCCAGTGCGGAATAC
>JBKPSF010000087.1:0-49904 GCA_046734875.1 Actinomycetota bacterium | reverse complement strand
TAAGGCCCGACGGCAAGAGCCAGGTTACCGTCCGCTACGAGGGGGACACCCCGGTCGCTGTCGAGAAGGTCCTGATCTCCGCCCAGCACCGCGAGGGGGCCGAAGCCCGCATCAAGGGCGACCTCCTGGAGGCCGTAATAGGACCTGTCATGCCCGAAGACCTCTTCGACCCTGGCGCCGCCGAGATCCTGGTTAACCCCACGGGACGGTTCGTCACCGGAGGACCCCAGGGCGACACGGGCCTCACGGGGCGCAAGATCATCGTCGACACCTACGGGGGCTCCGCCCCGCACGGCGGCGGCGCGTTCTCGGGCAAGGACGCGACGAAGGTGGACCGCTCCGCGTCCTACGCCGCCAGGTGGGTGGCCAAGAACCTCGTCGCGGCCGGGCTTGCCGGACGCTGCCTGGTCCAGGTCGCCTACGCCATCGGCGTCGCCCATCCCGTTAGCGTGATGGTCGAGACGTTCGGCACCGCGAGGGTGGACCCGGCCACCCTGGGCGCGCTGGTGCAGGAGCACTTCGACTTGAGGCCCGGCGCCATCATCCGCGACCTGGGGCTGCGCAACCCCGTCTTCGCCCGCACCGCGGCCTACGGCCACTTCGGCCGTCGCGAGGAGGGGTTCGCCTGGGAAGAGACGCCGCGGGCCGACGATCTCCGCCGCGCCGCCGGCTTCTAGTTGGCGCGGAGACCGGGCCGCCCGTACGCGGCAAGGGTGAGCCTCCTCATACCCACCCACGCCCTTCCTCTCCTCAGCTACAAGATCCCGGAACACTTGCGGGCCGGGATCCGGGTCGGCGCCACCGTCGTCGTTCCCCTCTCGGGACGCCAGCGCCTGGGCCTCGTGATCGGGTTCGAAGGGGATAGAGATCTCGCGCGCGAAGACGTGCTCTCGGTGGTGCCGGACCTCTCGCTGAAGCCAGAGCAAATAAAGGTGTGCCTCGAGATCTCCGAGACCGCCGCCGTCCCCCTACCGACCGCACTGAGGGCCGCGCTCCCACCGGGCATCGACACCGGACACTACCGCCTGATCGAAGCGATCCCGGACCAGCCTTGGGAGGCCGGCACCAGCATTACGCGCACGGCCCTGAAACGCACCCTCGGTCCTGACGGCCTGCGCGAGGCGGAATCGCAGGGACGCATCCTACTCGACCCATCCACGCCGCAGCCCCGGGCGGTGGAATGGGCCGTAGTCCGTGCAGCGGCCGACCCGGATTTATCCCGCGCTCCGCGCCAGGGAGAACTGTTCGCTGCCCTGAATGAGGCCGGGGGCCAGATGCCGACGGCGGACCTACTTGCGAAGACCGGCGCCAGCCGGAGTGCGCTGCGGGAGCTCGTCCGCAGGGGAGCGGTGAGGCTCGTGCGCCGACCTGAGCCGGCTCCCCTCGTGGCCACAACTGGAGAAGACACACCAGCGCATCAGTTCTCGCGCATCGCGACGGGCGCTGTAAAGAACGGCGGCGCATTCCTCTGGAGAATCGCGACGCGCGAGGAGGGTGATGCCGTCGCGGCCATCGTGACCGCCACGCTGCGGGAGGGAAACCAGGCCCTGGTTCTCGCACCGGAGGTAAGGGTGGTCGAGCGGCTGGTGGACCAACTGCGCCGCGTTTTGCCGGCGGGACACACGGTCGCCCCTTACCACGGCAGCCTCGGCCGGGGCAGGACCGCCGTCAACCGGGCCACCCGCGAGGGAAAGGTAGACGTGGTGGTCGGAACCCGCACCGCGGCGTTGCTTGGGCTCGCGCGGCCGGGTTCGATCTGCGTGGTAGACGAACCAAACGACGCGCACAGGGCCGAGCCTTCCCACGAGGGCCTCCCGGTACATGCCAGGGACGTGGCGCTGGAGCGCTCCAGGGTAGAAGGGGCCGCAGTCTTCTTCCTCTCGCCTTTCCCTTCGCTCAAGCTGTACGCCCCCGAGATCCGCAGGCTCGAGCGCGTGCGGGAGCTTCCCGCGAGCCGGCCAGGGCGGTGGCCAGCAGTTCGCATCGTGGACATGCGGGGCTCGGGCGCTTCGCTCGGCTCAGCCCTGATCGAAGCCTGCCGCCGCTGCGTGGAGGGGGGAAAGAGGGCAGGCCTCGTCCTCAGGAGACGGGGTTACGCCTCGGCCGTCTCCTGCAGCCGCTGCGGCACGATGAAGCTCTGCCCGAATTGCGACCTGCCGCTCGTCCTGCACGGCAGGAACGGCCCCCTCGTCTGCACCCGCTGCGGCTACACAGAGAAGCCCGGCCCGTGCTCCGAGTGTGGTTCCGACCGCGTGAGGCCGACGGGCTTCGGCGTCGAATGGGTTCGCGACGAGCTCTCGGGCGTTCTTGGAACCCAAGTCGGTCTCATCACCGCCGACGAGCGGGACGACACCGAAGCTTGCCTGGTGGTCGGAACGGTGCCTCGAATACTGGACGGGGAGTGGGACGCGGTAATGGTGCCCGACGCCGACGCGTTTCTCGGGGCCAGCGGCGTCGGCGCTGTGGAGAGGGCCTTCAGGTTGTTCTACCGCGCGGCGGAATCTGCACGGGGTCTGCTCCTCGTCCAGACGCGGCTTCCCGAGCACTACGCCCTGCGCGCCGGGGTTCGCGGCGACTATGGTGCGTTCGCGGAGGTCGAGCTCCCGCGGCTCCGCTCCCTCGCCTATCCACCCTTCGGGCACGTCGCCTCGTTGACCTTCGGGGGCTCCGAATCGGCGGTCTTCGGTGCGGTAGAATCCCGGCTGCGGCCGACGCTGGGACCGGAGGTCGAGATGTCTTCACCGGTCTCCCTCGGGCGTCCAGGGGAGCGTGGCACGTGGCGGGTTCTGCTCCGCTCGCGCGGCCGGTCCGCCGTGGCCCGCGCGGCGGCGGGGGCGGCCAGGACGGCGGCGAGGACGCACGGGCTCACGGTCCGCGTGGAGTTGGATCTCGAGGAGGTTTAGAAAAATGGCGCTCGACATCAGGACGTTCGGAGACCCCGTGCTCAAGACCAGAGCCGCGCCCGTCGATACCTTCGACGAGTCCTTGTCACGCCTCACCGAGGACATGCTAAGCACGATGCGCGAAAACGACGGGGTGGGCCTGGCCGCCAACCAGGTGGGACGCCTCAAGCGCGTGCTCGTCGCCTCTGTGGACGACGAAGATTACGTGATAGTCAACCCCGTCCTCTCCGAGAAATCCGAGACGACGGAGCGGGGGACTGAGGGCTGCCTCTCGATCCCTGGTATCAACGTCGACGTAGACCGCGCGACGGTCGTCACCGTCTCTGGCCAGAACGCCTCGGGCGAGCCCGTGCATATACAAGCCCAGGACATGCTCGCCAGGGTCTTGCAGCACGAGGTCGACCACCTCGACGGCGTCCTGATCCTGGACCGCACCGATAGGCAGTCGCGCAAGGCCGCCATGCGCGAGTGGCGCGAGCGCCTGCTCGCCCAGCAGAGCTGACCGCGCCTTTGAAGGTAGCCTTCGCAGGCACCCCGGATTTCGCCGCGACAATCCTCGGGGCCCTGATCTCCTCCCCACACGAGGTGGGGTTGGTGATCTCACAGCCCGACCCACGCAGCGGCCGCGGTCGCAAGACGACTAGGACGCCCGTCGCCGAACTCGCCAGCAACACTAACCTCCCCCTCCTGCAGCCTGCCCACATCTCCGAGATAGGCGCCGACCTCTCCGCCTTCGACGCCCTCGTGGTCGCCGCCTATGGCCAGATACTGCGCCCTGATACCCTCTACGCCACAAATCAAGGTGCCTACAACGTCCACGCCTCGCTCCTGCCGAAATACCGCGGCGCAGCCCCTATAGAACGCGCCATCATGAACGGAGAGGCCGAAACCGGCGTCACCATCATGCAGATGGACGAGGGCCTGGATACGGGCCCCATAGCACTCCAACGCTCCGTCTCCATACCACCCGAAATGAACGCCGGAGAACTCGCCGCACTCCTCGCTAACACTGGAGCTGAAGCGCTAGTAGAGAGTTTGGATTTACTCCAGTCCGACAGCCTAAACCTCATTCAACAGGATAACCTTGATGCCACTTATGCTTCCAAACTGACGAATGAGGACAGGTTAATCCGGTGGGAGTGGGGGGCGGACAGGGTGCATGATCTCGTCCGGGCGCTCGCGCCTCGGGTGGGGGCCAGGACGTACCAGGGCGGCATCGATGGGCCCGTCAAGATCTGGCGCTCCAAAGTCCTGGAGACGGCCACTTCGCATTCGGAGACGGGTCACATTCGGGCCGAGGGTGGGCGGATCGTCGTGTCGTGCGGCGTGGGGTCGCTGGAGGTGCTCGAGCTGCAGGTGCCCGGCGGACGGCGCCTGCCGGCGCGCGAGTTCCTACTCGGCCGCTCCCTGACCGGCGTGTTCCGCTGATCCAGGCCCCAATTTGCCCCTTATTTGGGATGCTCGTGGCCAATTGGCCCACGATGCTTGCATCGGAGCAAGATGCCAGCAACGGTGCTAAACTGCCACCGGTGTCAGGTGTGATTCCCGTTGGGAGGAGAGGGAGATAAGAGAGCCCGAAACTACCACCAACATGCCTGAACCCGAAGTTCAGGTACAACAGCTAGGCCTCGATGAGGAGTTAAGGGTCGCGATCGTCGGGGCCGGCGGTTACGGGAGGGTTGCGCTCGACGTGCTGTTGGCTGGCGGGCTGGGGGACCGGGTGCTCGGGTTCTACGACGACGCCCACGCGGCGCTTTCGGCCAGGGTTCGCGGGTATCCCGTGCTTGGGGATGTGGAGATGCTCAAGAGCATGCTCTCCATCGAGCCCGTGCACGTAGTCGTGGCGATCACGGACAACGAGGCCAGGCTGCGGGTGGCGAACTCGTTGAGGGGTCTTGGGGGGCAGTTTTTCACGGCCGTACACCCGCTCGCCTACCTCTCGGAGGTGGCCATGGTCGGGGGCGGTTGCGTGGTCGGGGCTGGGGCGACCGTCCACCCTGACGCGATGGTCGGGAGCCATTGTTATCTGGGACCGGGGTCGGTCGTGGACAGGGACGCCGAGGTGGGGGCTGGGAGTTGGGTCTCCGCTGGCGCCGTGGTCGGGGCAGGGGCCAGCGTCGGGGCGCGGGTCATCCTCGGGCCCAACTCCAGCGTCGAGCGCAAGGCCTCGGTCGAGACCGACGTGGAGGTGAGCACGCTCAGGCACGTCTCCAGGGAGGGCGCTTGAGGGCGGTGGTCTTCTTCGAGGTGCTTGTTAGGCGGGACGGGGTTTAGGCGCTGTGGGGCGTTTACGGGGCATCGGGCGGTCGGGGACCATCGGGGTGGACATCGACCGCGGGTCGATCAAGGCCGTCCAGCTGCAGGGCTCTGGCGCCGGGTACGTGCTGCAGCACGTTGGGTATCACAGGCTGCCGCCCGGGGTTATCGTGGAGGGGGAGGTTGCCGACCAGGATCTGTTGGCGTCGGAGCTCAGGGAGTTCTGGGACTCGCATTCGTTCAAGGGCCGCTCCATCGTCTTCGGCGTCTCCAACCAGAAGGTCGTGGTCAGGCTGCTGGACTTTCCGCACATGAGGCCCGAGGACCTCCAGGGCGCCATCAGCTTCGAAGCGCAGGATCACATTCCAATGCCGCTCGATGAGGCTGTATTGGATTATGTGGTGCTCGGGCCCAGGGAGGAGCGCGCCGACCTCGACAGGGTCCTCGTCGTCGCCGCCCAGAGGGAGATGATCTCGCGCTACACATCAGCCGTAAGGGCGGGGGGCTTGAGGCCCGAGGGCGTCGACGTCAAGGCGCTCTCGCTAACACGGTCTACCCTTCCCGACCCCTTCTTCGGCGAGGACGGGGCCGTCCTATTGCTAGACGTGGGGACGGAAATCTCCAACCTCGTCGTGGCCGACAGGGGCAACCCCGTCCTTACCCGTTTCGTGCCCGTAGGGCTCAGCGACTTCGTGGCCGCCGTGGTGGAGCTTTCCGACCTTCCAGAAGACGAGGCCGAAAAGCAGGCGCTCGACCCGCGCGTCCACCTCGGAGACGGCCAGGGCGAAGAGGAGACGGAGGATCTGGCGCAAGAAGAAGCGGAGGACATTGACCCCGCGCTCAACTACGACGTGAGGCGGGGGCTCGAGGGCGCAGCGCAGACGCTCGCCGACGAGGTGCAACGGTCCATCGAGCACCACCGTTCGCAGGAGGCCGCCCGCGACGTCTCCAGGGTCCTCATCTCCGGGGAGGCGGCCCTGATCCCCGGCCTCGACATCTACCTCGGCGAGCTGCTCGGCGTCCAGACGGGCCGCGGGAAGCCCGTTGACAAGCTCTCCGCAAACCGCTCCAACATCGAGGACGCGCAGCTCAGGGCGATGGAACCGGTGCTCGCCGTCGCGTTCGGGCTCGCCATGGAGGACGAATGAGGCGGATAAACCTCCTCCCCTCCGACGAGCGCGGCCGCGCAGCGGAGAGGTTCGGCGGGGGGGTCTTGGGCATCCTGCTCATCGCCGGCGCCCTCGTTGTCGCCGTGATGGTCGGAATCTACCTGCTAATGCTCCTCAGGTTGAACGACCTGGAGGATCAGGTCGCGCAGCTCGACGACGACATCGCGCAGCAGAACGCGCGGTTGGCCGAGCTCAGCCCGTACAGGGACCTCCAGGCGCAGCTCGACGCGAAAAAGCCCATCGCCGACGGCATCTACAGCACCCGTTTCCCCTGGGACCAGTTTTTGCAGGGCCTTGCCTTCGTCATACCTGAGACCACCGCTCTCGACGCCCTGGCTGCCGAGGCCTCCCCGGTGGACCTCGAGGCCACGCCCGAGCAGCCACTCGATCCGGCAGGCACGGTGACGTTCACCGGCGTCGCGTTGCCCCGATTCGAAAACGTTGCCGACTTCGTCGTGCGGATGGACAACCTACAGTATCTCGCCAACGCGGAGCTCGACATCGCCGAGCGCCAAGGCAGCTCGACAAGCTCGCCCGTGAACTTCACGGTTGCCTCGGCGCTGGTCACGATCGCTGGGGAGAACGGCACGGAAGTGAAGCTGGAAGGCGTCTCCCAGAACGCGTTCGCTGGCAACGAGACCTCGCTCGACACGCGCCAGGTCGCCAAAGTGGGCGAGCCCGGTGGCTCGGCCGGGGCACAGTACGCTCGCGGGTCGGACGGTGGGTCGAGGTGACCAACCGCAACATCATCCTCCTCGGTTTGCTTGGCATAGTATTGCTCGTAGTAATCTACTACTTCCTCCTTTTGAGCCCGCTCTTGCAGCGGCTCGACGAGCAGGCCCAGGCGCGGGAGACCAAGCAGGGTCAGCTCGAGCAGGTCCAGCAACAGGTCAACGAGCTCGAGCAGGTCAGGCGCAACTCCCCTGACATCGAACGCCAGCTCTTGGAGTTGAGCAAAAGGATTCCGGCCCAACCCCAGATCCCCACCCTCGTAGTCCAGGTGCAGGAGATCGCCGCCGCTTCGGGCGTGACCCAGCTTACGGTAGATCCTGAGCCTTCTACCTCGCCCGAGGGTGGTGGCGACTACAGGGTGGTCCCGGTTACAATGCAGTTCAATGCGACCTACGATGAGATGCAGGATTTTCTATTGCGCACTCGTAACCTCGCGAGACTGGTGACGGTAACCAACGTTACTTACTGCCGCCCCCAGGCCGACACGGCGGGGGGCACGGAGAATGCCCCTACCTGTCCGGCGCCGCCAGCCGAAGGCGCAGGGGAGGTCACGACGCTGAACCCCTCCGTGGAAACCCTCCTCGACGTGGAGATACAGGCCGACGTGTACTACCAGCCTACCGACGCCACCTCCGGCGAGGTCCCGCCGACCGTCGTCCCCGAGACGACCACCCCCGAGCAGCCCCAGGAGACGACCAGCGGTGGATAGGTTGCTGGACGCCTTCGTGAGGGACAACAGGGTACTGCCGCCCGTCCTGGCCGTGCTAGCCCTGTTCATAATCGCCTGGATCCTTGCTGGCGCCTTTATGGGAGAGTCCGGCCAAAAAACCGTCGCCCACAAGTCCGACCTGGCCCAATCCGACAATCCCGGCGCCAACCCCGTCACCCCCGGCGTCGAGAACCGCGACGTGAACTCCTACGCCGCCTACCGCAGCAAGGACCCCTTCAGGGAGATCCTAGCCCCCGAGAACACGACAGGGTCGACCACGCCCGAAACGACCACGCCCGAAACCACTACGGGCCCCGGACGCACCCCCGGCGGCCCGAGAGCCGCCAACATGGACACCGACGCCGACGGCATCCCCGACCGCAGAGAGCGAAAGATAGGCTCCGACCCCAACAACCCCGACACCGACGGCGACGGCATCCCCGACGGCTCCGACAACGACACCAAAGGCCGCCCCGACACCGGAGGAGCAGGCACCGGCCCGGGAGCCACCCCGGGCAAAGGCCAGGCCGGACCCGGCGCAAACCGCCCCCCCGGCCGCGACGACCTCCTCAACAGCGGCGGAACATTGCCGCCGCCGTAGGCGGCGGCAGCACGCCTGCTACGCAGGCTTGTCAGCACGCTCCCTACGGTCGCTTGTCAGCACGTTTCGGCCTTCGGGCTCCACTTTCAGCACGCTACGCCCTTCGGGCTCCGCTTTCAGGAAGTCGTCTCGGTGCGTTGCTTTGAGCGTGAGCCCCGACCGCCTCGGGCGGCGGCACGTCGAGCGCGGCAAAGCGAGGCCGTAGCTGGAAAAGCTGACAAGCCCGCGAAGCGGGCGTGCTGACAAGCGAGGGCGTTAGCCCGAGCGTGCCGACAAGCCGCGAAGCGGCGTGCTGACGAGCGTAGGCCGCAGGCCGAAGCGTGCTACATTACGACAACTTGTCGTAATGTATTCGGAGGCGGTTTTTGAGGTTCGGGTTTTCGACGGCGGGGGAGTCGCACGGTCCTGCGGAGGTTGCGCTGGTGCATGGGGTTCCGGCTGGTCTCGGGCTGGTTGCGGGGGATGTGAACCGGGATCTGGCGCGCAGGCAGAAGGGGTACGGTCGCGGTGGGCGCCAGAAGATAGAGAGGGACGAGGTCGAATTTTTGGGCGGGGTGCGCCACGGGTATACGTTGGGGTCGCCAGTCGCGATGCTTATTCGCAACAGGGACTTCGCCAACTGGGAGCACAGGATGACGCCTGACCCGGTGGAAGATGCGCCGGAGAAGATCACACTCCCTCGTCCGGGCCACGCCGACCTGGCCGGGATGCAGAAATACGATTTCGACGACCTTAGAAACGTCTTGGAGCGCTCGAGCGCGCGCGAGACGACGGCGAGGGTCGCGGCGGGGGGCGTGGCGAGGAAGCTGCTCTTGGGGTTCGGGGTCGAGATCACGAGCGCGGTCTACAGGATAGGGTCTGTGGCTTATCCAATGGAGAACGCGGCCCTTGATGCCGCCAAGGCCGACGAATCCGAGGTGCGTTGCCCCGACCCCGGGGTCTCCGAAAGGATGAAGGCGGAGATCGACGCCGCCCGCTACGCCCGCGACGCTTTGGGCGGCGAGTTCGTCGTCGTCGCCAGCGGTTGTCCGCCGGGGCTTGGCTCGTACGTGGACTGGCGCGACAAGCTCGACGCCAGGCTCGCCGCTGCCATGATGTCCATAAACGCCATCAAGGGCGTACAGTTCGGGATGGGCTTCGGGCTCGCGGCCCGCCGCTCCAGCGAGGTGCAGGACGAGATCCTCTCTCAAGAGGGTCGCCTGGCCCGGAACACCAACCGCCTCGGGGGCATGGAGGGCGGGATGACCAACGGCGAACCCGTCGTGGTCTCGGCGGCGATGAAGCCGATCTCCACGATAGCCAAGGCCCTCCGCACCGTGGACCTTGCGACAGGCGAGCCGACCCGCGCCTTCAAGGAACGCGCCGACTCCTGCGCGGTGCCGGCCGCTGCGGTGATAGGCGAGTCCATGGCCGCTATCGTGCTGGCCGAAGCGTTCCTTGAGAAGTTCGGCATGGACAACATGACGGACATCCGCACAGCCTACGACGCCTACACCGCGCGCGTCGCGAGAACCGGAGGGTAGGCCTTGGACGGGTCCGTGGCCATCGTCGGCTACATGGGTAGCGGCAAGACCACGCTCGGACGCCTGCTCGCCTGCGCCACGGGCCTCGAGTTCGTCGACCTCGACCGCGCCATCACCAAGAGAACCTGCCAGGAGATTCCGGAGATCTTCGCCGAGCACGGCGAGAAGCATTTCAGGGACCTGGAACACGAGGCGTTGCGTGAGGCCCTCGACGGCAAAACCCCCTGCATCGTTGCCTGCGGGGGCGGCGTCGTACTTCGACCGGAGAACCGGGCCTTGCTGGGCGACGTGAGGACGGTCTTCTTGCGCGAGGACATCGGCGTCCTCTACGGCAGGACCCGAGGCCCCGGTAGGCCCCTGCGCGCGGCAAGCCTGGAGGAGTTCGAGGCGCGCTACGCCGAGCGGCTGCCCCTCTACAGTGAGGTCTCCGACATCGAGGTCGGGGTGGACGGAAGACCTCCCTCGCAAGTCCTGGAGGAGGTGCTGGGGTGCCTGTAGACACGGTCGAGGTGCCCGTCGCCCGTCCTTACCCCGTCGTCGTCGGGGCCGGCCTCGACCTCGGGGCCGTCGTCTCGGAGGAAGTGCAGCCGGGCCCGTGCGTGATCTTTACCGACTCGACCGTTGGACCGCTGTACGCCGCGCGTGTCAAGGACACCCTGCAAGACGCAGGCTGGCGGGTAGTGGGGGAGATAGAGGTCCAGGCCGGAGAGCCGTCAAAGAGCTTGCACGTATACGCAGACGCCATCGGCCGACTTGCCCGCGCGGGGCTGACCCGTGACGGTACCGTTTTCGCGCTCGGCGGCGGGGTTGTAGGGGACCTCGGCGGCTTCGTCGCAGGGACCTACATGCGAGGGGTAGACCTCGTCATGCTTCCGACCTCTTTGCTGGCGATGGTCGACAGCGCGGTCGGGGGGAAGGTCGGTGTGGACCTGCCGGAAGGCAAGAACCTGGTCGGCGCCTTCGTCAGGCCCAAGGCCGTGGCCGCCGACCTCGCGTGGCTCGGTACGCTCTCCGCTTCCGAGGTCTCCAACGGGCTCGCCGAGACCATCAAGATGGGCCTCCTCGCGGGCGGCGACTATTTCCGAGATCTGGACCTGATTCCGGCCGCGCGAGCGGGCGACCTCGACGCCTTGCAAAGGCTCGTCCTCCACTCCGTTCGCTTCAAGGCCAGGGTCGTCGCCGAGGACGAACTGGAAGGCGGTTTGCGCGCGATCCTGAACTACGGTCACACCATCGGGCACGCCCTGGAGGCGGCGGCATACTACGGCCTGGCCCACGGTTCGGCCGTCGCCGTCGGCATGATCGGAGAAGCACACCTCTCCCGCGATCGCTTCGGCACGGACCTCCTCAGCGTGCACGAGGACTTGATCTCCGCGGCAGGACTGCCCCGTCGTGCGCCAGGCGTTGTTCTGGACCGGGCGCTCGAAGCGATGGGCGCCGACAAGAAACGCACGGCCAACGACGGCCCTGCCGGACACAACTTCGTGCTCCTCAGAGACATCGGCAAACCCGTAAGGAACGTGCCGGTGAGCGAGGACGAGGCCCGCGAAGCGATCGGAGCCATCGTTGGCTAGGGTCTTCGTCCTGAACGGCGTCAACCTGGGCACTTTGGGAACCCGCCGTCCAGGAATTTACGGAACCATGACCCTCGACGACATAGAGAGGCTCGTCGGAGACGAGTTCCCGGATCTGGACCTCCAGTTCAGGCAGACGGACTTCGAGGGCGAGATGGTCGGCTTCATAAGGGAGGCGGCAGGCGCTGAGGGGCTGGTCATAAACGCCGGTGCCTGGACCCACTACTCCTACGCCTTGCACGACGCGTTGGAGTCGCTGGATATACCGAAGGTGGAGGTTCACATATCCAACGTGCACAGGCGGGAGGCCTGGCGCAGGGTCTCCATCATCTCACCCGTGGTGGATGCGGTGATCGCCGGCATGGGCTCCCGCGGGTACGTGGCTGCTGTCGGGTACATAGTCGAAAGGCTCGGCGCGCCTGGTTCGGGTACCGTGCGAAAGGAGTAGCGATGACCATCAGGCAAGACCGTCTGGCCTTCGTAGTTCTGGTGTGCGCTTTCGCCGTCTCCGCCCTCTACCAGGCGTACCGGGCCCTGCTCATGGAAGTTCCCGAGTACGATGCCTTCGGTTTCGTGACGGCCCTGGGCTACGTGATTTCCGTCGGTATCTCCGCATTCGTTCTGACAGGCAGACGGTGGGCTTGGTGGACGGTCTCAGCCCTGGTGCTCGTCCTCCTCGCGATAGGTGTTTTCTGGTACTACCCGGTCGTCGCCGTGTCCAGGATAGAGTCCGGGGCGATGGGTCCGGCCGGGTGGTTGGAGGGAAGTATCTATATGGGATTGCTCTTCGTGGCCGGCTCTATCTGCGCCCTGAACCTTGCCGGTGCTCGTCTGGTTCCTGGTGACGACTAGTCGGGCGAACATACAAGAGCTGAGGATGCCTCTCGTATCTGTGGCCGGGACTCATGCGCCGGCGGTCGGGTCGCTAACAGGCAAGCAAACTGTGCGATAATAGCGCCGCGTCCGCGCCGGGTTCGCGCCGCGCGGGAGAGCAGCGAAGATCCGGTGCCGTGAAGGGGAGTTTTTCGGGCATGATATCTACCAACCAGTTCAGGAACGGCTCCGCCATCCGGGTGGACGGGAAGCGGTTCACGATCCTGTTTTTCCAGCACGTGAAGCCCGGCAAGGGCGGCGCGTTCGTCCGCACGCGCCTGAGGAACATCGATTCCGGGGCCATAGTGGAGAAGACGTTCCGCGCCGGGGAGAAGCTGGAGAACGTGAGGACCGAGTCCAGGCAGATGACGTATTTGTACAAGGATGGAGACCTGCTCTACTTTATGGACTCCGACACCTACGAACAGGTGCCGGTCCCCACCGAAGTCGTCGGCGAGGCTGCCGGCTACGTCGTGGAGGGCGGGACCGTAAGCGTCCTCTCGGCCGATGGCGAGGTCGTTAGCGTGGAGCCGCCGCCACACGTCGACCTCGGGGTCGCCGAGACCGATCCTGGCCTCAAGGGCGACACCGCCACGGGCGGCAACAAGCCGGCCACCCTGGAGACCGGGGTCGTCGTGCAGGTGCCGCTCTTCGTGAACGTCGGAGATAGGGTGCGCGTGGATACCCGCTCCAACGAGTACCTCACGAGGGTCTGAGGGAGCTCTTTTGAGCCGCAGGACGGCCCGCAAGCAGGCGTTCCTCAACCTGTATCAGAGCGATGTCAACGGGAGTCCTCTGGACTCGACCATCCGGCGCTGGCGGGATTACAGGGGTGACCTCGAACCCTACGCCCTGAAGCTCGCCTGCGGGGTCGAGCGGGAGCAGGAAGGTCTCGACGCCCTGCTCTCCGAGGTCTCCGTCGGGTGGCCTGTGCACCGCATGAGCGCCATCGACCGCACCATCCTGCGCCTCGCGCTCTACGAGATGCTCTACGTGGACGACGTTCCGCCTGAGGTGGCCTTAAACGAGGCCGTCGAGCTCGCCAGGGGATTTTCGGGCGACGAGGCGCCGGCCTTCGTCGGCGGGGTGTTGAGGGGCGCCAACCTGCGGGCGCAAGACGGGGTCGGGCATGGCCGGTGAGGCCGGCGTGAGCCAGGTGCGGTGGGAGGCGCACCGGCGCGTCTTCGAGGAGTATTTACAAGGGCTCAGGTTTACGCAAGAGGCCCGCCTGGAGGGGCTCGAAGGGGCGATGAGGTACTCGTTGCTCGCCGGTGGCAAGCGCGTGCGGCCCACGTTGTGCATGGAGGTGGCCTGGATCTTTGGTGCCGAACCCTCCCGCGTGCTTCCCTCGGCCTCCGCCATCGAGCTCATCCACACCTACTCGCTCATCCACGACGACCTGCCCGCCATGGACGACGACGACTACAGGCGCGGGAGGCCCACAGCCCACAAAAAGTTCGGCGAGGCCATGGCCATACTCGCCGGCGACGCCTTCTTCGGCGAAGCGTTGACCCTCATCACCGTTCATCAGCAGGGAAGTTGCGAGCAGATCCTCGACGTGGTGCGCGAGCTCGCAGACTCGACGGGGGTCAACGGCATGGTGGGCGGCCAGATCATGGACATGAACCAGACAGGGCAGGGGGAAGTTACCGACCCCGAGACCCTCTACATGATCCACAAGTACAAGACCGGGGCCCTGATCAAATCCTCCGCCCGCATCGGCGCGGTCCTGGCAGGGGCGACCCCCAGAGAGCAGAGTGCCGTCTCTGAATACGCCTCGGAGCTGGGCCTCTGCTTCCAGATCGTGGACGACGTACTTAACGCCACCTCGACGCGCGAGGAGCTGGGAAAGAGCGCGGGCTCCGACGCCGAGCAGGGCAAGGCGACGTTCGTTGGCGTCTTCGGCCTCGACGGCGCGAAGAGGGAGGCCGACGGTGCCGCCAAGAGGGCGCTCAGAGCCCTCGATGGGGTGGATGGGGACACCTCGGGTTTGCGGGAACTCGTGTTTTTCGTGCGCCACAGGGAGAGCTAGCCGTCAGGCATGAACGGTAGCCCGAAAGGGAGTAGGCAGCGACTCGACGCCTTGCTCGTCGAACGTGGGCTCGCCGAGAGCAGGAGCCGGGCCGGGGCCATGATCCTCTCCGGCACCGTGCGCGTCGGCGACCGCGTAGTGACCAAGGCAGGCTCGCGCATCTCCCCCGACGAACCGCTCTCCGTACAGACAGGAGAACGCTTCGTATCGCGCGCCGGCGAGAAACTGGACGCCGCCTTGGGCGAGTTCGGTGTAGAGGTCGAAGGACGCTCCTGCCTCGACGCCGGCGCCTCGACGGGCGGGTTCACAGATGTTCTTTTGCAGCGGGGAGCTGCCAGGGTGCTCTCGGTGGATGTGGGTTACGGTCAGTTCGCGTGGTCGCTGCGAAACGACCCCCGCGTCACGCTTATGGAGCGCACCAACGTCAGGCGTCTATCGGACGAGGACCTCCCGTTCGCCCCCGACCTCCTGGTGGCCGACCTCTCCTTTATCTCGCTCTCGGTGGCGCTCGACAGGCTCTTCTCCAGTACGCCCTCGCTCAGGGAGGCCGTGCTCCTGGTCAAACCCCAGTTCGAGGCCGGGCCCGATGCCGTCGGCCGAGGGGGGCTCGTCAGGGACCCGGAAGTGCACGCTGCCGTGATTCTGGGCGTCGCCGAGTCATTCGGCAGGTTCGGCTTCGGTGCCGTGGGGGTCACGCGGGGCGCCGTAGCCGGACGGAAGTCCGGGAACGTGGAGTACCCCGTTCACCTGGTTCGGGGGGCGGGGTCTGGCCTGGACGGGTCGCGCGTCGGGGAGGTGGTCGGTGGCTGAGGACGTGGGGGCCGATGCGATCCGTCGCGTGGGCATCGTCGCCAACCCGAGGGTGAGCGACGGCTACGTGGAGCGGCTGATGGCGGTTTTGGAGAAGAACGGCGTCGTGGTCGCCGACGTCAGGAGCGACGACCAGGCCGACGGCGACGCCGAGATGGATCTCGTGTTCGTGCTGGGCGGCGACGGGACGATGCTAAGGGCGTCGAGGATGTACCCTGGCCGGGTCCTCCTCGGGGTGAACCTCGGCAAGGTCGGCTTTATGTCGGGGATGCTTCCCGAGGAGCTCGAAGCCGGGGTCGAGCAGGTGCTCGGCGACGGTCTGGAGGTGCAGGAGTACAGGATGCTCGACGTGCGGGCCGGGGGCGAGGAGCCGAGCTTGGCTGCCAACGACGCCGTGCTCATCAAGAAGCGTCCCCACCAGCTCATCTCGGTCGACGTGTCCATCGGGGGGGAGGAGCTCTTCGCCTTCAGGTGCGACGGCTTTATCGCGGCCACGCCGCTCGGCTCGACGGCCTACGCGCTCTCTGCGGGGGGCCCGATCATCTCTGGGGACGCTGGCTGTTACGTGCTGGTTCCCATCGCGCCGCACGCCCTCGTCAGCCGCCCGCTCGTGCTCGGGGTCGACCAGGTAGCCAGGCTCGAGCTCGCCGACAGGGAGGCGCTCCTCTCGCTCGACGGGGCCGAACCGCGGGAGATCCCCGCCGGCGGGAAGGTCGAGATCCGGCTCTCCCACGAGAGCATCAAGATCGGGCGCACGGACGGCTGGAGCTGGTGGCGGGCGGTCAGGAGGACGTTCCTGTAATGCTTACCGAGCTCTCCGTCGAGAACGTCGCCCTCATAGAAGAGGCGACCCTGGAACTCTCCGGCGGCCTGAACGCCATAACGGGCGAGACCGGCGCGGGCAAGACGCTCCTCGCGACCGCCCTGCAACTGCTCCTCGGCGCCCGATCCCGCTCGGAAACCGTCCGCGCCGGCGCCCGGCGGGCGACCGTGGAAGGCACCTTCGTCCTCCCAAACGAGGCCGCCCCCCGCATCCTGGCCGAGGCTTTGGGCGACCTCGCCGAGGAGGTTGAGACGGAAGAGGATCTGGTACTAAGGCGGACGCTGACTGGGGAGGGCCGCTCCCGCTGCTTTGTCGGCGGGGTCTCCGTCCCCGTGCGGGCGCTCGCCTCCCTCGGCGAACGCCTCGTCTCCTACCACGGCCAGCGCGAGCAAACCCGCCTCACAGAACCCGCAGAACAACTCGCTATCCTGGACGATTTCCTCGACGCCGCCGAAGCGAAAAGGGAGCACGAATCCCTCTGGCGGGCGGTGGAGAGAGATCGGAAAGAGCTCGAAGACATAAGATCGACCTCAGAGGCGCGGCTGAGGGAGATAGACTTCCTGCGCTACCAGGTCTCCGAGCTCGAGGCCGCCGGCTACGATTCACATGAGCTCGACGAGCTCGCCCGCGAACGCGACCGGCTCAGGAACGTGACCGACCTCCTGCGGGCGACCACGGCGGCGACCGCCGCTCTCTCCTCCGAGGAGGGCACTGGTGCCATAGACGCCCTCGGCAGCGCCGCCTCCGACTTGGAAGCGGCAGCGGCTTTCGACGGCAGCCTCAGAGGGCTTCTGGAGCGCATCGGCGGGCTCTCGGCGGAGCTCGAGGACGTGCTCTACGAGCTGAGATCTTACGTGGACGAGTTGGAGGCCGACCCCAATCGTCTGCAGGTGGTCGAGGACAGGCTGGCCGCCATGCGGGCCCTGGAGAGGAAGTACGGGGACGTCGAAGGTTATCTGGAGGAGTCCAGGGCGCGGCTCTCGCGGCTGGAGAACCTGGACGAGGAAACCGCAGATCTCGAAGGGCGGCTCGCCGAGGGCGAGCGGCGTCTCGGGGAGCTGGCGGCGAAGTTGACGGCGGGCAGAGAGGCCGCTGCGGGCGAGTTGTCCAGGAGGGTGCAGGAGAACCTCGGTGACCTGAATCTAGGCAAGACCACGTTCAAGACCGAGCTCGTGCCCGTCGAGGCCGGGCCTTCCGGGGTGGAGAGGGTGGAGTTCATGATACAGCCCAACCCCGGCGAGCCCGAGTTGCCGGTAAGGCGTTACGCCTCGGGCGGCGAGCTCTCCAGGATCATGCTCGCCATCAGGCTCGCCCAGGAGACCATAGAACCGGGTGCCACCTACGTCTTCGACGAGGTGGACGCGGGGATAGGCGGCGAGACCGCGACGGCGGTCGGGGCCAAGCTCAGGGAGCTCGGAAATCGCAATCAGGTCCTGACGATCACCCACCTGCCGCAGATAGCTTCGGAAGCTGGCACGCACGTCGTCGTTTCCAAAGAGGAGGCGGGGGGGCGCACCATCACGCGCATAAACCGCATCGAGGGCGAGGAGCGCCGCAGGGAGCTCGCCCGCATGCTTTCGGGCCGCATCGATGAGGCCTCCCTCGCCCACGCCTCCGAGCTCCTCGTCGGCGGAAGCTAGACACGCTGTGTAGGAGGACCGCTGGGATCCCCGCGCGCCCTGGGGCCATTCAAGGCAGGGTACCGTTCAACAGGCCGCGTCTAGCGGCCTGGCGCATCGCTTCTTCGATGTCGATCGTAAGTGGGCCATTGGGATCAAGGCGTACCTCGATTTCGTCTGAGGGTCCTACTTCGATCTCCCGTTCGCCGTCCAGCGCGATGCTCCCGGCGCCGGGCGCGAGCGCGACGGCCTCGCCGGGTTCTAACCGGTTCACTTCCTCCACCCCGACGGGGACGACGAGGCCAGGGGCGAGTGGGACGGTCAGGACGGTCCGCGCCACGTCCGGTGGTACTAGGCGGATGTGGAGGCCGTCCTGGACCGTGGGCTCGAGGAGCCCTGCGATGGAGGAGAGGCCGACCGCGTCTGGACGGGCCGAGGATACCACCACCTCCGAGATCTCGCGCGGGCGCCACAGAGCGCGGGCCCCGACGAAGCGCTCCGAGTTCACGGCCACGTCAACGAGGGCGCAGTCCTTGTTCATTTCCCCGTTCACGTCGACGCGCAGGATCTTCTCTCGTCGCAAGGCCTCTTCACCGATCCGGCGCCTCGCCACGAGCCCGGCGGCCATGCCTGCCACAGTTGCTTCGCGCATCTCGGGGAAGGCGTTGTTCGTGCCGGTCGATAGGGCGCAGAGCGGGAGGTCCGCGTCGCTGTGGCGCGCGACGATGCGGTTCGTCCCGTCGCCGCCCAGGACCACGACGACGGCCACGCCGCGACGCTCCATAGCTGCGAGGGCGTCCACGGTGTCGCTGGCGGCGTGCCTGATGGTCATCTCGACAAGCTCCAGTCGTGGTAGTGGGCGCCTCTCGCCGGCCGAGGAGGCTGCCCTCAACGTCCGCTCCAGGCTGTCGTAGAGTCCGCTCGCGGCCGGCATCATCAAGACGTGCTCGACTCCGACGGCGGCGAGGCCCACCATGAGGCGGTAGACCATGTTGCCCTTCTCGGCGTTGTCGAAGACGGAGGCCCCCGAGACGAGCCTCCGGATGTCCCTGCCCGAGGCAGGGTTGGCTATTACGCCGACGGTCGGCGCCGCGTTCCCCCTCGAGCCATCTCTAGTCCTGGTTGTCGAGGAACTCCCCGATCAGGCGATTCGTGCGACCCGAGGCCTCCATCTGGGGCATATGCCCAGTCTTTTCAAGGACCTCGACGCGGGCGTGCTGCGGGGCGTTCTCCGAATGTGAGACCGGGATAACCTGGTCGTCTTCGCCCCAGATCACGAGGATCGGCGCCCCGACGCCGGAGAGATCTGGGGCGTCCGCCTGCCTGCCATCGGGAAACAGCTTGTCCGCGGTCTTGCGCAGGGCCTCGTCCACGCCGTCCATACGCTTGAAGCGCAGCTCGTCGTTCACGAGCCGGCGCGTCACGAGGTCGGGGTCGGAGAAGAGGAGGCCAAGGACGTTCTTCATCTGCCTGCGGCGGTTCGCCGCGATAAAGCCCTCGATGTAGTCGCCGTTGATCTCATCCCCGAGGCCGGCGCTGGCGATGAAGGCCAGCGACTCGACCCGCTCCGGGTGTTCTACGGCGAGCGACGCCGCGACGGCCCCTCCCATGGAGTGCCCGAAGACGTGCGCCTTTCCTATGTCCTGGCTGTCCATAAAGCCGGCGACCGCGTCGACGAACGACTGGAGGTCGCCCGCACCTACGTCTTTGGAGGAGCCGCCGTGGCCCGGCATATCGAGGGCGTAGACGGTGCGCGGGGCTTCGGAGAGGGCCTCCTGGTTGAAGATCCAGATGTTTATGTCCCCGCCGAAACCGTGCAGCAACAGGAGGGGCGCCCCCCCGCCCTCCCCGACCTTGAGGTACTGCAAATTTCTGCCGTCTGGCAGTTCGACCGTCTCTGGCTGGGGACCGGCGGCCTCTTCCGCGGCCTCCTCGGGGTCGAAGCTTGCCTGGAACTCCTCGACAAAGGAATCTATCTCCTCGTCGGGGACTTCGGCCGGCGCTATCACGCCCAGCAGGCCTCCCACGGCGACGACGTCGCCCTCCTCGGCGACCCGACGACGCAGGATGCCCTCCGCCGGGGTCTCGACGGCGTTGTTTATCTTCTCGGACTCGACCTCGACGACCTCGTCGCCGCCCTTGAGCTCGGTTCCCTCATCGACAAGCCATTCGACGACCGTTCCCTCGGTCATCGAGAGGCCCCACTTGGGCATCCCGAGCTTGCTGATTTCGGGCGCCTCGCTCATGCCCGCGCGCCCGCTCCCGTGACCTCGCGCACGGCCTCGGCGACCCGCTCGGGGTCGGGCACGTAGAGATCCTCGAGCGTCGGACTGAACGGTGGTGGGGTGTGCGGCGCCGTTACCATCTTGGGCGCAGCCTCGAGGTCGTCGAAGCAGTCCTGGGCCACGAGGGCCGCGATGTCGGTGGCCATGCTGCAGCGCGGGTTGGCCTCGTCCACGACGACCAGGCGACCCGTGTTCTCGACGCTCTCGTAGATCGTGTCGGTGTCGAGGGGCGAGGTGGTCCTGGGGTCCACGATCTCACACTCTATCCCGTCGTCGGCCAGTGATGCCGCCGCCTGCTCGGCTATCGAGACCATGCGACCAATGGCGACGATGGTAACGTCCTCGCCCTCGCGGACGAACTCGGCCTCGCCTAGAGGTACCGCGTAGGACTCCTCGGGGACCTCGCCCTCCACCGCGTAGAGGACCTTGTTCTCGAAGAAGATCACGGGGTCGTCGTCGCGGATGGAGGAGATCAGGAGCCCCTTGGCGTCGTAAGGGTTGCTTGGTACCACGACCTTGAGACCAGGGATGTGGGTGAAGATGGGATAGAGGCTCTGCGAGTGCTGGCTCGCCGCCCGGATGCCGGCCCCGTACATGGTGCGGATGACCATGGGGGTCTTGGCCTTGCCGCCGAACATGTACCGGAACTTCGCTGCCTGGTTGTAGATCTGGTCCATGCATACGCCGAAGAAGTCCACGAACATGAGCTCTGCGACGGGCCTGAGACCAGAGCAGGCGGCCCCCGCCGCCGCCCCGATAAACGCGGACTCGCTGATGGGGGTGTCTATTACGCGGTCGGGGAAGTCGGGGGCTAGCCCTTTGGTTACCCCCATGACGCCACCCCAGGCATCGTCCTCGCCCCCTGCGCCCGCGCCGCCGCGGACGTCTTCGCCGAAGACGACGACGGTCTCGTCCCGCTCCATCTCCTGCCGCAAGGCCTCGTTGATCGCGTCCATAAACGTGATGCTGCGCGCCAAGATGTTCCTCCTTCGATGGAAGACGCCGGTCGGCGCGAACGGCCGCCCGGCGACCTGACCTTTAGTATGAGACGTAGACGTCCGCGAGCAGCCGGTCCCGGGAGGGGTCTTCTGCGGCCTTGGCCTCTGTTACGGCCTCGTCTATGAGGTTCTCGACCTCTGTGTCTATGTTGTCTAGCGCCTCCTCTTCGACGAGGCCAGCCTGCTTGACGCGTTTGCGGAAGAGCATCAGGCAATCCTTCTCGTTGCGGATGTTCTCGACCTCGTTCTCGGCGCGGTAGGTCTGTGCATCGCCCTCGAAGTGGCCGAAGTAGCGGTTTACCCTGCACTCGATGAGCGAGGGGCCGCCTCCCTCGCGCGCCCGCCTTATGGCCTCGCCAGCTGCCTCATAGACCGCGAAGAAGTCGTGGCCGTCCACGGTTACGCCGGGCATGGAGAAGCCGTCGGCCCTCGTGGCGATGTCGATGCCCTTGCTGGAGAACGCCTGGGCGGTCGCCTCGGCGTAGCCGTTGTTCTCTATCACGAAGATCACCGGCAGCTCCCACGCGCTGGCGAGGTTCAAACTCTCCAGGAAAGTGCCCTGGTTGGCGCCGCCGTCGCCGGTGAAGGAGACGGCGACCTGGTTCGTGCCGCGCACCTTCGCCGAGAGGCCGACCCCGCACACGAGGGGCGGGCCGCCGCCGACGATGCCGTTGGCGCCTAGCATGCCTTTGTCCAGGTCGGCGATGTGCATCGAGCCGCCCTTGCCCCGGCAAATCCCTGCGTCCCTGCCGTAGATCTCGAGCATCATCCCCTTGACGTCGCAGCCCTTGGCGATGGAGTGGCCGTGCCCGCGGTGCGTGGAGGCGACGTAGTCGTTTTCGTCGAGGTGTGCCATGAAGCCCGTGGCTATGGCCTCCTCCCCGGCGTACAGGTGCACGAAGCCGGGGATCTCGCCGGTCGCGAACTCCGTGTGCAGCCGCTCCTCGAAGTCCCTGATGGTACGCATCGTGCGGTAGGCTTCGAGCAAAGCTTCCCCGTCGAGCTCCTCGCGACGCTCCCTCGCGCCTTCAACCTCTGCTTCGGTCATAGAGCCTCCTTCTCAAGAAACAATCGTGGCGGCACGATAAATCTTGACACTATCAGCGTCAAGGCCGCCGAATATCGCCCTCCTCCTATTTCCTTTTCGTCCCGAACGTCGTATGATAGAGGTCCATGCAGGTGCGCTGGCCGAGAAGTTTGCGGGAAGCGAAGATCCCGCGCCTCACCGCCCTGTTCTCTTCCCCGACTCGCACAGAAGGTTGGGGTGTCCATTCGGTTCCTTTTCTTCGGGGGTGTAGATGAGCGAGACCAAGTATGTGTTCGTGACTGGCGGCGTCGTCTCGTCGATAGGCAAGGGCACGAGCGCCGCTGCCCTTGGGATGCTCTTGAAGAGCCGTGGCTTTCGGGTGGTGCTGCAGAAGTTCGACCCCTACATAAACGTGGACCCCGGGACCATGAACCCCTACCAGCACGGGGAGGTCTTCGTCACCGAAGACGGGGCGGAGACGGACCTCGACCTCGGCCACTACGAACGATTCCTCGACGAGAACCTGGGCAGGCTCTCCAACGTGACCACGGGGAGCGTCTACTGGGAGGTCATCTCCAGGGAGAGGAGGGGAGATTACCTCGGGGCCACCGTGCAGGTTATCCCGCACATAACCAACGAGATCAAGAACCGTATAGGGCGCCTCGGGCAGGATAAGGACGTCGTCATAACCGAGATAGGCGGCACCGTAGGCGACATCGAGAGCCTGCCGTTTCTGGAGGCCATAAGGCAGTTCCGAAACGACGTGGGGCGCAAGAACGTGCTCTACGTGCACGTCTCCTACGTGCCCTACATCGAGGCCGCCGGGGAGCTCAAGACCAAGCCCACCCAGCACTCCGCGCAGAGGCTGCGCGAGATCGGCATTAGCCCCGACGTCCTGATCTGCCGCGCCGACAGGCCCATAAGCGACGACATAAGAAAGAAGATCGCGCTCTTCGCGGACACCGAACTGGACTCGGTGATCGCCGCCGAAGACGCCCCGAACCTGTACGCGATCCCTCTGAGTTTGCACGACGAGGGCCTCGACGACCTGGTAATGGAGAAGCTGGGCCTCGACGCCCCCCACGCGGACCTCGGGGAGTGGCGGCGCCTGGTCTCGCGCATGCTGGAGGCACGCCGCAGGGTGCGCGTGGCCATCATCGGGAAGTACATAAAGCTGCAGGACGCCTACCTCTCCGTCGTCGAGGCCCTGGCCCACGCCGGCGGGGCCCACGACCTGAAGGTCGAGCTCGACTGGGTTGACTCCGAGCAGCTCGTTGACCGTGCCTCCACGGAGGAGCGACTTGGGGGCGTTGACGGCGTGCTGGTGTTGCCCGGTTTCGGGCACAGGGGCGCAGAGGGCAAGATCGAGGCCGCCCGCTACGCCAGGGAGACGGGTACGCCCTATCTTGGGCTGTGCCTGGGTTTGCAGATAGAGGTGATCGAGTTCGCCCGCAACGTGGCCGGGCTGGAGATGGCGAACTCCACCGAGTTCGAGCAGGACACGCCGCACCCGGTGATAGACATCATGCCAGACCAGGTCGGGGTCGAGATGGGCGGCACGATGCGCCTGGGCCACTGGCCGTGCGAGATCTTGCCAGGCACCCTGGCCGAGGAGGTCTACGGCGCGGAACTGGTCGGCGAACGCCACCGCCACCGCTACGAGGTGAACAACGCCTACAGGGACGCCCTGGAGAACGCAGGGATGGTCTTCTCCGGCACCTCCCCGGACGGCAGGCTGGTGGAGATCGCGGAGGTAGCAGACCACCCGTTCTTTATAGGGAGCCAGTTCCACCCCGAGTTCAAGAGCCGGCCTTTGCGTCCCCACCCCCTGTTCTACGGCTTCGTCGGGGCGTGCAAGGAAGCCCTCGCAGAAACCGCCGACGTGGAAGAGACGGCAGCCCGCTGACGGAGCCGCAAGAGGCGCGGGGCTTGCTCGGGACGAAACTCGCGGCCGTGCGACCGACCGGCGATACCGCGGGCATCGTCGCCACGCGATGCGCGGGCCTTATAGAGTTCTCAGCCACGCTCTCCTGGGGGAGCGCCGAAGACGTACCCAGGGAGCCCACGCTCCGAACCCTACCCGCTGGCGCGCGCTGCTCCATAGTCGAAACAGACGATCTTTGCGAGAACCGGCGTGAGATCCTGGGCGAGATCCTGGCCCTCTCCGAGGATGACCTCGGCTCTGCGCTCGATACCATCCTGCGCGCTCTTACGACCGCCGCTGCGCTCTCCGACGCCGTCCTCGAGAGCAGGGCCGCCCGCGTGGCGCCCGTGCGTCCCGCGCCCGCCGTGGCGTTACAGGCCCTCGCTCTGGACGTTTGCGAGGTCGGCTTCCCTGTGCGGTTCGCGCCCACGTGGACGCCGCTCGGGGAGGGTGAGATCGGCCTCGGAACCTGCGGGGCAGAGCGGGAACTACGAGACTTTATCTGTGGACACCACGCGTACAGGATGGCCTGAGGTTGGCCCGCGCGGAAGATCCGGGTTACCTTTAGGGGCATGAGCTTCGGGGTTAACGACTGATGAGGATCGGGGTGCCCAAAGAGAGAACGCCTGGGGAGAGCAGGGTCTCGTTGGCCCCGCACGCCGTGCACGAGCTGACCCGGGCCGGCCACAGGGTCTTTGTCGAAGCCGGGGCGGGGGAGGCCTCGAGCATCGCCGACGCCGAGTACGAGGGGGCCGGCGCCCGGCTCGTCGATGAGCCGGGAAAGCTCTACGACGACTCGGAAGTGGTCGTCAAGGTCTACGGGCCTGTGGAGCAAGAGTTCGCATACTTGAAGGAAGATCTGATCCTGCTCTCCTTCCTCTCCTTGCCGGTGAACCCCAACCTGATGGACGCGCTGCTCGACTCCCGATGCGTGGCCTTCGCGATGGAGACGATCCGGGACGGGCGCGGCGGCCTTCCGGTGCTCACGCCGATGAGCGAGATCGCCGGCCGTCTCACCCCGCAGATCGGCGCCCACCACCTGCAACGCCCCTCCGGGGGACGCGGCATCCTGCTGGGCGGCTCTACCGGCGTGAGGCCTGGCCGCGTGGTCATCCTCGGGTGCGGCATCGTGGGATCTGGCGCGGCGAGGGTGGCGAGCGGCCTGGGGGCCTCGGTGGTGGTCATAGACAGGGACCTGGGCCGGCTCCGGCGCCTCGAAGAGGCCCGTCTGCCGGGCGTGACGACCCTGGCGGCGAGCAGCCTCGGCATAAGGGACGCCGTCCTACGCTCGGACCTCCTCATAGGCGCGGTCCAGGTGGTCGGTGCCCGTACGCCCGCCCTCGTCGACCGCGAGACGGTCTCCGAGATGAAAGAGGGGAGCGTTATCGTGGACGTCGACGTGGACTACGGGGGCTGCGTGGAAACCTCCCGCCCCACCACCCTAACCGACCCCACCTTCGTCGAGTACGGCGTCACGCACTACTGCGTGAAGAACGTGCCAGCCGCGGTGCCCGTCACGGCGACGAGGGCACTTAGCAACGCCCTCCTGCCTATAGTCCGCCGGATCGCCGGCGTCGGTCTCCCCGACGCCCTGGCCGCCGACGAGGGGCTCGCGGGCGGCGTCGTCGTCGCCGAGAGAAGGGTCGTCGACCCCGTGCTCGCCCGCGCCACGGGCATGGAGTACAACGAACTCTCCTCCGTCCTGCCGCTCCACTCGGAGGCCAGATGACCTTCGAGGGACGCTCGCTCTCGGACTTCACCGTCGAGCTCGACGTCTACTCCGGCCCCTACGAGTGGCTTCTGGCCCTTATCCTGAAAGACGAGCTGGAGATCTTCGAGGTCCCCCTGCGAGAGCTCGTCGAGTCTTACGTGGGGGCGAGGGAACAGAACGCCACGAACGGCCTGGAACGCGACACGGACTTCGCGGGCTCGGCCTCGGCCCTCGTCCTCCTGAAGAGCCGCACGCTCTCTCCCGCCATAGACGCCGAGTCGGAAGGCCCCGAAGACGAGCCCCTCTCGCCCGGGGAGCTCGCCGAGAGGCTCACGGTGTACTTGAAGATCCGGCGCGCCGCCGAGAGTTTGCGCGAGAGCTTCGCGTCCAACGCGGGCCACTACCCCTCGGCCCACACCGTCCCCCCGAGGCCAGGCCTCCTGCGCGTACAACCCGACCGCGTCACGCTCGCCGCGCGGCGGGCGTTCTCCAGGCTGATAGAACCCCCCGTCAGGCACCTGGGGCCGATCACGGTAACCCTCCAGGAGCTGGCCGGCGTTATCCGCGCGGCCCTCGCCAAGGGACCGATCTCCTACGAGATCCTGACAAGGGACATGGACCGCCTGAACAGGGCCGTGGCCTTCGCCGCCGCCCTCTCTCTCGCCCAGGAAGGCGGCCTGAGGCTCGCCCAGACGGAACCCCTGGGACCGCTTACCCTGGAGCCGACAGTATGACGCAGAGGCCGAGGGCTGAGCACCTGATCGAAGCCGTCCTCCTGGTGAGCTCCCGCCCCATAAGTCCCGCCGACCTGAGCTCGGCGACGGGACTTTCTAAGGACGAGATGGCGGCGGCGCTGGAGACCCTGATGGACCGCTACGCCCCCGAGACCTCGGGCATCGTGCTCAGGAACGTGGCTGGCGGCTACCTGTTCTCGACGAACCCAGCATGCTCGGGTGCGATCGAACGCTTCCGCGAGGAGGCCCGTCCGGCGCCGCTCTCGAACGCGGCCCACGAGGTCCTTGCCTGCGCGCTCTACCTCGGCCCGCTGACGCGCGGCGCCGTCTCCCGCGTGCGCGGCGTCAACTCAGACGCGGTGATCAGGACCCTCCTGGAACGCAACCTCCTCGTCGAGGTCGGCACGGACCACGAAGCCCCGGGCTCGCCAGCCCTCCTGGCCGTTACGGACGAGTTCCTGGCCGCGACCGGCAGCTCTTCCACTCACGACTTCCCGCCCCTCGATGCGCTCGTCACGCCGGAGGAGCTCTCCCGCGTCCACGAACGCCTGACCTCTAGCGCCGAGGCCGGCGGAGAATCCTCGTAGTGCGCCTTCAGGCGTTCCTGGCCAGGGCAGGTGCGGCACCCTCCCGCCGCAAGGCGGAGGCCCCGATACTGGCCGGCCGCGTTACGGTAAACGGCGAGACGGCTACGCTCGGCGCGACGGTGACGCCCCACGACGAGGTTTCGCTCGACGGCAACCCCGTCCGCCTGCCCGACTCCCACGTCTACCTCGCCCTGAACAAGCCCTCAGGCTTCCTGACGACCACAAGAGACGACCGCGGCCGCAAGACCATCGCCGACCTGATGCCCGACGTGCCGGGCCTCGTCCCCGCCGGCCGCCTCGACCTGAATACGACGGGCCTGATCCTCCTCACCAACGACGGCGACCTCGCCCACCGCATTACGCACCCCTCCTCGGAGATCGAAAAACACTACCATCTCACCCTGAAAAACCCCGTCTCCGACAGGGCCATCGGCGCTCTGGCCGCGGGCCCGACCCTCGAAGACGGCAGGATGCACTCCCCGGAAGTGTCCAACCTCGTCCGCAACCCCAGCACAACAACCCTCGATCTGACCATCCACGAGGGCCGTAACCGCATAATACGCAGGGCCTGCGCGGCGGTTGGCCTGCGCCTACTCTCTCTGCACAGGTTCCGCGTGGGCCCCATCGTCTTGGGCGACCTCCCAGAGGGCGAGTACCGCTCTCTGACGCCAGAGGAGCTGGGGGCCCTGCGGTGAACCGCGTCGCCGGCGTGCCAGGCGTGGACTTCTCGGTAGACGACGTGCGGGGCGATTTCCCGGAAGAGCTGGAGATCACACCCCTGGACAAACCCCCCGATGCGACCGTCCGCGTTCCCGGCTCCAAGAGCGTCACCAACCGCGCGCTGCTCGTAGCCGCCCTCGCCGACGGGCTATCCACCATAGAGAACCCGCTCTTCTCGGACGATTCTTTCTGGCTCATGGACGCGCTTGTCCGGCTGGGCATCGGCATCACCGCCGAGGGCGACGGGGAAGAGGTCCGCGTGGAGGGTCTAAGGGGCGAGATCCCCGCCTCCGGCGTAGACCTCTTCGTGGGCAACGCCGGCACCGTGGCCCGCTTCCTGCCGCCCGTGCTCTCCCTCGGCCCCGGACCTTACACCGTAGACGGCGTCCCCAGGATGCGCGAGCGCCCCGTCTCGGACCTGGTGGACGGCATGCGCCGCCTCGGGGCCGCCGTGGAGTACCTTGGCGAAAGCGAGAGGTTCCCCCTGAAGATCCTGGGCGGCGGCATCCGCGGCGGAACTGCAAGCATCTCGGGGATCAGGAGCAGCCAGTTCGTGAGCGGCCTGCTGATGGCCGCGCCCTACGCCGATACACCTGTCACGCTGCGCGTCACTGGCAGAGAGCAGTGGCCCTACATCGGCATCACCATCTCCGTAATGCGCGCCTTCGGCGTAATCGTCAGGGAAGCAAAGGACCACTTCTCCGTAAGGCCCGCCGTCTACAAACCCCTCCAATACAGCGTAGAACCCGACGCCTCCGCGGCTTCCTACTTTATGGCAGCCGCTGCCGTCACCGGCGGAAGCGTAGAGATCCCCGGCCTCGGCTCCTCCTCCCCCCAGGGCGACCTCCGCTTCGCCGAAGTCCTCCAGGATATGGGCTGCGAAGTCCAAACAACCGCCGACTCCGTCAAAGTGAACGGCCCCAACCGCCTCCGTGGCGTCGACGTAGACATGAACGCCTTCTCAGATACCATGATGACCCTGGCCGCTATAGCGCCCTTCGCCCAAAACCCAACCACCATACGAAACGTCGCCCACACCCGCCTCCAGGAGACCGATCGCCTCTCGGCCCTCTCAACAGAACTCCACCGCCTCGGCCTCACCACCCACCAGACCTCCTCCTCTATACGCATAATACCTCAGAAGCCACGACCTGCGGCCATACGGACGTACGGGGATCACAGGATGGCGATGGCGTTTGCTGTGACGGGGCTTGTGGTTCCCGGGATAAGGATTCTGGACCCCGGGTGCGTGACCAAGACGTTCCCTGACTTTTTCGTACGGCTTGGGGATCTGCGGTAGGGGGCGGGCTTTCGGCTATACTCTCTCCCCGATGGGAGGAATCCTCGTAGCCATAGACGGGCCTGCTGGGAGCGGGAAGAGCTCGGTCGCGCGGGCCGTCGCGGGCCGCCTCGGGGTGGTCAACCTCAACACGGGCGCCGCCTACAGGGCGGTCGCGCTCCTGGCCCTGCGCGAGAACGTCGACGTCGAGGACGGAGCTGGGCTCGCTTTTCTCGCCCGCAGGGTCGAGCTCGACCCCGACGGGGCCAGCATCGACGGGACGAGGGTCTCCGAGCCCGATTTGCGCACACCCGAGGTCTCGGCCGCCGCCTCGAAGGTGTCGGCGCACCCCGAGCTCAGGGAGGTCTTGCTGCCAGTCCAGCGGGCCGCAGCCGACGACGCGAGAGGGCGGGGCGGCGCCGTCGTCGAGGGGAGGGACATCGGCACCGTCGTCCTTCCTAACGCTGAGCTAAAGGTTTACCTCTCTGCCGCTCCCGAGGAGCGGGCGCGGCGCCGGGCGAGTCAGACTGGCAGGGAAGGGGAGCTGGACAGGATCAGGGCCGCCATCGCCAGGCGGGATAGGCAGGACTCCGAGCGGGAAGTCTCGCCCTTGAAGCCCGCCGAGGACGCCGTGGTGTTGGACACCACCTCCCTCAGCCTCGAAGAGGTCATCTCGGAGGTCTTCGATCTCGCCGAGGGCCTTGGAAAGAGATCCTGAGGGGGTAATGCGGATCTTCGGGGGAAGGCGGACTCCGGGCGAGATGTCCCCGAGGTACATCCTCTTCCGGCGGACCATGATCGTGCTTTGTAAGCTCCTCTTCGGCTACACCCTGCACGGGGGGGGAGATAAAGTGCCGGCGGAGGGGCCGCTCGTCGTCGCCTCCAACCATGGACAGTATGCTGACCCCGTACTTGTCTGCGTGGCTGTGCCCAGGCGCGTGCAGTGGATGGCCAAAAAGGAGCTCTTCGTCTTCCCCTTCCGGGCCTTCTTCCGGTTCATCGGGTCCTTCCCCGTGGACCGCGAGGGCGGGGGAAGGGGAGCCATACGAGCGGCCATCGCGTACCTTGCCGAAGGGTGGGCTTTGGGGATCTTCCCCGAGGGCACCCACAGGGGCGAGGAGGCCTCCAAGCAGGCCAGGAGCGGGGTCGTCGTGCTCGCGTCCCGGGGCAACGCGCCCGTGCTGCCCGTCCACGTCGGAAAGCTGCCGGGATTACTGGACAGGCTGCGCGGCGAGCGGCTGCATATATTTGTCGGCGAGCCCATACAGCTCGATCCGAAGTTGCGGGGTGGGGCGGCGTACCGGGCTGCGGCGGAGGAGATCATGCGCACCATCTACGCGTTGCCAGGGAAGGATGGGCTCAGGTGAGGCGGCTTCCCGTCGTCGCCGTTGTGGGGGCGCCAAACGTCGGCAAGAGCTCGCTGGTGAACAGGATAATGCGCCGCCGCGGCGCCGTGGTCTCCGAGAGACCGGGCACCACGCGCGACAGGGCGTACAACAGGGCCGAGTGGGCGGGCAGGGAGTTCACGCTGGTGGACACGGGCGGGATGGAGCCGGGCGCTAAGGTGGGCCTTGAGGCGCTCGTCACGCTGCAGGCCAGGGTCGCCGTCGAGGAGGCCGACGTGGTTTTGCACCTCACCGACGCCCGCCTCGGGCCCACGGAGGCCGACGGGACCATAGCGCGCGAGCTCAGGCGCGCACACGCCAAGGCCGTGCTCGCCGTCAACAAGCTGGACAACCCGGCCGACGACACCGAACGTCACAGGTTTTATTCGCTTGGCGAGGGCGAGCCGCATGCGATCTCCGCCATCCACGGCCTCGGCGTCGGCGACCTCCTCGACGTGGTCGTCTCGCTGCTTCCGGAATACGAGCCGGACGACGAAGAGGAGTTGCCGAGGCTCGCCATCGTCGGCAGGCCCAACGTCGGCAAGAGCACGCTACTCAACCGGCTCCTCGGGGCGGAGCGCGCCGTCGTCTCCGAGGAGGCCGGCACCACCACGGACGCCGTCGCCGGGGAGGTCGAGATAGGGGTGGACGGTGGGGTGGAGCGCTACCTCCTGCTCGACACCGCCGGGGTGAGCAAGGGCGCCAGAAGGGCGCGGGGCGTGCCCTACTACTCATCCTTGCGCACCTCCGAAGCCATCCGGCGCTCGGACGTCTCGCTGCTTCTCGTGGATGCCGTCGATGGTGTCGTTGCGGGGGACCTCAGGATCGCGCGCGACATCGAGGACGCCGGCTCCTCGTGCGGGGTCCTGCTCAACAAGCGCGACCTCGTCTCCGCGGAGCGCTTGCGGGAGATAGAGGGCTCCATCTTCGCCCGCCTCACCGACCTCAAGCCGCCCTCCCTGCGCATCTCCGCACTCACGGGAGCCGGGGTTGACGGCGTCCTGCCCTTCGCGGCCGGAATAGGGCGGGCCTACAGGCTCCGAATACCGACGCACGAGGTCGCCGAGTTCGTCGGCGAGGTGGTCGCGCGCAGCGCGCCGCCGAGGGGCGTCAAGGTCCGCTACGCCACCCAGACCGGTAGCGCCCCCCCGCGGTTTACGCTCTTCGCCAACAGGCCCAAAGACCTCCCCGATAGCTACCTCCGCTACATAGAGAACGCCCTCAGGGACCGCTACGACCTCTGGGGCGTCAGCGTCAGGATACGCGTCAAGAGCAGCAGGTAGATCGGCATTTCAGCACTTCACCATTGCGGCCGGTCAGCACTTCAGCAAGTCATACCGAGTCGGTCCAAGAGCCGCCATGCGCTGATAGACTCATAGAGGGAAAAAGGTCGGCGGCAGGACGATGCGCCACTGAGAGGGGAAGCCGTCAGAGCAAAAGGAGAAGATATGCCCGACGCGTCGGTGAGGTTCAAGCACCTCACACCGACTACGTTAGATCACCACCACCAGGAGTCGGCCTCCACAGGCCCGAGGGGTACGGGATCCCAGTTTCGCACGCCGAACTTTCTACTCCCTACTCCCTACTCCCTACACCCCGGCCGCGAAGCGGCCGTCAGCGGAGCGACCCGATGAAGGCCGTGATCATGGCAGGGGGGCAGGGCACGCGGCTGAGGCCCCTCACGAGCGACCAGCCAAAGCCGATGATCCCCATCGTGAACCTGCCCTGCATGGAGCACATCGTCGGGCTCCTGGGGCGCCACGGCTTCACGGACATCGCGGTTACGCTGCAGTTCTTGCCAGATGAGATCAGGGACTACTTTGGCGACGGCTCGGGGTGGGGCGTGAACATCGGCTACTCCGTCGAGGACGCGCCCGCAGGGACCGCGGGCTCCGTGAAGATGGCCGAGCAACAACTCGGCCTACAAGGCGAGAGGCTGCTCATCATAAGCGGCGACGCCCTTACCGACGCAGACCTCAGCCGCCTCGCCCGGTTCCACGAGCAGAAGGGCTCCGAGGCCACCATGGTCTTGAAAAGCGTCGAGAACCCGCTGGACTTCGGCATCGTCATAACCGAGGAGGACGGCAGGATCTCGCGCTTCTTGGAGAAGCCGGCGTGGGGCCAGGTCTTCTCCGACACCGTGAACACCGGCATCTACCTCCTGGAGCCCTCGGTGATGGGCGAGATCCCCGACCCCGAAGATGGTGAGTACGACTTCTCCAAGGAGCTCTTCCCCAAACTCCTCGACGAGGGCCGCCCGCTCTTCGGCTACGTCACCGACGACTACTGGGAGGACATAGGCACCCTGGAGCAGTTCGCAGGCGCCCAGCGCGACGTGCTGGACGGCAAGGTAAACGGGGTAAGGCCGCCTGGAACGCGCCTCAGGGAGAACATCTTTGTCGGGCGCAGGGCGCAGGTCGACGACGATGATCTGGATGGGCCCGTGGTCATCGGCGAGAACGTGCGCGTGGACGAGGGGGCGAAGATAAGCCCCTACTCCGTCATCGCCGATAACGTCGTCGTGAGCGCAGGGGCCACGGTGGAGCGCAGCGTGGTCGCCGAGGGCACCTACATAGGCGAGGGCGCCGAGCTCGTAGGCACGCTCGTCGGCCGCAACTCCTACGTGCAGGCGCGCGCCCGGCTCTTGGAGCGCAGCGCTTTGGGCGACGATGTCATCGTCGGTGAGGGCGCGACCATCGCCCCCGAGGTCAAGGTATACCCGCACAAGACCATAGAGAGCGGGGCCAACGTCACGCAGTCCCTGATCTACGAGACCATGGGATTGCGCACCGTTTTCAAGCGCGGCGTTGTCAGCGGCAAGTTCAACGTGGACCTCACCCCCGAGTTCGTCACCCGCCTGTCTTCCTCCTTCGGCACCACGCTCGACCCCGGCGCCGTCGTCACTTTGGGCCGCGACGCCTCCCTCTCGGCCCAGGTCGCCAAGCGCGCCATGACGGCGGCCCTGCTCGGTACCGGCATCAACGTAAGGGACCTCAGGGCGGCCCACGCAGGCGTTGTCCGCCACGACGTGCTCGCGGGCAAGTCCTCGGCGGGGGCGCACCTGCGCGCCGGAGGCGACCCTGACGACGTCGAGATACTCTTCTTCTCCTCCGACGCCACCCCCATAACCGAGGGGGACGAGAGGTCCATCGAGAAGGCTTTCGTGCGCGAGGAGTACCGCAGGGCCCACGGCGGGGACATAGGGGAGTTGATCTACCCAGGCCGCGTCCTGGAGCAGTTCGTGGAACGCCTCGATCGCGCCGTCGACCGCGAGAAGACCACAGGGGCCACCATCGTCGTGGATTTCTGCGGCGGCGTCGCCGGCCTCGTGGCGAGCCGCGTCTTCTCCAGGCTCGGCGTCAGCGCCGTCGTGATGGAGGGCTTTGCCAACGCCAACGCCGTGGGCGAGGCGGGCGGCATAGACCCCGAGGAGAGCATCGAACGCGTCGCCCGCATCGTGCCCACCGTGAACGCGGCCTTCGGGGCCGTCGTCGGACCCGAGGCGGAGTACGTGCAGTTCGTCGACGACGAGGGCGAGCTGGTCCCGCCGGACGTGATGCTCGCCTGCCTGATCGACCGCATGCGCCCACAGAAGGCCGTCTTCCCGATCAACCTAAGTCGCGAGTACGAAAACCTCGTAGCGGAGCACGGCGGGAGAGTAAGTATGAGCCGCACTGGCCTGGGCAACGTCGCCATCGAGGCGGCGAGCGTCGGGGCAGACCTGGCTTCCCTGGCCGACGGCCGCTACATCTTCCCCTCGTTCTTGCCCTCCCCGGACTGCTTCATGACGATCGCCGGGGCCCTCGAGGTGTTCCGCGAGACGCCGCTCTCCGGGGTGCGCCAGAAGTTCGGGGCCTCCTTCGGGCACGTGGTGCAGGAGCGGCTGGAGTGCCCTTGGTCGGCCAAGGGGCGCGTGATGCGCGGCCTCGCCGAGAGGTTCGGCCGCGACCCCGACGCCATCCTCGCCGAGGGCGTGCTCCTCGGCGTCGACGGCGGCTGGGTCCTCATGCTCCCAGATCCCGATAGCCCCCTCTTCTACGTCTACGCCGAGACGGGTGGCGACAGCCCCGCTGACCTCATGGAAGAGTACGTGGAACTCGTCAAGTCTTTGATCGAAGATCAGGCAATGCTCTCAAGCTAAGATTGCACTTGAGGTTCAGGGCAGGTTATACTCCTCACATGAGAGATCGGGGGACGTTCCGGGGTTTCGAGTGGGAGGAGGCTGAGGACATAACCGCGCTCTCTGAGGCTGACCTTAAAGAGAGGCTGAAAGCCCTCGTTGAGGAGGAGAAGGCCGTAAGCTACAGGCGCAGCATATTGCAGGGAAGGGCAGACCTCATCCGGGCTGAGCTGGTGGGGCGGGGAGTGGCCGCGCTCGCGCCTGAGGACCTCGCGAGGGTGTTGCTCGGGGACCTTCGGGGGGAGGGTACGTGAGGTCGTGCCCTGAGTGCGGGGCCGAGGTGGGTCCCGAGATGAAGTTCTGCGCCGAGTGCGGCACCAGGCTGGAGTTCGGCCAGAGCACGGTCTCCTACGCCCCCAGCTTCGGCGAGGAGGTCGAGTCCGTGGCCTCAGGAGCCGACGGGGCGGCCCTGATCGAGATGGACCAGGTGGAGGGCACGGCGGGCCGCAGGATGCACGACCTTGGAGACGAGGTCGTCACGGTCGGCCGCGGGCAGGAAAGCAGCATCTTCCTGGATGACGTAACGGTCTCGAGGAAGCACGCCGAGATCGTGCACGGCGAGGGCGGCTACAGGATACGCGACGTCGGCAGCCTGAACGGCACCTACGTCAACCGCGTCAGGGTGGACGCCGTCGACCTCAGAAACGGGGACGAGATACAGGTCGGGAAGTACCGCTTCAGGTTCGTGTTCTCCTAGTGTAGAAGAGCGGGCTCTCTAGCGGGTCGAGAGGATGGGAGGCAGAGGGTGGAGAACGACGGCAGTATGGACCGGAGGGAAGGCAACGCCGCAGAGGATCGCGGCATGGCCTACGACGAGGGCGAGAGGTACAGCCAGACCAAGGACAGCTTTACCATCGGCGAGGTAGTCGAGCGCCTCAGGCCCGAGTTCCCGAGCCTGTCGGTGAGCAA
Organism: Actinomycetota bacterium; assembly: GCA_046734875.1. Lineage (GTDB taxonomy): Bacteria > Actinomycetota > Rubrobacteria > Rubrobacterales > Rubrobacteraceae > Rubrobacter_D. Next base: position 14,541 of record JBKPSF010000087.1, on the reverse strand, counting down.
GATCCGCTACCTCGAACGCAGGCGCCTTATAAACCTGAGCCGCACGCGCGGCGGCTACAGGCTGTTTTCTACGCAAGACATCGAGCTCCTGAGGTACATCCTTACGCTGCAAGACAAAGAGTACCTTCCCCTGAAGGTGATCAAAAAGCGCATCGAGGGCGGAGCCGCCTTTACCGCCGGCGACGCGGCTGGCGACCTCTCGCGCGTCCTGGAAGACAGGACATACACCCGCGAGGAGCTCGCCGACACCCTGGAGACGGAGATACGCTTCGTCGAGGAACTCGTAAGCGTGGGAGTAATTGGCAGGAGCGGCGAGCTTACCCAGAGGGACGCCGAGATAGCGCGCATGGCCCTGGAGATGGCGAAGTACTCCATCCAGCCAAGGCACCTCAGGGGCATCATGGCCGCCGTTGACCGCGAGGCCGCCCTCTTCAAGCAGGTCGTCAACCCCGAGCTCCGCAGCGGCGACGACGGCCGCGTCGGCGAGGCGATGAACAAGGCCCGTCACCTCGCCTCGGTGGACTCGCGCATGAAAGAGCTGATGATGGCCAACGTGATAGACACCTTCGCCCCGTGACCCAAGACGCCGTAAGGGAGATAGAGGCCCACATCCGGACGGTCCCCGACTTCCCCAAGCCGGGCATCTCCTTCAAGGACATAACACCCCTCATAGAGGACGGCCGAGCCCTGCACACCGCCGTAGACGCCCTGGCCGGCGTCGCTGAAGGCATCGCCTACGACCGCATCCTCTCCGCCGAAGCCCGCGGCTTCGTCTTCGGAACGGCCCTAGCCTACCGCGCCAAAAAGGGCCTGATCCTGGCCCGCAAACCCAACAAGCTGCCGCGCGAAACCATCTCAGCCTCCTACGAGCTGGAATACGGCACCGACGCCCTGGAATCCCACGCCGACTCGATCCCCCAAGGAACCCGCGTCCTCGTAGCCGACGACCTCCTCGCCACCGGCGGCACAGCCCGCGCCATGTGCCAGCTCGTCGAGAACGCCGGTGGTATCGTCGCCGGCGTCGCGTTCCTCATAGAACTCGGCTACCTTAAAGGACGCGACAAACTCGAACCCTACGACGTAGTCTCCCTCATAACCTACCATGACCCCGAAGACTGACCTCCCAGCCATCCTCGAAATCACCCCCCGAAAACCCCTCCCCCCACAAACCGAACGCCTCATAGGCCTCTACCTGCGCACCCTCACAAGCCCCCAGACGATAAAAACCTATAATACAGAGATAACGCTGTTCGTCTCGTATCTGGAGCGGGAGCTGGGGAAGGGGCTTGGTGGGGTAACGGCGGAGGACATCTCGGTTTACAGGGAACATTTGATCTTGGGTTACGCGGCGGCGACGGCGGCGAAGAAGCTTGCCATTTTGAGGCGGTTTTTGATGTTCACGTTCATGGCTGGTGCGACGACGGTCAACCCCGAGTCGTTGAAGTTTTTCGCCAAGAGCCCGCGGGTGCGCCAGGACCCCGCCTACAACGTCTTGACCGAGGACGAGCTCTCGCGCATGCTTGCCGCTTCCCGCGCCTCCAACTACCGCGACTACGTCATGCTCGCCGTCATGGCCGGCTGCGGCCTCAGGGAGGCCGAGGTCGTCGGGATCACGATAGGAGACTTCCGCGAGGCGGCGGACGCCCAGATCTTCCTCCGCGTCCTCGGCAAGGGCGAGAAGATAAGAAACGTGCCCATCTCGCCCGACCTTTGGCGCCTCGTCCAGCGCTACGTCCTGCTAACCGAACGCAGCTTCACCTCCCACCCGGACTCCCGCAAACCGCTGTTCACCTCCAGGGTCGGAAGGGACAAAGCACTGACCACCCGCTCCGTCCAGAACATCGTGAAAAAGTACGTCCGCGCCGCCGGCATAACCAAGGCCATCTCGCCCCACTCCATCCGCCACACCGTCGGCACCAATATGGCCGTAAACGAGGCACCCCTGCTCGTAATACAACAGTTCCTGGGCCATACCGATCCCAAAACCACCATGCGCTACATCCGCCGCGCCGAAGAACTCGCCTCCCGCGCTTATCAATATAATACCTTGCCGATGTAGCGGCGGGTAGGGGCAACTTGCGGCCGGGCGGGGACTCTGGTACCTTGTAGCGTCCTGGGAATGGGAATACCCGCAACCCGGAGATTAGAGAGGCACTCGAGGGCGGGGCCGGTACTGGTAGGCTATTTGGCCTGTGTACTCTGGCTCTCGCTTTCCCTACGACGGCGGAAGGTTCGTTTGGTCAGCACAGGTTCCGAGACGAAGCCAACGGGCTCGACGCTTGGGGTTGGCATCGTCGGTTGCGGGTACGTGGGGCTGGTGACTGGGGCGTGCCTGGCCCACCTGGGACGCCGGGTGGTGTGCGTCGACAAGGACGAAGAGAAGATCGCCGGTCTCAAGGCGGGGAGGCTACCCATCTACGAGCCGGGCCTCAGGGAACTCGTGGAGGGGGGGCTGCGAGGAAAACGGCTGAGCTTCTCGGTTGAGCTCTCGGGACCGGTCGAGGAGGCGGAGGTGCTCTTCATAGCCGTGGACACCAGCCAAAACGGGGACGGCTCCGCGGACCTCTCCAGCGTGGCCTCGGTCGCGCGGGGCATAGGCCGGGCCCTTGCCGCGGCGAGAAGGGAGCGTCCGCTGGTCGTGGCGAACAAGAGCACGGTTCCTGTGGGCAGCGGGGACTACGTCTCGATGCTCATCCGCGAGGGCATCGACGAGATCAGGGGGGATTCCCCGGGTGGGGGCGACTTTCTGGTGGTATCCAACCCGGAGTTCTTGCGGGAGGGGAGCGCGATCTTTGACTCGCTCTATCCTGACAGGATCGTTGCCGGGGCCGAATCTGGCGAGGCGCTTGACATTCTAAGGACCCTCTACGGACCCATAATCGAGCAGAGTTTCCCCACCGAGCTGGACCCCAGGCCAAGGACGGCCGTGCCCTTCGTCGCCACGGATCTGGCGAGTGCGGAGATGATCAAGTACGCCGCCAACGCTTTTTTGGCGACCAAGGTCAGCTTCATAAACGAGATCTCTGACCTCTGCGAGCTGGTCGGCGCGGACGTCTCGGAGGTTGCCCACGGCATCGGGCTCGACGGGCGCATAGGGACCCGCTTTCTCCGGGCGGGGATCGGCTGGGGTGGGTCGTGTTTGCCCAAGGACGTTTCTGCCCTCAGGGCTCTCGCCGGGGAGTACGAGTGCGAAACCGAGGTGCTTTCGGCCACCATCGAGGTAAATCGGCGCCAACGCAAAAAGGTGATCTCCAAGCTACAGCGGGACCTTTATTCGTTGAAAGGCAGGCGCATAGCCCTCCTTGGCCTCTCCTTCAAACCCGACACCGACGACCTGAGGGGGGCCCCGAGCCTCGAAATAGCGAGCACCCTCGACACTTTGGGCGCCAGAGTCGTGGGCTACGATCCCGTCTCCGGCAGGGCCGCCGCGAAGAAGCTCCCTTATCTGAAGGTCGTCTTCGACCCTTACGAGGCCCTCGAAGGCGCCCACGCGGCGGTGATCGTCACCGAATGGGAGGAGGCGCGTGGCGTCGACCTGAGCAGGGCCTCGACCCTCATGCGGCCTCCGAAGCTCCTCGTGGACGGCCGCAACGTCCTGGAGCCGCCTGAGGTCACGGCCGCCGGGCTGCACTACAGGGGCTTCGGGCGCGGGTACGGGCGTGAGCAGGGCGTGAGCCAGACGGAGGCGGGCTCTGCTGGAGCGAGGACGTGACAAGGAGCCTGGAGAGGCACATCAGGAACCTCGACTTCCTCCGGCCGCGCACGCGTGGCAAGTTCCTGTTCGCCGGTGAGGAGAAGTTGTACGTTCGCGGCGTAACTTACGGGCGTTTTCGGCCCGGTGAGGGTGGTGGCGAATATCACGGTCCGGAGGCTGTCGAACGGGATTTTGCGCAGATGGCGGCGAACGGGCTAAACGCGGTGCGCACCTACACCACTCCGGAGCGCTGGCTCTTGGACGCCGCCCAGCGACACGGATTTCGGGTAATGGTCGGCCTCTCTTGGTGGGAACAGCATCTCGCCTCCCTCAACCATAATAGACGCGTCGAATCCATAAAGGAGCACGTACGCGCTGGCGTTTCTGCCAGCGCCGGGATTTCGGCCTCACGGACCGTGATCGACGCCCTAAACCGGCGCTGGCTTCCGGGAAGCGTTCGCCGAAGCGCCTTTCACGGCAGAGTTGCCCTGGCCCCGCGTCTCGGTGATCGTCTGCACTTACAATGGCGAGCGCACCTTGGAGTGCTGGAGTGCGCGTTGGCATGAGTGAGCTACCGAGAGGGCGACGTTCGGACTTCGGAAACAAAAACCTCGCGATCCTCGGCTACCATAAGATCGGCGAACCGCCTCCTGGCGGTTGGCAGTCGTGGTTCTACATACCGGAAGACGTTTTCGCCGGACACCTCGGTTACCTCCGCGATCATGGGTGGCGGGTGATCGACCTCCCGACCCTCTTCAGCGGTATCGCGGCTCCGGAGAGCCTGCCCGAGCGGGCCGCCGTGCTTACCTTTGATGACGGATACCGGTCGATGCGTACCGTCGCCCTTCACTGGCTGCTCCGATTCGGATATCCGGCCGTTCTCTTCGTGCCTACCGATTACATAGGAGGGTTCAACGGTTTCGACGCCGGCCACGAGCCGGAAGAAGCGATCTGTGATTGGGATGACTTGCGGGAGCTGGAACGCCTGGGGGTCTCGATCCAGTCTCACGGCGCGTCACACCGCTCGTTCTCGAAGCTGAGCCTGCCTGAGCAAGAGGAGGAGCTGGCTCGGTCGAAATCCGCACTGGAGGCCAATCTAGAGGGTCCGGTAGAGATGTTCGCCTATCCCTACGGAGATAACGGAACGGAGCCGCGGGCGACCGGCAGAGCCCTAAAGCGGGCCGGATACCGGGCGGCCTGCCTGTACAGGGGTGGTCCGAACCGCTTGCCGACAGCCCACCCTTATCGTCTGACCCGTCTGGCTATGGGGCCGGATACCGACCTCCGGGTGGCACTAGAGGCATAAAACCACATAATACAGCTTGGAGCAGTTACCCCAGCGGAGCACCTCAACGGCCAAGCGAAGAAGTAAAAGCATCACGAAGGGCACGCGACCTGTCGCTCTCCACAGGCGAGAGCGCTGCTCAGCGGTGATACGGACAGATCGCCAACGGGCTGGGCGATCTGTCCCACGTTAACCTCCGTTGCGGTGGCTGGCCTCTTGCGTCAAAGTAGGCTGCCCGATGGTAGAGAAAGTGCGAACTTCGCATAACGGTAATTCTCGGAAGTTCGTTGTGGAGGGGCTCGGGCCTGGCGTCGTCATGGGTTGAGGGCGTACCTGAGGAAGATCTCGTCTCCCATGGGGGCTGCCGAGAGGAGGCGAAGCCGTTTCGTGTCTACGGGCTCGTCTTGCCGGGCGCCTTGCCGGGCGTCTCGCCTCGTCGAGGCCTTTTGGCCGATCAGCGCGGGCGCCAGGGTTACGAACAGCTCGTCGGCTAGGTCGGCGGAGACGAGGGCGCGCTCGAGGCTCGGTCCGCCTTCGCAAAGTAGAATTTCGACACCGTGCTCGGTCTTCAGTAGTTGCAGTGCCTCCGCCAGGTCGATCTTGTATCCGTCACCACGCACCCGCGTCACTTCCGCGAGGCCGCGGAGCTTACTTTCCGCGCCAGCCTCTGCGCCCTCGGCGAGCATCACGAGCACGTCCTGGCGCGGGTCGCGAACGAGGTTGTGCTCCAGCGGCATGTCCCCGGTGTTGGTGAGTATCACGGCGAGCGGCCTTGGCCTCGGGTCGCCGGCGTCCAGGCTCAGCGAGAGCTTCTCTGCCCGCACGGTGCCTCCTCCGATCATCACGGCGTCTGCTTTGGAGCGTAGGGTGCGCATCACGCTCCTGTCGGCGGCCGTGCCGAGACCGGAGGCTTTTCCCTCCACAGCCGTCTTGCCGTCCACGGACGCCACCATGTTGATAGATACGTATGGCCTCATGGGATGTTCGCCGGGTTGCAGCGGGAACTCGAGGTCGCAGTAGATGCCCATCCGGACTTCACGAAGCCCGCGAGTTGGGGCCGTCGCGACGCCGGGAGGGATAAGGCAAGGCGCGTCAGACCCGGGAGCGTTGCAGCACGCCCGTCGCGAGCATGGCGATGCCGGCGGCGCCCGAGGCGGCGAGCAGGCGTTCGAACAGGCCGGCCGGGCGCAGCGAGGGCCGCACGGAGAGCGCGGCGAAAAGGATCGTCGCCGCGCCGCACAAGGTGAACACAACCACCAGGAAAGCGCCGTTGGGTGCGTCTACGGCGTACATATTAGCGCGGCTCCTGCCAGGAGGCCGCAACCAGCTCGTATCCTCGCCATTGTGCGCGAAATGATACAAGACCGGCTCGGCCTGTGTCAACGATCTTTGATAGCCGGCTTTGCAGCCTGGCTGCCCTATCCCTGGTTGGTATTATCTATAGTTGTGTAAGATGTGTAGCGTTGGGTTGCGGATGGTGGGAGGCTCACGTCCAGGCGGACGCCCTCGGGAGTATTTTCGCGGGCGTGGATCTCGGCGAGGCCGTAGAGGTGGCTGGCGGCGGCGTAATCGGAGTGTGGGATGAGGAGGGACATCCTCTGCCTCGTTGCGGCTACGGAGGCGTAGATCTCACTCAGGAGGTTCTCGCAGTCCTGGAGGGCGCTTATCAGTATGGCGTCGGGGTACTCGACGCGCAGTTCCCGGACGCGCTGCTCGTCCACGAGGTCTATCTTGTTCAAGCACAGGATGGTCTTTCCCGCCGCGGAGCCGTTCTCGGGGCCGAAGGCTTCGGAGAGCGTCTGCGAGACCGTGGAGATCTCCTCGGCGAGGTCATCGCTTGCGGCGTCGGCACACAGGACCCTTACGTTGGCATCGCGCGCGGATTCCAGCGTGGAGGCGAAGGAGTGCACGAGCTGGGTTGGCAGCTTCCTTATGAAACCGACCGTGTCCGTGACGACGAAGTCCGGACGCGCGGCCCCGTCACTACCGTTTTTCCCGCTGCCCTCGACGAGGCGCGTGGTGGTCTCTAGAGTCTCGAAGAGCCTGTCTTTGGTGGACCTCCCGGCGCCTGAGAGGGCGTTCAAGATCGTGGTCTTTCCGGCGTTGGTGTAGCCCACGAGGGCGACGGTGGGCGGGCCAGCCTCTTTGAGGCGCGTGCTGCGCACGGTTCTTCCAGCCTTCTCGTCCTTCAGCTTGCGGTTGATGGTCGCTATACGCTGCCGGATCACGCGCCTGTCGTATTCCAGCTGCTGCTCACCGGGTCCCCTCGTGGTGACCCCGCCGCCCCCGAGGCGGCTCAACTCAGGGTTCTTGCCCTTGACGCGCGGCAGTCGGTACTCAAGATCGGCCAGCTCCACCTCCAGGCGGCTCGCCGCGTCCCTCGCGTGCGCCTCGAAGATGCGGATGATCAGTTCCGTCCTGTCCACGACCGATACCCCGCAGGCCTTCTCCAGCACCCTGGCCTGCGACGCCGTCAACTCGTCGTCTGTGATCACGAACCGCGCGTCTACCGCGGCAACGAGCTCCCGCAACTCCTCGCGCTTGCCGCGCCCGAGATACCCCGTGCCGTCCCTGCGGTTCTGCTCGAGCACCGCCGAAACCGCTATGCCAAGCGTGCCAGCAAGACGCCCCAACTCCGCCATGTGGCGCCTCTCCCCCGCCCCAACCAAAACCGCTCTCTCCTCGTTCATGCGCCAATTATATCATGCATAGAATGCAACATTATCTGACGCCGGTGTTGGCGTAATACTTGCGAGGGTGCGGTTTACGATGAGGTCTATCTCGTCTCATCCCAGCGGCCCCCCACGCCGACGCGTTTCGTCGGGGGACCTTAGCCACACAGAGGCGTGGATGGGCTGCATGAGTAGGACACCTGAAGCCAGTTCATGATAGACAGCATCCAGGAGGCGATCCAGGCCATCGCTTCGCCTGCCGGGAGCGAGTTGGGCTCTGCCAGCAGGGCATAGATGGCGTACTGGGAGGTAAATTAGCAACTCATGTTTCTATTCCTGCTGTCGGTAGTTTGCCTCCTGGGACAGCTTCGCAAGTGTCACGCCGTCTTCCGGGACGGTTACGCTGGCCCTGCCTTCGAGGGTTCTGGCGAGCTTATCGAACCACCGCATTTGGCGCCGGGCGAGGCGGCGAGTACGGGTGGCTATGAGGTCTTCCGCCTTATCGAGCGGGATCTCCCCGGCGAGGTAACGCGAGAGCTCGCGCACGCCCACGGAGTCCATGACCGAGGGGTTTACCGTCGCTCCGCGCGCGAGCATGTCTTTGAGGGTGACGGCCTCGGCGAGGCCGTCACGGGCAATCCTCCTGGACCGTTCGGCGATCGCCGCGTCGATAGCGGACCTCTCGGGGCGGAGGTAGACGATAGAGGTTTCGTACTCGAGGTATCCGTCCCACACCGAGCCCCTTGCTTCGGCCCCGGCGAGGTCGAGCTCCCGCTCTCGCGCGGCCCTGCGGGGGTTTGGCTCGTCTGCAGCCTCTTCTGCGGCGCGGCGCCTGAGCTCGGGAGACACTTTGGGCGCGAGAGGGAAGTCGAGCAGCAGGGCGTTCAGGTACATGCCCGTCCCCGCGTCGAGCACAAAGGCATCCTCGGGGGCGACGATCTCCCTTGCGCGCTCCCTGTGGGAGGCCACGCTCCACTCCTCGGTCACGGAGACGATTCCGACCAGTTCGGCCGGCCGCACGCGGGCCTGGTTCGTGATGACCGGGATCTCCCTGTAGACCTGCATGGAATCGACCACGAGCGTCGGAATGTGGTGGCCGCTCCGCTTCGTAAGCTCCTCGGCCAGGGCGTCCGAAAGCTCGCTCTTCCCGCTTGCCGTCGGCCCGCAAACGACCACGGCCCTCTTCATCGCGGCCGTCTTCGCCCGGGCGCCGTTCGCGTTACTCCGCGCTCAGCCCGTGGGGGCGCCCGCGTAGAGGACGTGGGGTCCCGCCGACTCGACCTTTGCCGTCACGTAGCTGCCCGGCGCGGCATCCGTATCGACGTGGACTGCGTGGCCGCTCCAGGTCTCCCCGATGGCCTTGCCTTCCTCCGTGGCGCCGTGGCGGATGAAGATCTCCTCCACGCCGCCGACCTTGCGCTGGTTGCGCCTGAAGGCGTTCTGCTCGACCGCCCTGAGCACCTCGAGGAAGCGGCGCCCCACGACGGCGTCGGGGACGGTTCCTGGCGCCTCCGCAGCCTCCGTGCCGCGCCTCGGGGAGAACTTGAAGATGTAGGCCGAGTCGAACTCGCAATCCTCGACCAGCTCGAGCGTGCGCTCGTGGTCCTCCTCTGTCTCGCCAGGGTGGCCGACGATGATGTCGGTGCTTAAAGTTCCGTCAGGTGCGGCCTCCCTGAAGACCTCGATCTTGCGCCTGTACCTCTCGGCTTTGTAGCCGCGGTGCATGATCTTGAGCATCCTGTCCGAGCCAGACTGCACCGGCAAGTGTAGTCTCTTTACGATGGTCTCCCTCTCCCCGATGGCCCGGAGCGTGCGGTCCTCCATGTTGGAGGGGTGGCTGGTCGTAAACCACACGCGCGGCGCCACCTCGGAGACAGCCTCCAGCAAGTCGCAGAACCTCTTGCCCTCGTGCCTCCAAGCGTCAACGGTCTGCCCCAGAAGCGTCAAGTACTCCGTGCCGCCCGCGACGAGGTTCTCAACCTCCTCGAGTACGCTCCCCAAAGGGCGGCAGATCATACGCCCCCGCACCGTGGGCACTATGCAGTAGCTGCACTGGTAGTTGCACCCCGTCATTATCGTGACGAAGGCGCTGTGCTCCCCCTCCGTCCCAGGTAGCTCCGGCGTGTAGGTCTCCCGCATCGTCGGTAGGCCCACGAACTCCGCTAGCTCGTACGTATTATGCGTGCCCAGGACGAGGTCTATATTGTAGGTTTCCTGGAGTTTGGTGGCCTCTTCGGCGGCGCCGATGCAGCCGGTAAGGGCGACCTTATTGACGCGGCCTTCTCGGCGCAGGCGGTTGAGTTCGCCGAGGTGGCCCCTGACGCGGTCGACGGCGTTCTCGCGGACGTAGCAGGTGTTGAGGATCACGAGGTCCGCGTCCTCGTAGCGCTGGACCTCGGCGTATCCTGCGTCCTGGATCATGCGCCGCATCCTGTCCGAGTCGTGGACGTTCATCTGGCAGCCGAAGGTCCTTATGCACGCGGTCTTGGTGTCAGGAGGCGCACCAGATCGCCCTCGCCCCGTTGGCTTGCGGGAGAGCGGTATGGGGGCTTTGGGCGTCACTCTGGTCGTGCTACTCATACTCATCCTCCGGCTCGTAGACGCGGGCTGTGATTGACATCTCCCCCGGACGGCTTTCGAATCGGAGATCCTCCACCTCCAGATACTCGGCCCTCGCCGCCCGCATTAGTATATCCGCGATGCCGGCACTTTCCTCTTCCCCCAATCGGAATACCGGCCCGCCTCCTTCCCCAACCCTCCGCGACACCCGACCCCGCTCCTCCCCGTCTGCGCCAGTTATCGGTGCCAAAACCTCAACCTCCCCACGCAATACCCTCTGCACACTCCTCACAGAAAGCTCCAGCCCCAACCCCGTAGCCACCTCCCGCATGCTCGCGCCATCTCGCTCTCTTTGTATTATGCGGTTATGTAAAAGGGTGGCTAGGATTCGGGCTGGGGGCCCGAAGTAGACGTTGGTGGTTTGGGCGAAGGTTTTGAGGGTTGCCCTGAGGTTGGTTTTCGAGGGGCGGGTCTCTGACTGGAGGGCACGTTCGGGGAGGGATTGTGTGTCGAAGGTGGTTTGTATAGCGGTGGGGTCTGAAGCAGAGAGGACGCTGGTCGCGAGGGACTTCGACCTTATCTGGTAGAGGGAGAGGCCGGCGCCGTGGGGGGTTGCGATGGGGTTTTCGGGGTCTGTGACGGGGTCGAGGTGGCGGGTGGTGACGCCGGGTTCGAGGATCAGGTCCCTGTAGGCGTCGGGTATGCCGTGGCCGTCGTCTATCACCGCCAGGGTCCTGTAGCGCTTGCCCTTCAGGGTGGAGGCGACGTAGATGCCTCTGGCCCCGGCGTCGCGGGCGTTTCGGGCGAGCTCCATGAGGGCGTCTTCGACGTGGGTGATACGGGAGGGACCGCGGCGGGCGCCTTCGAGGCCGGTGAGGCGGGCGAAGCCTGAGCCGAGGTCGCGGTAGGGGCCCTCCATGGTTCAGGGTCGGGCGCTTCGTCGTTTGGCGGTCGTTCGTGGGCGGGTTTGAAACCCGCCCCCACGGGGGCAATACGCCAACGTCACCTTTTTACCTTGCTACCTCGCTCACGCGGCTCTCGCGGATGACGGTCACCTTGATCTGGCCCGGGTACTCGAGGTCGGTCTCTATCTGCTTGGAGATGTCGTAGGCGAGCTTGGCAGCGATGCGGTCGTCCACCTCGGAGGGCTGGACCATCACCCGTATCTCTCGTCCGGCCTGTATGGCGTAGGCTTTATCTACCCCGCGATGGCCCAGGGCGATGTCTTCCAGAGATCGCAGACGCTCGATGTAGGTTTCGGTGGTCTCGCGTCTGGCGCCAGGGCGGGCGGCCGAGACGGCGTCAGCGGTGGCGACCAGGACGTCCTCGACGGTCTCCATCTCTATCTCGTGGTGGTGGGCGCTAATGGCGCGGACCACGTCGTCGGATTCGCCGCTCTTCTTCGCGAAGCGGCCCCCTATAAGGGCGTGCGTCCCTTCCACCTCGTGGTCTATAGCCTTGCCGACGTCGTGGAGCAGGGCTGCCCTGCGGGCCAGCTTCACGTTCGCGCCTAGCTCCTGGGCCATCATGCCGCAGAGGTTGGCGACCTCGACCGAGTGGGCTAGCACGTTCTGGCCGTAGGAGGTCCTGTACTTCAGGGCGCCGAGGAGGCGTACCAGGTCGTTGTTCATGCCGCCTGAGATCTTGGCATCGTAGAGGGCCTGGCGGCCTGCGCTCTTCATCTCCTTCTCAACGTCCTTTTTTGCCTTGGCCACGATCTGCTCGATCCGCCCCGGGTGGATGCGCCCGTCCTGGACGAGCCTGCCCATCGAGACCCGCGCCACCTCGCGCCTTACGGGATCGAAGCTCGAGATCACCACCGTCTCCGGGGTGTCGTCGATGATCACGTCCACACCCGTGGTGGCCTCGAAGGCCCTTATGTTCCTGCCCTCCCGTCCTATGACGCGGCCCTTCATGTCATCCGAGGGGAGCGAGACGGCCTTGACCGTGGACTCCGAGGTCAAATCGGAGGCGAGGCGCTCCATGGTCGTGGAGATGAGACGCCGCGCCTCGACGTCAGCTTTTTCTTCGGCCTCCAGGGTCCTGTCGCGGACCATCTGCCCGAGGCGGTTCTCCAGCTCGGACTCCAGGTCGGAGAAGAGCCTTCTCTCAGCCTCGGCGCGGGTGAGGCCGGAGATCTCCTCGAGGACCTTCAGGTGCTCGGCCTGTCTCTCTTTAAGCTCTTCTTGCCCTCGCGCGAGGTCCTCTTCCGTCTGGTTCAGGCGGCGCCGGCGTTCGTCGAGCTCGCCCTCGCGGCGCTCCAGGGCGTTATCTCGGTTGTCCAGGCGCTCTTCGACGCGGGCGATCTCGGCCCTGCGGGCGCGCACCTCGGCCTCGGCGTCGTCCTTGATCCTGAGCGCCGCCTCTTTGGCCGCGAGATCGGCCTCCCTGCGCTTGGTCTCGGCTTCGCGCTCCGCATCCTGGACTATTGAACCCGCGTCGGAGCGGGCTTGCGCCTGGCGGCTGTCCGCGCGAGATTTGGAAACAAAGTATCCCAGGACGGCACCGACGGCTACGCCGACGACCAGTCCCAGGACCAGTAACAGAATATTCACAGGTTGTCCTTCCAGCGGGCCCGCCGCGGGTACGACGGCCCGGCATCGAGCTGGCTCTACTCTCCCTCAGGCTTCCGGAGGTTCCCGGTACTCCCGGGCCACCTGGGCACAAACCTCCGCCGAATAACCACGACGGACCAGAAAGCCGTAGACCCTACGCGCCTCCGCGTCGGACCCGAGCGTATTATACCGCCGCGCGGCGGCGGATCGAGCCTCCCCCACTTCGGAGCGGCCCGCGAACTCCTCCTCTACAACGTTCCGGGCCAACTCCTCCCCCACCCCGCTCTTCCTGAGCTCCACCGAGACCCGCCGCGGCCCGTACCTGCGCGCCTTCTCCCTGGCCTTGAGCCGCGCGAACTCCGCATCGTCGAGATACCCCAGCTCTTCGAGCCGAACCACCACCGCCTCGACCGTCTCCCCGGCGTAACCGTAGCGCCCGAGCCTCTCCCGAACCTCCGCCTCAGAACGGGCCCTGTACCCGAGCAAATTCAGCGCGCGCCCCATAGCCACCGGCCTCTCGCCAGCCACCCGCACCGCACCCAACTCCTCCCACGAAAACGCGGCCCCCTCCCTGAGGCCGCGCTCCAAAGCCACGCCAGACTCCAACACCGCCCAACACTCCCCGTCCACAAAAACCCGCGCCTTCCCCCGGCGCTCACGAACATCGGTGATCTCAGGCACTAACGCTCCCTAACGAGCTGAAGTGCTCTAAAACACCTGGCTTGCCGGTTCTTCCTCGACCTCCTCGACCGGCTCGTTGAACCCGAGCTTGTCGTAGATGTCGTAGAGGACGCGCTCGCGGACCTCCTCGTTGTCCTTGAGGAACTGCTTGGCGTTCTCGCGGCCCTGCCCCAGCCGCTCCTCGCCGTAGGCGAACCACACCCCGCTCTTCTGGATCACGTCGTGCTCGATGCCCACGTCAAGCAGGCTGCCCTCGCGCGAGATCCCCTCGCCGTACATCACGTCGAACTCCACCGTCTTGAACGGCGGGGCGACCTTGTTCTTGACCACCTTTACCCTGGTCTGGTTGCCCACCGCGTCGGTGCCGACCTTCAAAGCCCCGATACGCCTTATATCCAGGCGCACGCTGGAGTAGAACTTCAGCGCCCTGCCGCCCGGCGTCGTCTCCGGCGAGCCGAACATCACCCCGATCTTCTCCCTCAGCTGGTTGATGAAGATGGCCGTCGTCCCCGAACGGCTCAGGGACCCGGAGAGCTTCCTCAGCGCCTGGCTCATCAGCCTGGCCTGGAGCCCCACGTGAGAGTCGCCCATCTCGCCCTCGATCTCGGCCCTGGGCACCAGGGCGGCCACCGAGTCTATAACGACCACGTCGAGGGCGCCGCTCCTCACGAGGGTGTCCGCTATCTCCAGGGCCTGCTCGCCGTTGTCCGGCTGGGAGAAGTAGAGGTTCTCCAGGTCCACCCCTATGGCCTGGGCGTAGGTGGGGTCGATGGCGTGCTCGGCGTCGATAAAGGCCGCGAGCCCGCCGGCCTTCTGGGCCTCGGCTATCACGTGCAGGGCGAGGGTCGTCTTGCCGCTCGATTCGGGGCCGAAGATCTCCACGACGCGGCCCCTCGGGAGGCCTCCCACGCCGAGGGCGAGATCGAGGGCCAGGGCTCCGGTCGGGATGCAGGGGACGCTCTGGTGCTCCTCGTCGCCCATGCGCATGATCGAACCCTTCCCGAACTGCCGCCCTATCTGGGAGACGGCGGCTGTCTCGTATAAACATCTGAGGCTGCCGACGTCTTGGTCTCGGGGTGGCGGTGGGGGGGGGGG
>JBKPSF010000086.1:0-13164 GCA_046734875.1 Actinomycetota bacterium | reverse complement strand
CTCGACCTCCCCGGGGCGGCCCTTGCCGCGCTGGGATTAGGTGGCCTCGTCTACGGGCTTCTCGAGTCTGTGAGGTCAGGGCTGGGAGACGCACGGGTGATAGGAGCCCTCATAGTCGGTGCCGGCGCGTTGGGCGCGTTCCTGGTCGTGGAGGGGCGTAGCCGCGAACCGATGATGCCACTGTCACTCTTCCGCTCGAGGAACTTCACAGGGGCGAACGCATTCACGCTGCTCCTGTATTTCGCCCTGGTCGGGACCATGTTCTTCTTGCCGTTCAATCTGATCTGGGTGCAGGGCTACTCCGCCACCGCCGCCGGCGCGGCCATCGTACCGGCGATCCTGGTGCTTTCCTTGCTCTCCCGTTACACCGGGGGTCTCACGGACCGCTACGGACCGAGGCTTCCGCTGGTAGTCGGACCGGCGATAGCGGCAGTCGGCTTCGCCCTCTTCGTCGTACCAGGGGTCGAAAGCGGGTCCTACTGGACGACCTTCTTCCCTGCTGCCGTGGTCCTCGGGGTCGGGCTCTCGATCCTTGTTCCCGCGGTGACCACGGTTGCCCTCAATTCGGTGGACGCCAGGCATGAGGGCCTGGCGTCAGCCATCAACAACGCCTTCTCCCAGACGGCCGGACTCCTGGCCGTAGCCGTATTGGGCGTCATCATGTTCGTCAGCTTCGGCGCAAGCCTGGATACCCGGCTGGCAGAAGCGAACTTGCCGACCGCAGCGAAGCAGCAACTGGAGGACGAGAAGGTCCTACTCGGCGCCGCGCAGGCGCCCGAGGGTCTCGGCGCCGCGCCGAGCGCGAACGTAGAGCGTGCCATCGACGAAGCCTTCGTCTCAGGCTACAGGGTGGTCATGCTGGTGGCCGTTGCCATGGCCCTGGCCAGCGCCGTTAGCGCCGCGATCTTGCTCGAGGGCAAGAGGAGATCAAAGGAGCCGAACCGGTAGCACTACTCGGAAGCGTGTCTCTCCCGGTCTAGAAGTGACCTGGACCTGGCCGTGATGCTTGTGGGCGATGATATTGTAGGCGACGTGCAGGCCCAGACCCGTGCCAACGCCAGGGCCCTTCGTCGTAAAGAAGGGGTCAAAGATGCGTCGCTGAACCTCGGGTGGGATCCCTGGCCCGTTGTCGATAATGTCGACCACGACGTCGCCGTCTTTGGTGTGTGTGCGCAAGACGAGTTCTCCCTGACCTTGCATGGCACCGATCGCGTTGTCGATGATGTTAGTCCAAACCTGATTCAGCTCGCCCCCGTAAGCTTCAATGTGCGGCAAGTCGTCAGCATAATCCCGTGTGATGCGAATGCCGCCCTTGATCTTGGGTCGCAGGATAATCAGGGTGGTCTCCAGGCTCTCCCTTACATCAACATCCTGGATCGGCGCCTGGTCCAGATACGAATACGACTTGACGGCCCTGACGATCTCCGAGATCGCTCCGGCACTCGTTCCCACTTCTCCGAGCAAGCTATAGACCGAGGAAGTAGACGCCAACCACCGCAGTACAACAGCCCGCTGGGTGGTGGAGAAGGGCTCGGTCATCCGTTCCAATTCATCCCTGTCCCAACCGAGAGAGACAAGCACGGGCGCAAACTCCCATGCCTGCTCGACGCCCTGGTCCTCCAACCACTCTTCCAGATCGGTCTCTTGATCGCTTAGAGTGAGAGGGTTGAAGACCGCAGGTGCAGCCGTGCGCTTCATGATCGTCTCGTGTAGAGCATTGACCACTTCGGTTTGATGAGCATCGGAAAGCGCACCCAGTCCGGTTGTCGCGCGCTGCCATTCGGACAGCGCGTCGCGCAACTGCGCCGTGCTCCGCTGTATGGCCGCTGCCGGATTGTTCAACTCGTGTGCAAGCCCCGCAGCAAGCGTGCCGAGCGAGGCCATCTTATCGTTCTGCACCAGCATCGATTCGGTGCTGCGCAACCTGGAGGTCACTGTACGCAATATCATCAGGTGCGCCGACGGACTACAAGAGAGCAGCGTCTGGAAGGCAGTTTGGCTGATCACCAACAGGCGGCTCTCCCGCAGCGTGCGGACCGAGGCAGACCGTGGCGCCTGCTCGAGTAGCGACATCTCGCCCACCAGCTCACCCGCCCTGCGCACCGCGAGCACAATATCCTGCCCGTCCTGCCGCTTGGCAACTTCGAGTTCGCCATCGAGAATGACGTAGAGCGCATCACCCGGACTGCCCTCTTCGAATACCAGCTCTCCTGAATCGACGGAAACAGTGCTGGCCATCTGACACAACTGCTCCAGATCTTCGGTGGCCAAGTCGGCAAAGAGGGATACCCGTCGTAGCTCGTCGACCGTCGTCACGCTCTACGCCGGAACCCTGCTGAGATACTGGTGGACGAACTGCACGGCCATCGAGCCTTCCCCCACAGCGGAGGCAACACGTTTCACCGACCGCTGGCGCACATCCCCCGCCGCGAAGATCCCGGGCACGCTGGTCTCCAACAAGTAGGGATCTCGATCCGAACCCCACCCCTTCGGACGCCGGCCGCTCCTCAGCAGTACGGGACCGGTTGGGATAAAGCCTGACGAGTCCGTTTCTACTATGTCGGCCACCCAGTCGGTATGCGGCCTCGCGCCGATAAATATAAAGAGGGCGAATGCGGGCATAGCCCGCACATCACCGGTCGCGACATCGGCAATGACGATTTCCTCAAGATGGGTATCCCCCCTTACCTCGGCAACGGTAGAGCGCAACGACACCGTGATCTTCTCGTGTGATTCGAGTTGTGAAACCAGGTAATGGGACATGCTTTGGGCGAGTGATCCACCCCTCACGAGCATGGTGACGGAGCTAGCATAGGTGGATAAATAGACGGCGGCTTGTCCTGCCGAGTTTCCTGCCCCGACTATGAATACGTCCTTGCCTTGACAGGCCAACGCCTCGGTGATCGCTGCACCATAGTACACCCCTGCGCCGGCAAGCCTTTCGACATCAAGCACATCCAGCGTACGATAGGACACGCCCGTCGAAATGAGTAGAGCGTGGCAGCTGATCTCGGAGCCGCCGGTAAGGGTAACAGAGCGATACGGGCCCCGAAGTCGGACGCCTGACGCCTCCAAAGGCGTCAGTATCTCCGCACCAAATCGGCTAGCCTGGGCCACCGCTCGCCGCGTGAGATCCCCCCCACTCAACCCGCTCGGAAAACCGAGATAATTCTCGATGCGGGAACTCGTGCCCGCCTGTCCGCCGGGCGCCTCGCCCTCAATGAGCAACGTGCTGAGCCCCTCGGAGGCCCCGTACACCGCCGCTGCGAGTCCAGCGGGACCCGCGCCGACGATTACCAGGTCGTAAAACGGTAATCCGGGGCGAGTCTTCAGACCGATCTTCTCCGCAATCTCCAGATTCGTTGGTTGCGTCAGGGATGGGCCATCAGGAAAGAGCACCAGAGGCAATTGGGAGCCATCGGAGCCTGAGAGCTCGAGGAGGTGGCGAGCTTCCTCATCGATCTCGATGTCCAACCACTGAAATGGAACGAGGTTTCGGGCCAGGAAGCTCTTGACCTGGTGCGACTGCGCCGACCACTGGTGGCCGACGACGCGGATTCCCTCGAACGGCGGGGCGAACGACGCCTGCCAGTCGTCCAGCAGATCCGTGAGCACCGGATAGAGATGTTCTTCAGGCGGGTCCCACGGCTTCATGAGGTAGTGGTTGAGCCCGACCTCGTTGATGGCCCGGATGGCGGCTTCGGTATCCGCATACGCCGTGAGCAACACTCGCTTGGCGTCGGGGAAGATGCCGATGGCTTCCTCTAGAAACTCTACACCGGACATGAGCGGCATCCGCTGATCAACAAGAAACAGGCCGACCGGTGTGTTGCGGAGTTTTAGATCTCGCACCATCTCTAGCGCCGTGCTGCCGGAATCCGCTCTTAGTACCCGGTATTGTAGGCCGTATTCGCGGCGCAGATCCCGCGCCACGGCGCTAAGCACCGTCGGCTCATCGTCAACGGCGAGGATTACCGGCTTTTCCATCTTGCGTGTGCCCGGATTCGGGGATCACTCTGCTGAGCAGGCGAATTGGAGGCGAGGATAGATATCAGTGATTGCAGAGCACGCGCCAGGTAGGGACTCATTTCGTTGCGGCGGCAATTGTCGATGGCGGGTACCCCTGTATCGAGCTTGGCTGAGTTACAGCCCGTAAAACACAGTATAGACGTTATTGGCCGTTCTCTGCTGCAAAGCAGAAGCCCCCGGTTTTTGGGCTGGGGGCTGTTTACTGCAACGCGGCTGACTACAAGCTGTCACAGATCGGCCTCTGCCGGTGTCTTTATGCCGAGAGCAGCAGTAGAGGAGGAGACATGCCCAGCACCACCCGGGTCCCCAGGGCCGAGATCACCGGCATCTACGGCGCCGTACTGAAGAGGTTCAGCAGGAAGATGTTCGGCGTAGTGCCAGACGCCCTCGGGGTGATGTGGCACAATCGGCCGGTGCTCAAGTCCGGCCTCAGCCTTGGCCAGAAGGCCGCCAGGTGGAACGAATGCGACGAGGACCTGAAGTCCTACGCCCACATGGCGGTGGCGTCCCTGATCGGCTGCTCGTTCTGCCTCGACCTGGGTTACTTCCAGGCGCACAACGAGGGGCTCGACGAGGCCAAGGCCCGCGAGGTGCCGCGCTGGCGGGAGTCGGACGCCTTCACGCCGCTGGAGCGCGACGTCATGGAGTACGCCGAGGCGATGAGCCAGACGCCGCCGACCGTCACCGACGAGATGTCAGCGCGCCTGCTCGAGCAGCTCGGGGCGCCGGCGATGGTCGAGCTCACCGCGTGGGTCGCGCTGGCGAACCAGTACGCGCGGACGAACGTCGCTCTCGGCATCGAGGCCCAGGGGTTCTCGGCGTCCTGCGGCCTGACACCCCTGGCGCAACCGAGCGGCGTAGCGTCTCAGGCATGAGCGACGACCCGTTCGTCGCCCACCGCGGCCTGCTGTTCACCGTCGCCTACGAGATGCTCGGCTCCGCAGCCGACGCCGAGGACGTGGTGCAGGAGACCTGGCTGCGGTGGGCGAACCTCGGCGCCGCGGCCCGGGCGGACGTACGCAACCCGCGGGCCTACCTGGTCCGAATCGTCACCCGGCAGGCGCTCAATCGGCTGCGCACGCTGGCGCGGCGGCGCGAGGAGTACGTCGGCGAGTGGCTCCCCGAGCCGCTGCTCACCGGCCCCGACGTGGCCGAGGACGTCGAGCTCGCAGAGAGCGTCTCGATCGCGATGCTGACCGTGCTGGAGACCCTGGGCCCCACCGAGCGGGCGGTGTTCGTACTGCGCGAGGTGTTCGAGACACCGTATGAGGAGATAGCGGAGGCGGTCGGCAAGACGCCGGCGGCGGTCAGGCAGATCGCGCACCGGGCCAGGGAACACGTGGCCGCCCGTAGGCCGCGAGCGCGGGTGAGCCTGGCCGAGCAGGAGGCCGTCGTGGATCGGTTCCTTGCCGCGGTCCGCGGTGGCGACCTGCAGGGGCTGCTTGACGTGCTCGCGCCCGACGTTGTTCTGGTGCCGGATGGTGGCGGCGTGGTCGCCGCGGCCCGTCGTCCGATCGAGGGTGCCGGAAGGGTGGGGGCGCTCCTGGGCAGCCTGGCCAGGCTGGCCGGCGACTTCGAGGCGATGCCGATGCGGCTCAACGGCTGGCCGGCGGCGCGGATCGACCTCGACGGTGAGCTGGACACGGTGGCGAGCCTGGTGGTCGAGGAAGGCCGGATCACCCGGATCTACGCGATCCGCAACCCGCACAAGCTGGCCCGACTCGGCGAGGAGGCCGAGCTCAGCCGGTGATCGAGTTGCAGGCTTTTCCAAGTTCCGGTGGGGTGAGCGGCGCGCCGCGAAGGGCATCGTACTGCGATGCCATGGTGTCTCGGGTGTCCGGGAATCTGGGAAGATATCTACGCCGAAGGGACAATAGGGTAATGAACGTGAATGCGGAGTTGCCGGCGGAGGTCGTTGATGCGCTGGGGCCCGAGCGCGAGGTGATCGAAGGCGTCTTGTCGAGGAGGAATTGGCCGAAGATCCCTAAACTCGAAGCCAATGACGGCCCGAAAGGGTACATGCGCGTACGTTCTAGTACACGAACCCTACGAGACGCTAGTCGGCGAAGGAGGCGGCGTGAACATGCCCCTCTCATCAAGAAGGTGAGCCTCTTTGCGTACCGCTCTAGAGGCCGAAAGCCCGGAACAGTGTCTCCCAGGTGAATCGCTCCTGCTGCAGATCATGGGCCCACGCGATACGCTTTTCGTCTCTCGCGGCCTGCGTGGAGAGGAACCTGGGGTCAGGTTCGAAACCCACCCGCCAGAGGTTCAGCCGGTCGGCGTCCCAGCACACCCCTATCGTCGGGTCTTCGGTGAGGCCGCCGTTGGTGTGCTCCTCGCAGGCGAACGCGAGAAGGTCCATCTCAGCGTCCCCGAGCTCGAACGTTCCGCCGCGCAGCTCCCTGGCCAGGACCGCCGCCCTGGGGCCGTGCATGGGGTCGAAGCTGTCGTTGAACCGCATGGAGTCGTGGAAGAGGGCGAACAGGAACACGAGGGCGGGGTCTGCACCCGGCATCTCGGGAAGCAGGGAGAGCCCGGCCGCAGCGACCCGCTGCCAGTGGCTCTCGCCGTGTATGGAGGATTTTTTGCCCGTGGATCTCTCCAGGACGGCGTCCACGACGCTTGCGGGGTCCGGTATCCAGACGCTCGCGTCCGAACCCACGCTCTAGACGGCCCGGTAGTCGTCGCAGGGTTTCGCCGAAACCGCCAACCTAAACCTAGTAGTCGATCAGGAATAGTCGCGTGGGCCCGGCGGCGGTGTTTCTGCCCCTATGCGCCCCGCTCCCCAGGGCCGCGGGCGGCAGCAGGAACGCCTCGCCCCGTGAGGCCCTCAAGGGTTCGCGCCCGTCATCGAACTCGTATTCGATCCCGCCCGAAATAACAAACCCGCGGTGGCCTTCCTCGCACCACTCTTCCCTAAAGGCCCCTTCCCCGTACTCCACGGTGGCCCAGCGCTTGCCCCCTACCTCCGCCTCCCTGGCCTTGATGCCGGGTGCGTCGTCGATCCATCCCAACTCGCCGAAAGGCACGGTGCGCGGCTCGTCCAAATCCCTCTCCTCGACCATCTTGCGGACCATCCCCCCGTGTGGCGCGACGCGCCGTTAGGGCATGGACCGGAAGCCTTCTGTCGTCTTCGGCAGTATACAGCGGTATTCGTGAAGGCTGGGCCTTCCCGGATACCGCGCCGTCAGCTATTTGTTTTTGGCTGATGGCTGATCGCTGACCCTACCCGGCGCATGCGACGGCGTGCAGCACGCCCCTCTCGCCGAGGAGCGCATAGCCCGAGAGACCTTCTGCTCTGACCTGCACGTCCCGCCCTGCTCCCGCCGGACGGTGTTCCTCGAGCGCGGCCCCGGCCGCTGCGTGGATGAAGTCCCTGACTGTGGCTGTGTCCGGGGTGCCGTAGGGCCTATCGAGGCCTATGGATTCGAACGCGTAGCCCGAGAGCAGCTTGCGGAAGGTCCTGGCGAACGTGTAAGGGCCAGCGAGAACCTCGAGCAGCGCGAGGCGCTCTCCGATCGCGACTACCACGCCGCTGGTTCCCTGCGGGAGCTCCCGCGCGAGCTTGCCGAAAGGGTCGAGCCTCTGGGAGAGGCCCCCCGCATCCTGCAGCATGCAGGCGGGAGAGGCCGCCCCGTGGAGGCGGGTCCTGTGGTCCACCGCACGCCACAAGCCGCGCTGGTCACTCCTGTGGACCCTGCCGCGCCTCAAGGAGTCGTGGACGGACCTCGTCTTCAGGCCCCTTAGCGCGAGGTGCTGTTCGCCGTTCTCAGGAGAGAACGCCCGAGGGCGGTAGCTCCAGCGCCCGACGCACGAGACGGGCAGCACGAGCTCGGAGCGGGCTGCGAGAAGGACGCTGGAGTTCACCACGTGGTTCTGCCCGTCGCCTACGAGCTCGTCTCCCTCCAGGAGCAGGACCCTGGTGGTTCCCTCGTTGACAACGCGGAGCCCGGGCACGCCGCTGGCCCCGTGCAGCTCCTCGATGCGTAACGTTTCCGCCCACCGGGCGTCCTCGAGGAGCGAGATGTCGCCCTCCTCAGGGATACCGCCCCGCAAGGGGAAAACGTGCAACAGACCGTAGGAGACGGGTCTGCCTATCTCTATGCTATGCAGTGCCTGTGCCAGAACGTCGTCCACGCCGTGCGCCCCTTTTTGTACATATACGCAGAGCATCCCTCCGCAATTGAAAGATCCCCCAGTTTGTTTATGCCGCGCGCACCGCCTCCTGATACAACACGTCGATGCGCGTCGTCGGTGGGCGGTTCGCGGACCGCACCTGCAATGTTTACGTTCGCGCACCTCGACTGGATGCCTGGTGCCGCTGCTGTCGGTCATCGGTGGGCGACTTCTTACTCTACGAGCCGGGTGGACGGAACTCCTGGCAGGAGCGAACGTTAGAGGGGTTGCGCTACCGTCAGCTGCCGCCTCTCGCAAGGATGCCTTCGACACGTTTCTTCGCGGTTACGGCGAGCTCGTCGGCCCTGTCGTTTCCGCTCTTGTGCGTCCCGGCTTTATTTGCGTGTCCTTTGACTTTCCTCCACTGCACAGCCTCGTGACGCTCCGCGGCTCTCAGGAGCCTCTCCCAGAGATCCCGGTTCGCCACGGGCCTTTTGCGGTGGTTGAGCCAGCCGTTTTCCCGCCAGACCTCGTGCCAGCCTCTCCTCATGCAGTTGATGAGGTAGGAGGCGTCGGAGTAGACGGTCACCGTATGGCCCTCATCGAGCGTCTCCAATGCTGCGCAGGCGGCTGTCAATTCCATCCGCAGGTTGGTGGTGTCCTGTTCTCCGCCACTGATCTCCTCGACTTCGTCGTCTCTGAGGATGACGGCGCCGTAGCCTCCGGCACCGCGGGAGCCGCTTGACGCCCCGTCGGTGTAGACGTGGGCTTGACGCCCTGAAGGGGGACGCGAACCTCCGCCCGGCTCCGTCTCGCTCATCCTTGCGTTCCCGCGCCCGATCCCAGGAGACGGACGATCAGGTGCAGACGCTCGACCTCGCGCTCGGCGCGCCCGAGATCGAGCTGCGCCCTAGTCCTATCGGCCTCCAGGCTCCTGTGTTCCTCGGTGTCGAGCAGGCCGTCGAGGTAGAGCTTGGCCGTCCTCTCGTTTTTTGCCTCCAGGATGGCCTCGGCGTTATCCAGCCGTACACGTCTGACGTACCCGGCGAGCTCGCCTTCGGTCTTCGCCAGGTCCTCCGCAGCGGCGCCCAGCCGCCGGTACGCCGTGTTGATCTCCTCGATCAGCGCCTCGTTCGTCATAGTCATCTCCTCCGGCATTTATACCCTGGCTCCAAACCCGGTTCGTGGCCAACCCCGAGAGTCTAATGTCTCATACCACCGTTGTTTGTCACCGACGGTCCCCGGCTTTATGGAGCACGGTCTTCTCGGGGAGTAGACTGGGGTTCGGGGACGAGTAGGTGGCGGTGGGCAACAAAATGTCGAAAGCCTTGAAGGGGATCGGGTCGGGATACTGGATGGCGCTCCCGGCGCTGCTGGCGATCCTTGCGATAGTCGCCTACCCACTGGCTTTCGGGTGGCTCGCCGGTGCTTACCTCGCCGGAGCGGTCGTTCCCTGCCATCCTCATCTGGAAACCACCCTACGCAGCAGGCGTCCAGAAAGATAGGTGGACAAGAGATATGCTAGAAACCATAGACCAAAACTACAAACCCACGCACAAGTAGGCCGGAACTCTCGTCTACCATCCCAGGCCTGACCCCGAAACCCCATGACGCCGCCGTAGGCGCCCAGTACTTTCTACTCTGCGGGTGCGGTTCGTCTCACTTTTCGGGTATATTTGGGCCCGCGGGCCGTGGCAGCGCCGG
Organism: Actinomycetota bacterium; assembly: GCA_046734875.1. Taxonomy (GTDB): domain Bacteria; phylum Actinomycetota; class Rubrobacteria; order Rubrobacterales; family Rubrobacteraceae; genus Rubrobacter_D. Next base: position 3,315 of record JBKPSF010000086.1, on the reverse strand, counting down.
TCCACGTCGATCGAGAGAAGGGAACGGACCGTGGCAGACGTGCACGTCTACGTCAATAGGACGGCGGCGAAGGAGGGCATGGCCCTCGAAGACATCGAAGAGGCCTTGAGCAGGCTGGACTACGTCTCGGACGTCGATACCAACCCGGAGGGGAACGTGGTCGCCGTCACCTTCCAGGGAGGGAAGGCCGAGCAAGAGGAGATCAAACAGGCCGTCGAAGAGGCCGGCTACGAGGTCTCGAGGCTCTCGGTCAGATCGACCATCGCCGACGAAGATCGAAAACTGTGGGATATTTAGCTGGTCAGCATTTCAGCTTGCTGCAGACTTTGCGATGAGGAGGAGGGCTACGTGCCAGCTACATGAAGCTGTGGCGGGGTCTGCGGTGGCCTTGTCGCGTAGGGAGTCGTAGAAGGCGTCGGAGATCTGTTCTCTTTCCTGGGGGGTGCGGTCGGTGTCCAGCGCCCCGAAGAGGGAAGGGCCGTAGGCCGCCCGGAAGAATTCTTCGTAGGCGGTGCCGAAGGCGCTGGCATCGCCGCTTTGCTCGTAATCGGGCCAGAACGGGTCGGGCAGGGTGACCTCGGAAGAGGACTCGAGTCGTAAGGAGTTGTCTTTATGCTTCGCGGAGAATGGCGCTTCGAACTCCTCTAGCGTGCGGTTGTAGGTTGGGATCACCATCCGCTCGTACTCTTCGGACCTGAGCGTGTTTCCGGCGACCATCTCCCGGAGCGCCGCGTTCGCCATATCCATGAGGCCCTCGGCGCCGCTGCCGCCCTGTGCGTCGCTCGCCCCTCCCAGGACCACGAGGCGGCCTCCGGGCCTGAGCTCGTGCGCCCGGTGGCCGAGAAAGTCCTGCCAATCACTTTCGGACTGTCCGGCGAAGGCTTCCTTTACCTCGCCGGTCGCGCGGTTGGACCAGATGTGATCGGTGATGGTGGCGGGAACGCGGCTGAGCCAGTGGACCGCGATCGCGTTCCACCCCAGGTCGACGTGGGAGTCGGGGAAGAGCCGCTCGTAGAAGGATTTGCCGCCAGCGTAGGCAAAGACGTTGGAAGTCCCCTGCAGATAGCTGTTCTCGGAGGTCAGCAGCGTGAACAGCGGGTCGAAATCGTTCGTCGGCAGGTCGGTGTGGAAGACGGAGACGGCGAGGTCGTCGGAAGCCCGGCGCCTGATCCCTTCGACGACCGTTCGCATCGGCTCCATAGAGTTGTTTCCCCCGGCCACCCCGTAGTCGGCGACCTGGAACGCCTCGCCGAAACCGGGAAGCGGGATGGCCTCGACGGCCTGCTCCAGTAGAGGAAGCCCGAAGGCCACGGCGCCGCGTTGCGGCCGTGAGTGCCTGTTGTAGAATCCTTTCCCCTCCATCACGCCCAGATTCCCGGATGTGGCACCGGTGTTATTCTTCTCCGTCAACCTCGACTTCCTCCCATTCAAGGTAAAACTACTCCTGGTTGGCCCCTTGCCCGTCGTCTTGCGAGGACTTGCTCACCACCTCTTCGAGCAGAATGCGATTGGGCACGTGGTGGATCTGGCCGTCCTCGGATCTTAGCGTTACCGAGGCGAGGCCCAGTTCCTCGACCGTCCCCCGGATACCACTCACCGAGATCTCATCCCCCCGGCGGATGCCGTTGCCCTGCACGTAGCGGCCCGCCGCGATGTTTCCCGAGAGCGGGACCAACCCGAGGCCGAGGGCGAGCGCGGCCACGATCCCCGCCGTGCCGAAGAATATGGCGGCCAGCAGGACGAGAACCGAGATCTCGATTCCCACCTGCGCCGCCGCGATCAGAACGGTGACCGCGAGGACGAAGGCGAAGGTCGCCCGTCCGAACAGCTCGCCACCCCTGAGCCCCGCGCTTTCGGCCCGCGTGGCAGCGAGGTTCGAGAGCCAACCCGCCGCGGCGAGGCCCGCGGCCAGGATCAAGACCGCCACCACCGCCTTCCCCGCGAGGGCGACCATGAGGTCCATGTTCCTCTGCAAGGATGCGAGCCCGAGTATGCTCAGCGCAGCGGCAACCCCGGCCAGCAGTACCCCCCAGAACAGCACGTAACCGAAAACGTAGGAGGGCCTTCTCCCGAAGCCCACCCGCTGCAAACTGGAGGCGGCCCCCGTCGTCTCGAACAGGTCGTCGAGCCCGATCCTCTGCAACGCCCTGACCCCCACCCTCTGCAGCAACCAGGCCACCAAAAAGGTAACCACGAGCACGAGGCCGGCACCGAGCAGCCTGGGCGCAAACCCGGAAAAAGCACTCCACAAAGCCTCGAGGGCGCTGGCCATCCACGAACTCCTCTGCGTACGAGCCCCACACCCCGCCTGCCGGTGCGGGCGGCATACATACTAGCCTACACCGCAGACGTGTTCACTCCGTCACCGAAATCCGTACGGCCGACCCCACCCCCCTGATCCCTTGCAATCCGGGGTCCTGCTGCTACGATTGCTGATGCTTCAAGGGCCCGTAGCTCAGTCGGGAGAGCGCCGCCCTCGCATGGCGGAGGTCACGAGTTCGAGTCTCGTCGGGTCCACTTCTTTTTTCCTTGCGTTTGCAGGAAAAACGTGCGTGTAAAGCAATATCAGAGGAGAACCTCGTCTCTCTTTGACACCAATCTGACACCAACCTGTACCGTGTCTCTCAGCCTATAGTACACCAGCAGTACACCAATGCATTACACTCTGCAGTTGCAGAGTGCTTTGTTTGACGTCTAACTCTCGACTCTGGTCGTTAAACCGTTATGAGAGGTAGCTCGGTTGCCATGAGGTCTTCCATTCGCGCTCTGTTCATCCACGTTGGTGGGAACACGTGAGCAACCTCACGTATCGTTCATTCAGGCCCATGCTGAAGCGTGCCGGGCTGCGTCAGATACGTATCCATGATCTTCGGCACACAGCTGCTACCCTAATGCTCGGCAGAGGCGTAGACCCCAAGATCGTGCAGGAGATGCTGGGGCACTCAACTATCACCCAGACGATGGACACGTATTCTCACGTGCTACCGGACATGGAGGATCAGGCCGTCAGCGTGATAGAGAGTGCCCTCACCCATAATGCGGAACGCTATCGATACACTCAGCGAGTGCTTAGGTTAAGCTGACCCAAACCACATGTCTGTCGCCTGCAGTACTGTGGCTCTATGCCGGCATGTATCGCGATCGTAAGATACCTGGCTTTGTACCGTTCCGTCCGACTTATAGGAGTGGTAATGCAGAGGATTCGTTACCTGCTCTGCGGAGGATCTCTAGGCCTTTCCAAGCCATTAGTGAGCATACTGTTGTTCCGTCCACGCGTTCCGGTAATATGCATCACAAGAAGGGTAGGTATGGAAC
>JBKPSF010000085.1:0-3328 GCA_046734875.1 Actinomycetota bacterium | reverse complement strand
TCGTGTCGCTGACGTAGGCCAGGGTGCAAGGGTCCTCTTTGGCGTTGGCGTCGGTGCAATCCGTGCCCGTCGCCTTGTGGAAGACCTGGACCGACATGATGTTGGCGCCCCTGGCCACGCCGGAGAAGCCTGCAAACCCCGTATCCTGGCCGGCGGCGATCCCGGCGACGTGGGTGCCGTGCTCGCACCTCCCGGCGTAGGTGCACGGGGCCCCCGAGCCCGTCCCCGTCTGGGTCTTCTGGCCGTTCGGGCAGTCGGAGCCGCCGGAGTAGCAGGCCTCCTCCACCACCCTGCCGCCCAGGAACGGATGCAAGCGGTCCACGCCGGTATCGAGCACAGCGATGGTCCTGCCTCCGCCGGTGAGGTTGTTCGCCCACATGGTCGGGGCCTGGACGATGGGGCCACTCTGGGCAAGGTTCACCGGTACGGACACGTCTTCCTGTAGCGTGGTCGCTTGCGGGGAGTTTTGGACCGCCCGCAACGCCTCGGGGGTCAACTCGAGGGCCACGTAAGGGACGGTCTCGTACTCGCGCAGCGTCTCGTATCCGGTCCCTGCCAGATCCGCCCGCAGTCCCTCTCCCGCGCTCTCGATCGCGGCCCTCTGGTCGTCGACCTGGGCCCCGCTGAGCCGCCCTTCCGGCGTGAAGTCGGTCCTGAGGCCCACTATCACGCGTACGGATCCTTCCTTCTGGGCCTTGCCGATCAGGCGCGCAGGATCGGACAGGACGGTCGATCCTTGGCTTCCGGACGGTTCGTCGGGCAACGGTTGTGCAGAGACCGTCGTAAACGAAAAGAGCACGACCAACAGGACCAGTAGGCCGGTTATCCCGCCGATCTCCATACATCGAATTGTTCGAGCTGTGTTCACTTTGCTTACCTCCATTTAGTCTTTTGATCGCGTCGGGGAACACCGTCCGCGATTCATCGTTTGCTCGGCGCTCTCTCCGGCGCCTTCGCCTGATCCCACTTCCGCCCTCTAGTTCATCTGCGCACCTCCGTTGATCGCGGACATCGCCCTTTCTCCTCCTCTCGTTTCCAACCGCAACTTGCACGCTCTATTCAAGCGGGTGTGGGAAGAAGCGGCTTCCCCTGACCGGGCCATGTTCCGGACACGAAGAAAGATGGCCCGATCGGGCCATGCGGGTCCTTACCTGCTGCAACTCCTGGCCGAGGGTGGCCTGCCCGCTGGCGTCAGCCTGCCACGCCGCACCAGTCAGCGAGGAGGCATGCTATGGTCTCCGTCGCGGTCAGCAGCTCTGTTATGGAGACGTGCTCGTCGGGGCAGTGGGCCCAGCCGATGTCGCCGGCCCCGTACATAACGCAAGGCATGCCCGCGAGGCGCACGAAGAAGCGCATGTCCGCGCCGTAGGCCGACCCTTCCACGCCGGGCTTCTCGCCCGTGACGCGTTCGTGGGCGCGCGAGACGGCCCGGCAGATGGGCGCGTCGAGGGGGACTTCGGCCGGCGCGCTCTGGCCGCCGGGCCACTCGACCTCGGGCGGGTGGTCGCGCAGCCAGGGGTCTTTGTTGGCGGCTTCCATGATGCGGTCGAGGATCATAGATTTCGAGGCGTCGAGCTCTTCGCCGGGGATCAAGCCTATCCTCCCCTCGGCGACGAGCGTTTCGGGGACGGTGATCGACCACTCCCCGGCGCGCACCACGCCGAAGTTGATGGCCGCCCTGTCCTCGACCCCATCGTAGAGGGGATGACGCAGCGTGGCCTCCCGCTCCCGCTCCAACGCCCCTAGGGCCTCGAAGATCGGCAAGAACTTCTCGAAGGCCGAGACCCCGCGGTGGCGCACCGAAGCGTGGACCGCCCTACCCCTGACGGTGATACGGAAGACGAGCGATCCGGCCTGGGCGGGGACGAGCCGAAGCCGTGTGGGCTCCGTGATCACCGCCGCATCGGCCCGGTAACCGGCGAGCACGGTAGCGAGAGCCCCAACCCCGGTGCCCTCCTCGCCGACCGTGGCCGCAACCGTGACGTCGCCCCGCAGGCCCACCCCTATGGCCTCTAAAGCCTCTAGCGCCGATACTATGGTCGCGATGCCGCCCTTCATGTCGCAGGCGCCCCGCCCGTACAGCAGATTCCCGACCACCGCGCCCGAGTAAGGCGGGTGGGTCCAGAGGTTTGGCTCCCCGGGGCCCACGGTGTCCACGTGCCCGTTCAACAGGAGCGAGCGTCCCCCGCCGCTGCCGGACCTCACGCCCACGATGTTGGGCCTGCCTTCGGGGCGACTGTCGTGCCCGACGTGAGCTGCGTACGGCGCGACCTGCTCTGTCGTTGCCTCGACGCGTTCGACCGCGAGCCCGCATCCCGAGAGGGCCTCTTCCATAACCCCCTGTACCGCGCCCTCCTCGCCGCTCGGCGATGGGACGCGCACCAGCCTCTGCAGCAGGCCAACCGTCTCAGCGCGTCGCGCCCTGACGGTGCGTCGGATCTCCCCGAAAACCCCTGCTCGTTGTCCGATCCCCATCCCAGTCTCCCGCGGAAGCCAGCGCCCACCTGGCTAGTCGCCGCATTATGGAGGCCACCACCCCCTCGTCAAGTATTCGGGCTAGTTGCGCGACATATTGCGAGCCACCACACTGCACATACGATCCCCGACGTAAGCCTGAAGGCATGAAACGAGCCACGCTTGCACTGGCGATCATGGCAGTAGCTTCGGTCCTGGCGGCCGCGACGGCCAGCGGAAGTCGGCGGGCCGCGATGCGGCGCTCGACCAGGCGCTCGAGGACCCCGTCACCATACGAGGTGGCCCGCCTGGGGTCATCGCCGTGGTGCAGCGCGGCGGGATGCGGAAGGTTCACACCGCCGGGGTTGCCAACCTCAAGACGGGGCGGCCCATCCGTGTCGCGGACCGTCAGCACGGCGCTTCGCGCCTTGTCGGCACGCTACGCCTGGCTCCGCTTGTCAGGAAGTCGTCTCGGGGCGTTGCTGCGAGCGTGGAACCCGACCGCCTTGGGCGGCGGCTCGTCGTGCGTGGCCGGGCGAGGCCGTAGCTGGAAAAGCTGACAAGCCTGCGAAGCAGGCGTGCTGACAAGCGGAGGCGAAGCCTGGCGTAGCGTGCTGACAAGGCGCGAAGCGCCGTGCTGGCAAGCGTAGGCCGCAGGCCGCAGCGTGCTAGACTTCCCTGGGATGAGGGATTTCCAGGGATACACCAAGGAACGTCGCAGGATGCGCCGCTGGTGGCTGTTGTCGTTGCCTGTCGTATTGGTCGCTTCGGTGGTTGGCGTCTTGTTGGTCGCTGGTCCGTTGCCGATAGGGGCGCTCGTCCGTGGGTCGGGGCCGGATGTCGGGGGGCGCGAGGTTCCTCGGGGCAGTTGGGT
>JBKPSF010000084.1:0-3576 GCA_046734875.1 Actinomycetota bacterium | reverse complement strand
GGCCATCGCCGTCTTGACGTAACCTGGGGCGAGCGCGTTGACCCGCACGTTGTGTGGAGCCCATTCCGCGGCGAGGGACTTTGTGAGCTGGTGGACGGCGGCCTTGGAGGCGTTGTAGGCGGGCTGCCACTGGGGGCGGTTTACGATCATGGCGGAGATCGAACCTATGTTGATGATGTTCCCACCACCCTCGTCGATCATCCTGCGGCCCACCCTCTGCGCGCAGTGCCAGAGCCCGTGCACGTTGACGTCGAAGACGGCGTGCCACTCTTCGAGGGGTACCTCGGCGGCCGGCCTGTGGTAGCAGACGCCGGCGTTGTTGACCAGGATATCCACCGGCCCGAGGCGCTCTGTTACCTCCTCGAGCATCGTGTCGACCTGCGCGGGCTCGGTAACGTCGAGGTCTACGGCGACGGCGGTGCCTCCCTCTTCGGAGATCTCCTGTGCAACCCTCTCGGAGCGCTCGCGGGTACGGGCGACCAGAGCGACGGCAGCGCCGGCCACGACGAGGGCCTGTGCGAAGGCTTCTCCGAGGCCCGTGTTGCCGCCGGTCACGACGGCGGTCTTGCCCGTAAGGTCAAAAGCGTCGAGAACGGCCACCTGGAATCCCCCTCCAATTCTGTGCGAAAGGGGATGGCGATTGACCCCGCCATCCCCTCGTGTAATTTCTATCAGAACAAGAGCACCCAGGCCCAGGCGCCGAGGACGCCGCCGATTATGGGCCCGACGACCGGGATCCAGGAGTATCCCCAGTCGTTGCCGCCCTTGCCCGCTATGGGAAGTACGGCGTGGGCGATGCGCGGCCCGAGGTCGCGCGCCGGGTTGATGGCGTAGCCCGTAGGACCGCCCAGAGAGAGGCCTATGCCGAGGACGAGCAGGCCCACAAGCAGCGGGTTTATGCCGGTTGCTATAACCTTCGCGGCAACGGGCCCGGCCGCCCCGGAATTCGCCACGAGGCCCGAGACGCCAAAGACCAGAACGAAGGTGCCAATGATCTCGGTGATGAGGTTAGCCGTGGTGTTGTAGATCGCAGGCGCTGTGCAAAAAACGCCGAGCTTCAGGCCCTCGTCCGCGGTCTCCGGCCAGTGCGGCAGGTAGGCGAGCCACACGATTACGGCTCCGACGAAGGCACCGAGGAACTGGGCGATGATAAAGCCAGGCACCACGGCCCAGTCTAACTGGCCGGCTGCGGCAAAACCGATCGTAACAGCGGGATTGATGAGGGCACCCGAGAACTGGCCGACGCAGTAGACTGCGATGGCCACGGCCATCGCCCATCCAAAGGTGATGACGATCCAGCCCGAGTTCTCGGCCTTGGAGTTCCTCAGAAGCACCCCGGCGACGACGCCGTCGCCGAGGATGATCAGGAGCATGGTGCCGATAAACTCAGCGATGTATGCCTGCATTCACTTCTCCTTTCTAGAAGGGTCGGCCCGCGGCCACGTCGCACGGCGCTTCGAGGTAGCCTTTCATCTCATCGTCGAGCTTGAGCAACGTGATGGAGAAGCCAGCCATCTCCAGCGACGTCATGTAGTCACCGACGTACGGCATCCGCCAGACCTGGATGCCCTCGCGCCCCAGCACGTCGGCGACGTGGGCGTAGGCGACGTAGAGCTCCATCAAAGGGGTGCCGCCCATGCCGTTGACCATCACGGCCACCTCGGAGCCGGAGTAATCTACGGAATCGCCGAGGATCCTGGCCATCATCTCGTCGACTATCTGGTCTGCGGGCTCGACGTTCTTGCGCTCGACCCCTGGCTCACCGTGGATGCCGATGCCGATCTCCATCTCGTCCTCACCGATTTGGAAGATAGGCTCACCGCTCTCCGGAGGGGTGCAACTGGTCAGGGCCATCCCCATGGAACGAACGTTGGAGTTGACCCTTTCGGCGAGCTCCTTTATGCCGGCGAGATCCTTCCCGTCGTCGGCGGCGGCGCCGCAGATCTTGTGAACGAAGATGGTTCCTGCTATGCCGCGACGCCCGCTCGTATACGTAGAGTCTTCGACAGCCACGTCGTCGTTCGTAACTACGTAGTCGGCCTGTATGCCCTCGGCCTCGGCGAGCTCTCCTGCCATCTCGAAGTTGAGAACGTCGCCGGTATAGTTCTTGACCACGTAGAAGACCCCGGCCCCGCCATCGACGGCCTGGCTGGCCTCGAACATCTGGTCGGGGGTGGGGCTCGTGAACACGGCGCCTGCGCAGGCTGCGTCGAGCATGCCGGGCCCGACGAAGCCGCCGTGGGTCGGCTCGTGGCCCGAGCCGCCGCCGGAGATGAGGGCTACCTTCCCCTCGACGGGGGCGTCGGCGCGCACCACGACGTTGGATTCGGGGAGGACCCGGATCAGGCCCGAGTGTGCCTGCTCCATGCCGCGGAGCATCTCCTCCACGACCCTCTCGGGCGCGTTGATGACTTTCTTCATCTGTTCCCTTTCCTCTCCTCAGGCGAGCGGGGACTCTACCGCTTCTTGCGCCCACTCCTTGGACCTGGAGACAGCCTCTTTCCACCTGCCGTAGAGCCGCTCGCGCTCCTCCTCATCCATCTGCGGCTCGTACCGACGCCTGAGGCGCCACCGGCTCTTGAGCTCCTCCTTGTCCTCCCAGAACCCGACGGCGAGCCCGGCTAGATACGCAGCCCCCAACGCGGTGGTCTCAAGCGTCTCGGGCACCTCGACCGGGGTCCCCAGGATGTCGGCCTGGAACTGCATCATCCAGCGGTTTGCGGCGGCCCCGCCGTCGGCCTTGAAGGTTGGGATGTCGATACCCGAATCGGCCTCCATGGCCTCGACGGCGTCACGCGTCTGGTAGCACATGCTTTCGAGGGCGGCGCGCGCCAGATGTGCCCTGGTGCTGCCGCGTGTCAGGCCAACGATGGTGCCGCGGGCATAAGAGTCCCAGTGCGGTGCACCCAGGCCGACGAGCCCCGGCACGAAATAAACGTCGTCGTTGGAGTCCAGGCTCGCCGCCAGCTCCTCCGTCTCCTCGGCGCTCTCGATGATGCCCAGACCGTCCCTTAGCCACTGCACGGCTGCGCCGGTTATAAAGATGGCGCCTTCGAGGGCGTACTCGACGGGCTCGTCGCCTAGGCCCCAGGCTATGGTGGTGAGCATCTGGCGTTCGCTCTTTATGGGTTCGGTGCCCGTGTTCATGAGGGCGAAGGAGCCCGTACCGTAGGTGTTCTTGGTGAGGCCCCGGTCGAAAGCTACCTCGCCGAAGAGGGCGGCCTGCTGGTCGCCGGCCACGCCCGCCACCGGCACCTCGGCCCCGAAGACCTCTGAATCGGTGTCGCCGTAGACGTAGGAGCTTGGCTTGACCTCCGGGAGCGCCGCGCGCGGGACGCCGCCCAGCATCTCCAGGAGCTCGTCGTCCCACTTCAGGTCGAAGATGTTGAACATCAGGGTACGCGAGGCGTTCGAGTAGTCGGTGACGTGGGCCCGGCCGCCGGTGAGCTTGTGGATGATCCAGGTGTCCATGGTTCCGAAGAGGATCTCGCCGTTCTCGGCCCGCTCCTTGAGGCCGTCCACGTTCTCCAGGAGCCACCTGACCTTGGAGCCTGAGAAGTAGGCGTCGATGACGAG
>JBKPSF010000083.1:0-5889 GCA_046734875.1 Actinomycetota bacterium | reverse complement strand
AGTACAGGACGCCGGCCAGAGTGGCGCCAGCCTAGAGAGGCCCGGCATGGACCGCGTCCGAGATCTAGTGGCGGGCGGCGGTATCTCCGTGGTACTGGCCCAAGACCGTGACCGCATCGCGCGCGAGCCCGCCTACCACTACCTCCTGAGACGCGAGTTCGAGGAGTGCGAGACGAAGATCCGTGCCCTCAACGACCGCGGAGACGACTCCCCGGAGGGCGAGCTAACGGACGGCATCCTGGACCAGCTCGGCAAGTACGAGAGGGCGAAGATAGCGGAGCGGTCTAGGCGGGGCAAGCTCCGCAAGGCCCGCGAGGGCAAGGTCATGGCAGGCCACCGCGTCAAGTACGGGTTCAGGCTCAACGACGCCCGCGACGGCCTGCTGGTGGACGAGGACAAGATGAGGAACGTGCGGCGCATCTTCCGCATGGTGGGGGCCGAGGGCTATACCCTAAACGCCGTCGGCAAGGCGTTCGACCGCGATGGGATACCCACGCCTGGAGGCGGCAAGCGCTGGGACCGGTCTTTCTTCCGGATCGCCATCCTGGACGATGTCTACAGGCCCCACACGTTCGAGGAGGTCGAGGGGCTGGTATCGCCCGAGGTGGCGGTACGCCTGGAGCGCGAGCAGCTCTACGGCGTCTGGTGGTACAACCGCTTGCGCGTCCGCACCCGCCAGGTTTCGGAGCCTTCGGAAAACGGCCGACGCTACCGCACAGAGGCCCGTTTCACAGAGAAACCCAAAGAGGAGTGGGTCGCCGTCTCGGTCCCATACTCGGGCATACCGCGCGAGCTCGTGGACGCGGCGCGGGCGGCGATCAAGGACAACCGGCGCCCGTCGAGCGCGGGGAGACGCTTCTGGCAGCTCTCCGGCGGCATCCTCCGGTGCGGCCTGTGCAGGCACGGCATGGCTACACGCAGCATCCGGGCGCACTCCGGTACGCACTACCACCACTACTATCACTGCCGCAACCACCACACGAACGGCAACGCCGCTTGCACCCACAAGCGGAGCCACCGCGCTGCGGACTTGGAAGAGGCCGTTTGGGGCCTGATCGCGGGGCTGCTCAAAGACCCGGACCGTTTGCGCGCAGGACTCGACGAGATGATAGAGGCCGAGCGCGCGGGGATGCGCGGCGACCCGGAGGCGGAGGCCCGATCCTGGCTCGGGAGGCTCGCGGCGCTCGACGCGAAGCGGTCCCGCTTCCAGGACATGGCGGCGGAGGGGCACATCACCTTAGACGAGCTGGGCGCGAAGCTCCGCGAGCTCGACGAGCAGCGCGCTACGGCGGAGGAGGAGCTGGACAAGCTCCGGGTGCACCGATCCCGCCTTGAGGACCTGGAGCGCGACAAGGAGACCCTGCTGGAGCAATACGCCAGCATGGTGCCCGAGGCACTGGACGAATTGACCGGAGAGGAGCGCCACCAGGTCTACCGGATGCTCCGCCTACAGGTGTACGTCTACCCCGAAGGCGATCTCGACGTGCGCGGGGTGCTGCGGGAAGCCGTTTGTACCCCGTCGGATACACGGTCGTCTACCCGAGAAGCAACAGAAACCTCTTCGATGCCGTGCGGAGGCACGGTGCGCTCGTCTCCGAGTATTACCTCGGTGAGGCGCCTCTCGCGTGGCGCTTCCCGGCGAGGAACAGGATCATCGCTGGCCTGGCCTCGATGGTGGTCGTCGTCGAAGCCCCGGAGCACAGCGGCGCCCTCATAACCGCCCGCCACGGGCTCGACGCGGGCAGAGACGTGTGGGCCGTGCCTGGACCGCCAGGCGTCCGCGAGTGCCGCGGCTCCAACGGCCTGCTCGCCGACGGCGCTGGCGTGCTCTGGGACATCCCCGAGTTCGTCGAGACCGTCGCGCCCCGGGGAGGGGCGGAGGTCGAGGCTCCAATCTCCACAGTTCCTGCCGGCCTGCCTGAGACTGAAGCAGCCGTGCTCTGTGGGGTGGGGTTGGAACCGCGTGGCGTCGACGCCGTCGCGAGGCGCAGCGGGGTGGGAATGTCCGAGGTACTTCCCGCGCTGGCTCTGCTCGAGCTCAAGGGCTTCGTGCGCCGCGATGGCGTGGGTGCTTACGTGAGGAGGGCGGGTCCGTGACCAGACGTACCCTCGGTGAGCTGTGGTCCCGTTACTTCCAGGTCAGGAGCAGGATTGACGCGGGCGGGATGTCGTGCGTGCAGCTCAGGTCGGCCGAGCGCGAGGCGAGGGGTCTGAGGGACCGGCTGCTGGTCAACTACGCGCCGCTGGTCAGGTACGTCGCCGGTAGAACAGCGGGACGTATCTCTGGGCCCCTGGATCAGGAAGACCTCGTTTCGTCCGGTCTCGTCGGACTACTCGGTGCCGTCGAGACCTTCGATCCTGGCCGTAGTACCAAGTTCGAGTCGTATGCGATCTCCAAGATCCGATGGTCCATCCTGGACGAGCTCAGGAAAGTGGACCCCCTCTCGCGCCGCACGAGGTGGAGGGCGCACCAGATCGACCGCGCCAGGGACGAGTTGGTGCAGAAGCTGGGCCGCGCCCCGACAGAGTCGGAACTCGTCGGGAGGCTTGGCATAAGCGTCACCGAGCATCGAGCGTTTCTCGAGCACTACGCGCGGGCGCAGGTGAGGTCCTTCGAGGCCTGCGCTGACCTCCAGGGCGGACCGGTCGGCGGGTTGCACGACCTGATCGGGGACGACGCCGCAACCGACCCCGCCTCCGCGGCAGAGGTTACCGAAGTCAGGGCGAGACTGACCCGGGCCATAGCGTGCCTCGGAGAGAAAGAGCGGGTGGTCACCACCTTCTACTACTTCGAAGGCCTGACGCTGAGGGAGATCGGCAGAGCCCTGGACCTGACGGAAGGCCGCATCTCGCAGATACTACACGCCGCCCTGGCCCGCCTAAGGCGCAGCCTCGACGAGGAAGAGATAGCCCCGAAACGAGCCGCCAACAGCTAGTTGTTTTAGCCGGTCAGCATTTCAGCACTTCAGCAATTCAGGTATGGCTGATAGGCGAGTACCAGGATCGTCCAGACCGCGCCCGGCCCTTAGAAAAGCCTCGCCGCGGAATCGGGAGTCCACGACGAGCCCTTCAGCCTGGGCTGCCGCCCGAACCCAGAGCGGCAAACCGAGGTCCCGAGTTTGCTGAAATGCTGACTAGCTGCACTTGTGTTAAGATCTTGCTTCGGACGTGACCTATTGCGTTCAGGTCCACGACTACACACGCCCGCCGCAGGGTTCTTCGGACCCGGGTGGTGGTTCGCCGGGAGGTCGAAAGGCGGATTGCGAGGCGCGGGCGGAGGTTGCCAACCACCTGAAAAGTGAGGTAGAGGTCTTGCAGAGCACGAGCGAGCGCGTAGGAATCAGGGAACTGCTGGAGGCGGGCGTCCATTTCGGGCATCAGGCCAAGCGCTGGAACCCCAAGATGAAGCGTTACATCTTCGCCCAGCGGGCGGGGGTCCACATAATCGATCTGGACCAGACGCTGACGCTTCTGGGGCGGGCTTTGGACTTTGTGCGGGGCGTCGCCGAGGCGAACCGCGAGGTCCTCTTCGTCGGGACCAAGAAACAGGCCCAGATACCGCTGGCCGAGGAGGCCTTGAGGAGCGGGCAGCCCTTCGTGGCGGAGCGCTACATCGGCGGTATGCTCACCAACTTCCAGACCATCCTGCCGCGCATCCAGTACTTCAAGGAGCTGGCCGTCAGGGTCGATGAGACGCCGGAAGAGGACAGGAGCGGCAAGGACTGGTTCGCCCTCAACCGCGAGTACCAGAAGCTCAGGCGCAACTTCGCGGGTATCACGGAGATGGAGCGCCTTCCGGGCGCGGTCTTCGTCATAGACCCCAAGCGCGAGGAGCTGCTGGTCAAGGAGGCGAACAGGCTCAAGATCCCGGTTTTGGCGCTCACCGATACCAACTGCGACCCCGACGTCATAGATTATGTCATCCCTGGCAACGACGATGCGATACGTTCGATCACCATGATCTCCCGCCTGGTCGCCGACGCGATCATCGAGGGCAGGGGAGAGGAAGCGCGCGCCGACGAACGCCCGGTGCCGCCGGTGATCGAAGACGCCGCCGTCGAGCCCGAGGCCCCGCTCACCGAAGCGGCTGAGGATACTACCGAGACGCCGGAGACGCCGGCAACACCTCCCGCGGCCGCGCCGGCCCCCTCGGAGGAGGCGCCCCCCGTCGAAGCGACGGAGGAGCCGCCGGCCGAAGGGGTGGCCGAAGGCGGACCCGAAGCCGCCGTGGAACCCAAAGAGGTCGTCGAAACCGAGGCTGTCGAAACCGAGGCTGTCGAGACAGAGGTTGTCGAGGCCGAGGTCGCTCCTGAACCGGAAGCGACGACCGAGATCGACATAGAGGCGGTCGAGCCGGAGGTTGCGGCGGAGCTCGAGTCGGAAGAGCCCGTGGAAGAGGAAGTAGATGAACCCGTCGAAGACGGGGGGACGGAAGAGACGGATGAGAACACCGAGGAGAAGCAGTAACTTTGGCTAGTACTATAGAGAAGATCAAGCAGCTCAGGGAGGAGACTGCGGCGGGAATGATGGACGTGAAGCGCGCCCTCGAGGAATCGGACGGCGACGTCGAAGGCGCCCGTCAGGTCCTGAGGGAGAGGGGCCAGGCGCTGGCCCAGAAGAAGAGCGGTCGGGCGGCGACCGAGGGCCTCATCGAGGCTTACGTACACTTCAACGGGCGCGTGGGCGTGCTCGTCGAGGTCAATTGCGAGACGGATTTCGTCGCGCGCACGCCCGAGTTCAAGGAGTTTGCCCGCAACGTGGCGCTGCATATCGCGTCCATGCGGCCGATGTGCGTCGCGCCAGGGGACATCCCGTCCGGCGTGGTCGAGGAAGAGCGGCGAGTCGTCGAGAAGCAGGTCGCCGAGATGGGCAAGCCCGAGAACATCGCCGAAAGGATAGTCGAGGGCAGGATGAACAAGTGGGTGGGAGAGCAGGCGCTCCTCACGCAGCCCTACGTCAAGGAGACGGAAAAGTCCGTCGGGGACCTGCTGCAGGAGACCATCCAGAAGGTCGGCGAGAACGTCGTCATCCGGCGTTTCGTCCACTACGAGCTCTAGCCGGTAAGCCTTGGACGGGGCCGCCAGACAGACGGGCGAGATCGAAGGGGCCGGGCTCTCCGAGCTCGGCCCCGTAAAACGCGTGGTCCTGAAGCTCTCCGGGGAGAGCCTCGCCGGCGGCGGCGGGTACGGCATCGACCCCGCGAGCCTCGATTCCACGGCGCAGGGCGTCCTGGAGGCGGTCGAGGCCGGGGCCGAGCTGGCGGTCGTAGTCGGCGGCGGGAACATCTTCCGCGGATCGCACGTCGCGGACGAGCTCGGCATCGAAGGCGCTACCGCCGATTACATGGCGATGCTCGGGACCGTCATCAACGCCCTGGCGTTGCAGGCGGCCCTCGAAGGGCGCGGCATCCCGACCAGGGTGCAGTCGGCCATAGAGATCCAGGAGGTCGCCGAGCCCTACATCCGCCGCCGGGCCATAAGGCACCTGGAGAAGGGCCGCGTGGTCATCTTCGCCTCTGGGACGGGCAACCCATTCTTCACCACCGATACGGGGGCTGCTCTCCGGGCGCTCGAAATAAACGCCGACGCGTTGCTGATGGCCAAGAACAGGGTAGACGGGGTCTACGACAGGGACCCGAGGCGACATCCGGATGCTGTGCGTTTGCCCAGGCTCAACTACATGGACCTCCTCTCGAACAACCTTGCGGTCATGGATCACACCGCCGCCACTTTGTGCAGCGGGGAGAATTTGCCCATAGTCGTCTTCGATATACTCAAGAGGGGCAATTTGCGCCGCATCTTGCAGGGGGAAGAGGTGGGGTCGCTGGTATGGGGAGAGGCGAACGGAGGAGGCTGACGTGTCTGATGTCATTGATCTCTCGGCTGCCGA
>JBKPSF010000082.1:0-8416 GCA_046734875.1 Actinomycetota bacterium | reverse complement strand
GGCCGGCTCCTTCTTCGTGATTCCCTCTATCTTCGTGCTATGGCTCCTCTCTTATTTGGCCGTGGCGCATTCTGACGTGCCGGCGATCACGGGCCTCCTCTACGGCATACAGCCTGTGGTGATAGCCATCGTCGTCGAGGCCGTACTTCGGATCGCCAGACGCGCCCTGGGCCACTACCTGCTCATAGGCTTCTCGGTCGCCGCGTTCGCCGCCCTGTTCTTCCTCTCCGTGCCCTTCCCGCTCGTGGTGCTGGCCGCCGGCCTCGGTGGGCTCCTTCTCAACCGCGTGGTGCCCGAGGCTTTCGAAAGCGGCGGGCATGGTTCTTCCGAAGAGGAAGAGTCGGCAGTGGACCGGGTCGAGTCCGGGGGCCGGCCTTCCATGCTGCGAAACCTGAGGCTCCTCGTGACTTTCCTGGTGCTCTGGGCGGTGCCGATTGGGGCCGTTTGGATCTGGCGCGGCGGGGAGGACGTGCTCGTGAAAGAAGCCCTCTTCTTTACGGGGGCAGCCTTTGTAACGTTCGGCGGGGCTTACGCGGTCCTAAGCTACGTCGCCGAGGTGGCAGTCAACCACTACGGGTGGCTGACGGCAGACCAGATGGTGCAGGGCCTGGGCCTCGCCGAGTCCACGCCAGGACCGCTCATCATGGTCACCCAGTACGTCGGGTTCATAGGCGCCTGGAACGATCCCGGGCCCTTCGCGCCTCTACTTTACGGGACGCTAGGGGCTCTCATCACCACCTACGCGACGTTCCTGCCGTGCTTCCTCTTCATCTTCCTGCTCGCCCCTTATATAGAGCTTCTGTCCGAGAACCACAGGATCAAGGCCGTCCTCGTCGGGGTCACCGCCGCCGTTGTGGGTGTGATCGCCAACCTCGCCGTCTACTTCGCCACGCAGGTTCTGTTCCCCGACGGCGTCTCCCTCCAGGGCCTCGACGTATACGCCCTCGTCGTCGCGGTCGTCTCCTTCCTAGTGCTGCAAAGGTTCAAGGTTCCGATCTACCTGATGGTCCCCGCCGGCGCGGTCCTGGGCATGATATGGACGCTGCTTTAGAGAGGCTACAGGCTGACCCGCCAAAAACTAAAAGCTGAAATGCTGACGTGCTGAAATGCTGACCAGCTAAAACGGCTTGCTTGTGCCGCCTGTCGGGCGAACTACGAGGACGGGGCAGTGGGCGTGGCGGACCACGGAATCGGCGACGTTGCCCATGAGGGCGCGCCTCATGCCCCCGAAGCCGCGGCTGCCGATCACGATCATGCCCGCGTCGATGTTTTCGGCGAGGTGGACAATCGCTTCGTCCCTTTCCTCGTCCAGCTTCAGGTGGGCGACCGCCACTTCACCGCCCCGCTCTTCGATCTTCCTGACCTGCTCGTCGAGTATCTCCTGGGCCTCGCGCCTGAGGTCCTCGCGCCGCGTCTCGGCGTACTCGTCGTAGACGGCCGCGGGAAAAGTGCGTCCCACCGCCACCACGTGCAGCCGCGAGCCGGTGCTACGAGCAAGGTCCATGGCTACCCCGGCAGCGAGATCAGCGTGCGGAGAACCGTCGGTGGCCAACAGTATGTGCGTCGGAAAAATGCTCAACTCACCCTCCTTCATCTCACTACTAACAGCGATTCGAGGAATGCCTGGAAGTTCCGCGACCGAGCGGTCAGCTAGGAGCTTTCGGCTCTCTGTGCTTGCTGACTAGCTGAAAGCTGACGGCTATCAGACAGGCTCGTCGCGGGGCTCGACCAGGATCTCGTTTACGGCGACGTGGCCGGGCTGCGCGAGCGCGTGTACTACGGAAGCCGCCACATCCGCTGGGTTCAGCACCCGCGCTCCCGAATCACCTCCATACTCCCGAAGCGCCTCCTCGTCCGTGCTCATGGAAAGAAGACCCGTGGCCACGTTGCCAGGCTGGACGGTCGTGACCTTCAGCCCCGTGCCGGCGGTCTCGAGCCGCAACCCCTGCGAAAGCGCTTCCACAAAGAACTTGCTAGCCGAGTAGACCGCGAGTCCCGGAAAAACTTTCCTTCCTGCGTCGGAGGAGATGGTGACGATGTGCCCCCGTCCTCGATCGAGCATCCTGGGTAGGACCGCACCGATGCAGTTGATGGCTCCCTTGCAATTGACCTCCACGGTCCGCTCCCACTCCTCCGCACGCAAGTTCTTCATCAACGTGTAGTACATGACCCCTGCGCAGTTGACGAGGATATCGACGGGGCCGAGATCTTGCTCCGCACGTTCCACCAGCGCACGTACCTGCCCGCCGTCCGTAACGTCCGTAGGCACGACGACGCTCTTCTGCCCGTCACCGCCTTCGAAACGGGTCTGAACGTCGAGCAACACGTCCTCGCGCCGGGCCGCGAGCGCGACGTGGACCCCCTCGGCATCAAGCGCCCGCGCCACCGCCGCCCCGATACCGCTCGAAGCCCCCGTCACCACGGCCACACGGCCACGAAGCCCCTCGCTGTTCAAGGCGCAAAAACCCGGAAGCGATCCGCCCTCACGCCTTCACGCCTCCACCCCAGGCCATCAGCCCTCCAAAAAGCTGACAGGCTGAAATGCTGAAATGCTGAGAAGCTATCAAGTCGAGCTCCAGTTGTACTCCGTCTCCTGGGCCTCGCGGGGCCAGAGGTAACCGAAGAACTCGAGCTTCTCTATCACCCTGCTGGCGCTCTCCTCGGGCGACTCTTCGTCGGTCTTCAGGACGAGGTCCGGGGCGTTGGGTGGCTCGTAGGGGTCGGAGACGCCGGTGAACTGCTCGATCTCCCCCGCAAACGCTTTTTTGTAGAGGCCTTTCACGTCCCGCTCGGCGCAGACTTCAAGCGGGGCGTCTACGAAGACCTCGACGAAGTCAACGATCCTGCGCCGTACCTGATCTCGCGCCTCCTTGTAGGGCGAGATGGCGCTGACGATCACACCAACCCCGTTGCGCGTGAGCAAGTTGGCCACGAAGCCTATCCTCAACACGTTTACGTTACGGTCGTCCCTGGAGAAGCTGAGGCCCTTGGAGAGGTTGGTCCTCACTATGTCCCCGTCGAGGACCTCCACGGGCCGCTTCCTGCTCCTGAGCTCGCGCTCGACGATCTCGGAGATGGTCGTTTTGCCCGACCCCGAGAGGCCGGTGAACCACAGGGTGAATCCGCGTTCTTCGTTCATGCACGTTCCTTTCGACGCTCCGACTGCCTTTGCAGCCGTAGTTTACATACCCCTCTATGCGCTGCTCACACCACTATAGTGGGGTCGTTGGGGGAGATGCCATCGGGGTCGTTTAGCTCGGCACCCTCGGGAGCCGGCACGTCCCCCTCCAGGAGCGGGTCCTTGGTCTGGACCATCCACGCCTCCAGCTTCCCGCGCAACTCCGCAAGCGTCTCGGCGTGGGCAGATCTTTCTGCCAGGTTGTGAGCCTCATTCGGGTCGAGGACGAGGTCGTAGAGTTGCTCGCGTGGGATCTCACGTTCGCCCCACCCGTGGGAGAGGAGCAGGTCCTTGCTCGGCCCATCATCGGTGTTGGGCAGAACGGGCCTGGTCCTCTCGCCGAAGCGCTTTATAAACTTCCAGCGGTGGGTGCGCACGCACCGCTCCGGCTCGTAGGCGACGTGGTAGGTCTTCTCCGCGAAGATGGCGTCCCTTATCTCCTCGACCTCCCCACGCGCCAGCGGCAGCAACGACTCGCCCTGCAACCACTCTGGCCGGTCTATGCCTGCGAGATCACAGACCGTGGGGAAGAGGTCTATGTGGGAGACGAGGGCGTCGCTGGCCCGGCCTCCCGTGAAACCGCCGGGGCCGCGCAGGATGAGCATCACGCCGAGGCCCCTGTCGTAGAGGGTGGCTTTGGCGCCGGGGAAGGCGAGGCCGTGGTCAGTGGTGCAGATAACGAGCGTGTCCTCGGCCAGACCTTCCGCGTCGAGGGCGTCGAGAACGGCCCCTATGCCCCGATCCAACGACCTCGCGCTCTCCTGGAAGGCGGCCATGTCGAGGCGCGTCTGGGGGGCGTCGGGCAGGTTGGGAGGGGGCATGACGTAGTTGGCTTTTTTGGGGGAGCTGGGACGGAACCACTCGCGGTGGGTCTCGAAGAACCCGACGGAGAGAAAAAACGGCCTGTCGCTCGCCCTCTCCAGCAGATCGAGCGTGACCGGCACCACGTCGTCGGTGTGGCTGGTGGAGATCTTGACGACCTCGTCGTAGCCGATGACGTCGGGCTTTTTGGAGATGTGCTGCTCCCCGATGAGCGCCGACCAGTACCCCAGCTCGCGCAGGGTGTGCACGATGTGGTGCCTGTAGTCCTTGAGCGAGAATCCGCGGTGGGCGAGTCCGACCATGCCGTTGGAGTGGGCGTACTGTCCTGTAAGCAAACAAGCCCTGCTACCCGAGCACGTCGGGGCCGCGCAGAAGGCCTTGCGGAAGAGCACGCCTTCTTCGGCGAGGCGCTGGATGTTTGGCGTCCTCACAGAGTAGCCGTAGGGCCTGACCCACCTCCCCGTGTCGTGGGAGTGGATGTAGAGTATGTTCGGGAGATCGGCCAACTCTATCCTTTCTGCCTGGCGGCAGCGCGCTCATCGTACAGACGAACCCACTCCTCGGAGAGCTCGTCCGCCTGACGCCTCATTTTAGGCTCTGCGACGGCGAAATTCTCGGGCGTGGATATCCCGATACCCTCCAGTAGCCTCAGCACGGTCCCCCGATAATCCTCGACGAGCTCCTCGTAGACCACCTCCATGGGCTCCACGCCGCACCCCTCGAAGAAGGCTTGCCACGCGGCGTTGTGCTCGTCGATGCGCAGCTTGAGGTGATCCACGGCCGCAAAGCTGAAGCGCAGCCCCCGTCCGCCCACCTCCTCATCGGAGTCTTTGCGCCACTGCTGGGTCTGGAGCGCCTTCCACAACGAAACTGCCTGGCGGGTGGTGTCGTCGCGGCGCATCCACACGAACCGCCGCAGGTTGGGCAAGACGGCCGCGGGAACGCCGCAGGGACGCACGTCCTGCCACCCACGCCTGCGCGCCAGACGCACGAAATCCCTGAAGTAAGCCCACATGATCTTGGTCCCGAGCACCCCGTTCTCGCTCGTGCCCTTACCGAGCGCGTCTTCTACCAGCTTCCGGAAGTCGGGTGGGACCCACTGCGGGTCCCTCTGTGCCGGATGCTCGGCGTACCTGCCCCCGTACTCGCCAAGCACGTCCCTGAACTCGGGATCGTCAAGTAGCGCCCAAACTTCCGGATCATTGGACCGTTGGAAGTAGTCGCGAGGCTGCCTGCGCTGCCCCGTCTCCAGCAAGACCTCGAAGTGCTCCTCCGGATGGCCCGCTATCGCCGTGTCTTCAAGCGCCGCACAAAGTAGCGTGCTCCCACTGCGCGGCGTCGCACAGATCAAATACGAAAGCGAAGGCTTCACCTTACCGCCCATAATGCTCCTTCCTCGAAACCAATCTCTACTAAATCTATATTGTCTATGGCAACGGTAAAGAATACACGAAACGCTTACCGGATCAACGACCCGGAAAAGCGAACCCATCCCCGCACTTGACGCTGCGAAATTGTTCGTATACCCTATTGTATACTTATAAGGTAGACAAACGATGAACGATGGGGGTAGGGGATGAAGTGGGAGTTGGATCTCTGGTACGAGCTCTGGGAGAGGGCTGGCAGTCAGGGGTTGGACACCTGGTACGATCCGCGGGGCGAAGGGCGTGAAGGTCCGGCCCCCGGTCGTAGCCCGGATGTCGAGGGCTCGGACCCGGTGCAAGAGAATCCTGCAGAGAGGTCTTGACCAACGGGATACGCCGCACGGGGCCAGCGGTTGTCCACGTCGCCCTGCACGGCCTCATCGTTTTCCCGCCGTAGCGATAAGCCGTCCAGGACTCCCGTCAAGGCACCTCCACCTGGTGTCCCACGACCCCGCCGTACAGGTGCCCGGGCGCGTTGTACGGCGCCGTTTCGGGTTGGGTGTTACCACGGACGTCTGTGGCCCTGATCCTCAACTCGTGTGTTCCCGGCCACGCGTTCCAGGCGAAGCGCTAACAGGCCCACGCCCGTTCATTCGTGCACTCCTTCCTGGCAGCTAGCTCTCCCAAAACCGCAGCTTCATGCGAACCTTTTCGAAGGTTCTTTGGATTTTTTGTCGAAAGTGGTGTTTTCGGTTTTGGGGCAAGGGAATGGCGATTGTGGACAAAGGCCGCGCCTCGACAGACCCGCGAATGCCTATGTTTGACATTTGTGTGACTTGACCTCCCCGAAAAGTCAGAGTAGCCTCCTTTATTGTAGGGTTTATAGATCAACAAACTATACAAAAGAAGTTAGCGGCATGACCGATGTGATTAGCGAGAAGAGGACGCGGGATGTGAGGGGGGGTCAGACGATGGTGGACGTTGATGTCCACGAGATGCTGGCTTCGATCAAGGATCTCGTCCCTTACCTAGAGACCTGCCTGCGTACGAAAGGATCTCACGACTTTGCTCTACTTGGATGACAAGAGGGGGACGCATTCACGGTACCCGTTGCTGTCGGTGGAATCGGCGAGGATAGGGTACGGGGCGGACGCTGGGGCCGACCTGGTGGTCGGGGACGCAAGCTTCGAGGTCTGGGCAGGCGAGAAGGTCATGCTCCTGGGACCTTCCGGGTGCGGGAAGTCCACGCTAATCAAAGCGATAGCGGGTTTCATGCAACCCCAGGGCGGAGCCATCTCTTTTGCCGGTAGGGAGGATCTGCGTCCCGGACCCGACCGTGCGGTGGTCTTCCAGGCGTCGGAACAGCTCTTCCCCTGGCGCACTGTTATGGACAACGTAGCCTTCCCCTTGCGGCTTATGGGACAGAGCAGGGAAGAGGCCGAAGAGACCGCCGGCTCGTTTCTGGAGATGACGGGCCTGGTGCAGGTTGTGGACCGATTCCCGTACCAGCTCTCCGGAGGCATGAAGCAGAGGGTCGCCATCGCGAGGGCGCTCGCCCTGAATCCGCTGGTGTTGCTGATGGACGAGCCGTTCGCCGGGCTCGACGCCCCGACCCGCAACCGGCTGCACGCGGAACTGAACGACATAGTCTTGCGTACCCATCTCACGGTCGTCTTCGCGACGCGCAGCCTCCAGGAGGCCCTGCTCCTCGGCGACCGCGTCGTGGTGCTCGGCCGCGCGCCTTCCAGGGTCACAGACGTGGTGGAGGTCTCGAGCGTGACCGACCCTGACTCGGAGAGGTTTGCCTGGAATCGACGCCAACTGCGCAAGCTCCTCGACGTCGATGCGCAGGAAAGGCGAGGTCCTTGAACAGGGTAGGAGTCAAGCAGAACCAAACGGCTAAGGAGGCCGCACGACGCGCCTACAGGTTCTCGTGGTCTCGCCTGCCCGGGGTCGTCAGATACGCCGTGCTGCTCGGGGCGCTCGTCACCCTCTGGCAACTCTACGTCACGATCGTGGATCCCCCCGGGTTGCCAGGACCACCCGAAGTGGCCGGGGCGTTTGTGGGAGGTTGGATGCGCGGTTACCTCGCCGCCGCGACGTGGAAGACCCTGGGCGTGCTCGCCGTAGGGATGTTCGTTGGGATGGCGCTTGCGGTCCCGCTCGCGATCTTTGCGAATCGGACGAAAGTCGGCGACGATCTCCTGGCGCTGCTCGTCCTGACCCTGGATGCCATACCCGCTGTAGCCATCTTGCCTTTACTCCTCCTGTGGTCGGGCGCGACATTGCCCTCGCTGGTACTGGTCGCGGCCTACGCCGTCGCCTGGCCCGTTGCCACCAACCTGAGATCCGGCCTCAACAGCGTCGAACCGACGATCATCTTGGTGGGGCAGAATCTCGGCCTGCGGGGTTGGGGGATCGTCAGGTACGTGCTCCTGCCCTCGGCCTTGCCCCACGTGCTCTCAGGGGCCAGAACCGGCTGGGCTTGCGGCTGGCGCGCCATCGTCGCCGCCGGGCTCGTCCTCAGCGTTACGGGCGAGAACCCCGGATTCTTTACGGACGGCGCGGGCGGGTTGCTGGAAACACCGGAACTCCTTGCGGCGTTGCTAAATTTGGCCCTCGTCGGTATCCTCGTGGAAGCGGGCTTTAGCCTGCTCGAGCGCTTTACCATCATCCGCTGGGGAACGAAGACCAGAGCGTAAACCGGCAAGATGATCTTGCCGGCCCGGATGATACCCCAAGGAATGGGTGCTCCTTCTCTCCGACGACTAGTGGTTGTAGCTGAATGCTGCAAGTAAAAAGCTATGCTAGCATCGATCCATGCAACCCGGAACACGAGAGCAGAATGACCGTGTGCTACGACAGCCGCAGATAACCGGCGCCAAGGGATGCTTCGAAGGCGCCCGCGCGGGGTCCGCCACCCCAGAGGTGCGGCTCTCCTACAGCCCTGGCCTCGACGGCCTGAGAGCCATCGCCGTTATGGCCGTCCTCCTCTACCACGCAGGCCTTTCTTGGATGCCTGGCGGCTTCCTTGGGGTGGAGGTCTTCTTCG
>JBKPSF010000081.1:0-3378 GCA_046734875.1 Actinomycetota bacterium | reverse complement strand
CGAACTCCTCCTCGTAGGTGTGGGTGACCTGCACCGAGACGTCCTTGAAGCCCGCCTCGGAGAGCAGCCGCTCGTACTCGTCCTTCTCCAGTGCCCCAGCGACGCAGCCCGACCACGCCTCCATGCTCCTCACCAGCTCGGCAGGGAGCCTGCCTTTGTCGCCCAAGAACACCATGTCCGAGACCGCGAGCCGGCCGTCGGGCTTCAGGACCCTGTAGGCCTCGCCTATCACCCTGGCCTTGTCGGTGGAGAGGTTGATGACGCAGTTGGAGATCACCACGTCCACGCTGCCCTCCAGCAGCGGGATCTCCTCGATGTGGCCCTTGAGGAACTCCACGTTCTCCGCCCCGGCCTCGCCCTTGTTCTTCTCGGCCAGCTTAAGCATCTCGTCGGTCATGTCCAGCCCGTAGGCCTTGCCGCCCGGTGACACCCTCTTGGCCGAGAGCAACACGTCTATGCCGCCCCCACTGCCCAGATCCAAGACCACCTCCCCCGGCGAGAGCGTGGCGAGGGCGGTGGGGTTGCCGCACCCCAACGAGGCAGCGCCCGCCGCTTGAGGCAGCCCCCCGATCTCCTCTGCGGAGTAACCGCCTCCGGTCCAGTCCACCCCCACCGCTTCGGAGTCCAGGCCTCGCTCGCCCGCCGACCCGCAACACGAGGCCGAGCCGGTTCCTTCGAGCACCGTCAGCGCGGCCCCGGCGTACCTCTCCTTGACCCGCTCGCGCACATCTTCGCTCATGAAGCTCCTTCCAATCAAGATTGTTTGGTCGGAGTATAGAACAATATATTTTGATCTGTCAAGGACGGCAGGTCATTGTGCACGAATATCGTAGAGAAACTGTCCGAAAAGGGTCTGGAGTGGTCTATGGGACCTCCGTTTTGGTCCTCAGAGCAGCGAAATGAGCATTCTTTGACCTCGTTCCGTCAATTCTTGAGGCTCGAGGTCAGGGCCTATCGGGGCTTTTCAGACGGCTTCTGACTAGCGGATCACAGACTCTCGCGCCGGGTTGGCCAGTACGTTATGAGCGTACCCAGAAGATACAGTGCGATGAGCCCGCACGTTTGCAACCAGGGTGGAGACGCCGGAGTGCGCGTCACGATGGTGAGCGCACCGTAGAGGGTGAGTGCGCTAAACAAGACGCCGACCACCGGCACGGCCCAGCGCGCCCACGCCTGACCGCGACGGAACGGAATCAGGATCATGATCAGTAGCGCGACAGTCACCGCGACGGAGCCCGCGCCCATGGCTTTAAGGACACCAAGCATAAAGCCCTGGTAGTTCGCGGGAAGCTCCTCCCACGTCGTTCCCAGCGCGTCTGCATGATACGGCATGAACCTGGGCGTCGTCACGTAGAGAAGCCCCTGCAGCAGGAACCCGACGGTTGGAATCAAGTACGCGACGACCGCCCACATGTCCTTTCGACGCATGGTGCGCGGACCTCTTGTCACCTAATCGGTTCGGCGCAAATCACCTAACGACGCCGAGCGCCTCGCATACCCACCACGTCAGGACGCATTTCACGGTATCCCCTTTTCTCCAGTCTTCCCTGGCGGGCCGCCTACGCCCCCACTATACATACGGGTCCGGGCGAAAGGAAGCCTCCGTTGCAAGGTATTGGAGAATCTCAACCATAGGCGAATTGCGGCCTGTCCGAAAAGCTTCACGAGCGTGTTAATCTCCTGGCCATCAGGCGACTCATCGCTACGTAGATCAAGGCTTCTCCGGTCTCAGGCAACCGCTCGTAATCCTTGCTCATCCTCCTGTTCTGGTCGATCCGAGAAAACGTTCTTTCGATGGACTGCTCGCAAATGACAAGTTCTGCATGACCCGCCATCTGCGGCTCTCGCTCGGCCACTCTCGCCGTCGCCCGAACCTGATGCCTCGCCAAACTAAAGAGACCGCCGATGCTCGGACATACCCTCCTGCTGGGACCACTCGGCACGGAGGGAACGATGAAACGTCGGTGGCACGTAAGCAGGGAGGCGGTGGAACGACCGGACGCCCAAGGTCGCTGGGACCGAGCGTACCAGTCCCTCCTGCGCTGGAGCCTCGAAAACGAGCAGGAGGGTCATGAGCAAGCTCGCGCTCCGAGCGCGAACAGCAAGGAGGAGTACCATGAGCGTGGCGGCGTACGTCCGGGTCTCGACCTCTAGATAGATGCACAGGATAATTGAACAGACGGCCATCTCCTCCTGTGGCATGGTTAAGACGCCAATCCAGCCTGCCACCAAAGAGAGAGACGGCCTTCCATGCAGAGTATCGCTATCGCTCCACAAGCACGCAAGGACCTCATCCAACAGATGAAGCGCGAAAGGCGACCGAGCAGGAGGCTTAGGATGCACACATAGTGCTACTCTGTGTGTGCTTAGGGTCGTTCGCCCACCGAGATCTCCCGGATCCTCTTCTGCTCTAGAACCACCGTCTATGCGGTCGCCTCGCGCTTTATCCGGGAGGGTAAAGCGGCCTTCGATGACCGCAAAAGGCGAGGTCTGAGACCGTTGCTCGAGGAGCTAGCGAACGACTGCATAGAGCGTTTGGTCGAAGAGGACTCACCCACCGAGCATGGCTGGCTGCGCTCGCGCTGGAGCTGGAGCTGGAGCTGCAAGCTTTTGGCCGTGGAGTTGTTCAAGGAGCGGGTCGCCTTGGTTAGCCGGGAGACGGTTCGCCGCGCGCTCCATCTCGCCTGGGCTTTCGCTGGAGGAGGCCGCGCCCTCTCCCGCCCGAGAAAGACTCGGAGGATTACCGAGAGCAAAAGCGCAGGAGACTCTTGGATGTCCTTTCGATGCTCTCAAGGGGAAGCGGGATCGTTCTTCAAGGAGCAGAGCAGGCTCGAAACGAACCCCAAGGTCTGACTGTGCTCGATGCGCAAAGGGACCCAACGACCGCTGAAAACGCCCGGAACCAACCGCAAGGTGTGGATTAGCGGGGCGCTGAACTTCAAGACGGGGCGCTTTCTCACTGGGTCTTAGGAGAACGCAACAACGATGAGCTGTTCATCAAACTGCTCGATCGGTTGCGTAGGACCTACCGCTGCCACAAAGAGTTGCACCTCTATGGCCATAGACAACGACGCGAGCCACACCTCCAAGCGGGTCGAGCGCTACCTGGAGGATTCGGGCGGCAGAAAATCCGTTTGCATCCGCTGCCCTCGTGCTCTCCGTAGAGCAATCCGGTGGATTTGGTGTGGTGGTCATTGCATGAGGCGGTAAGCAGAGCAACCACGAGTGCTCGGAGGTTGAGGAACTGGAGGAGTTGGCCGAAGGTTACTTCAAGGAGCGAGAGCCCTTCCGGCCCAAACTCGGGGAGATCTACGAACAGTTGGAAAGGTCAGCGCCATGAGATTGGCGAGTGTTTATTTATCTTGTGGACTTATCTAG
>JBKPSF010000080.1:0-3506 GCA_046734875.1 Actinomycetota bacterium | reverse complement strand
TCCGGAACCATCTACCCTGACCCCGCGGCAATCGGAGGTACTAAACCTGCTCTCCGAAGGCAAGTCCGCCAAGGAGATAGCCAACGCGCTAAAGGTCTCGCACGAGACGGCGCGCAACCACATCCGCGCGATCTTGAGGGCACTCGGAGCCCACTCGCAGCTCGAGGCCGTCTCCCGCGCACGCGCACTCGGCGTACTCGAGTAGGATGATTAGGGGCGGGCCTCAGCACTAAACTGGAAGGCCTCTTCGCTCTCACAATCTGTGACGTGTGCGGGTGGGTTACCCACCTGACGCGCCCGATGATGCTCGTGCCTATACTGTAGCGCGTCCGTCTTTACGCGGGAGACATGAACCACCGAGCACGCTGCCCGAATACGCGCCGAAAGCTAGGTCAACAAGCGGCGTGATGCGGTCGCCCCGGGGGTTTCCAGGATCCTCTCTCCTCCTGAGTCTTTGACTCCTTCTCTGACCCTCGCGTCCAACGAGGTGCGTGGAAGCTATTGCTGCGAACTTCGCGTTGACGGCGTTCTCGGAAGTCACAAGCCTCGTAGGCGCCTAACGACAGGGTCGTAAGGATCTCGCAATGGCAAAGATAGTCCATTTAGGGGATACGCCCACCAGCGCCGAAGAGTATGGTGTGGTCGTTGCGCGGCTAACGGACCGCCGCGTCCTAGGCGTGGGATCGCTACCCGTCCTCCTTCTAGCACGCGGCCCGCTACCTGAGCAACCGACTGTCGAATAAGGGCAGGGTCGACCCGCCGGAGGAGCGGCGGGAGAAGGGATACGTCCGGACGAAAGGTCGGCCCTCGCAGAAAGGGGCGTGCGATGGACGCAAGTGAAGATTCCTATCGGGATATCGGCGGCGACGACGCGATAACCACCAGGATCGGGGCGGTGACCATGCCCATCGGGGTGATCCTGATCGCCATCTCGGAGGTCTTCCATCCTTCCAAGGTGGATCCTATGGACTTCCCTGCCGTCTTCAGGGAGTACGCAAGCAGCAACGTTTGGACCACCGTTCACCAGGGCGAGTACTTCGGGTTCCTCTTCCTGCTTGGCGGACTGGTCGCCCTCTACTACTCCGTCAGCGCGAGGCGCGGAGCGGGCGCGGGGCTTGCCCCCTTCGGCCTCGCCGCGGCGGCCGTCACCGCCGCCTCCTTTACAGTCCTACAGGCCGTCGATGGCGTGGCGCTCAGGTACGCGGTCGAAAGCTGGGTGAGCGCCCCGGCATCCGAGAAGCCGGCGGCCTTAGCCGCTGCCGAGGTGGCACGCTGGACCGAGATCGGGATGAACGGCTTCTCCTACTTCCTTGCTGGATTGACCCTGTTCATCTTCGGGCTCGCCATAGCGCTAGGCAGGGTCTACCCGCGCTGGGTGGGCTTGATGGCGGCCATCTCCGGAGCCGCGTTGATGTACGATGGGGCGGTGGTGGTGTCCTATGAGGGCTTCGTCGCGGACATCGTCAAGCTGGTGGGCCTCCTGTTGCTATCCACATGGGCTTTCATCATGGCGTTCTTGATGTGGCGCAACGGCAGCCGTCGGCGCGTCGCTCGCCCCGCGCCGACTCCCCCGGATTCGGCGCATCAACCTGCCAGCTCGAGCTAACGATTCCTCCAGGGTCGGGGCGTAGAGCAACCTCGGCCGTGGTCAGGAGGAAGTAGACGCTACCGTGTTTATGAAAGGGAGAAGCCAGAAAGCAGAAATAAACCCATCCGCGAGCGCGAGCAGTGGTACGTCCAGAGGGATCATGCGACGGATCGGGATAGCGCTCCTGGGGTTGGTCGTCGTCCTCTTGGTCCTCGCCGTAGCCGGGGCGATCTACCAAGCTATCGCCACGGAGCGTGCCGAGCGTGCCTATCCCCCGCCCGGTGAGATGGTCGACGTGGGGGGCTACAGCTTACACATAAACTGCGTGGGCCAGGGTAGCCCGACCGTGGTCTTGGATGCGGGGTCGGGGGAGTTTTCGGCCCAGTGGGTCAGGGTGCAGCGGCAGGTCTCCGATACCACACGCGTGTGCGCCTACGACCGCGCAGGGATGGGCTGGAGCCAGATGGGACCCGATCCCCGGGACGCCAAACAGATCACTAGCGAACTGCACACCCTGCTCAAGGGCGCCGGCATCGAAAGCCCTTACGTGCTGGTCGGCCACTCCTTCGGCGGCATGTACATGCAGACTTACGCCGCCCGCTATCCAGACGAGGTGGCAGGCGTAGCCTTGGTCGATTCCTCTACCGGGCCGGATCAGTTCGGCCAGCGATCAGAAGCACGCGATAGCCACGAACCACAAGAGCAGAGTATGGCCTTCGTTCCCCGGCTGGCGCAGCTCGGAGTTTCCCTGCTGGCGCGGCTCGGGATCGTCCGCTTGTTGTCCAATCTCGATCCGGCGCCCCCCGAATTGCCGCAGAAGCAGCGCGCACAGATAGATGCCCTAAGCCCCTCGACGCGAGAAGCGAGTACCACCGCAGGAGAGGTTCTTGCCCCCACCCAAACGCTCAGAGTAGGCAGCCAGGGAAGCCTGGGGGATAAACCGCTGGCGGTGATCACTGCAGGCACACATGAGCCCGAGTGGCTAGATATGCAGGACAAACTGGCCACCCTCTCCTCCGACAGCATCCACCGTGTCGTGAAAGGGGCGACGCACACATCTCTGTTGTACGAGCGGAGCGACTCGCAGGCGACCAGCGCGGCCATCGTCGAGGTGGTGGCCGCCGTACGCAAAGATCAACCGCTTGTGCGGTAAGCGCAAGCCAGAAAGTAGGCGTAAGGTAGTTGCAACTAAAGGGTTGACCGGACGCTCGGCTTCACACGTAGGGTCAGCCCCCGATCCCCGAGGAAGAGGAGGAGATCGCCATGACTACGGATACCGAAGGTGCCTCACCGAAGGCGCCGGGCGACACCAGAGGCACCATGAAGGCGATCGTGCGCTACAGGTACGGCTCTCCCGATGTACTTGAGCTCAGGGACATCGAGAAGCCCGAGGTCGCAGACGAGGAGGTGCTCGTGCGCGTTCACGCAGCCGGCGTGGACCGGGGCGTGTGGCACATCATGACGGGCTTGGCCTACCCCATACGCCTCGCGGGCTTCGGCTTGCGCGCGCCCAAGAACCCCGTTATAGGCATGGACCTCGCAGGGGTGGTGGAGGCAGTAGGCAAGGACGTGAGCAGGTTCCAGCCTGGCGACGCTGTATTCGGCATCGGCAAGGGCTCTTACGCCGAGTACGCACCCGCACTCGAGGACAAGCTCGCGCCCAAGCCTTCTAACCTCACCTTCGAGCAGGCTGCGGTCCTCGCCATCTCTGGCTCGACCGCCCTGCAAGCCGTGCGCGATCACGGGCAGGTGAGCCAGGGGCAGAAGGTACTCATCATCGGTTCATCGGGAGGCGTGGGGACTTACGCCGTGCAGATCGCCAAGGCTTTCGGCGCGCACGTCACAGGCGTGTGCAGCACCAAGAAGGCACAGATGGTCCGCTCCATCGGCGCAGATCGTGTCATCGACTACACCCAAG
>JBKPSF010000079.1:0-10118 GCA_046734875.1 Actinomycetota bacterium | reverse complement strand
GGCCCGGGAGAGCTTGTAACACTTAGGGATAAGTATGCAGGATACTGGACGTATTCCCCTCCTACCGGCGACGATGTCAGATAGCCCCTCCTCAATAACCACGCACTAAACCCAGGGGTTGGCCTCGTGTAGTACTACGTTGGTGGTCTTCGGGTGCAGGACAAAGGCCATCTCACCAGATTCAGTGCTAACAGTGAATATAGCTTTAATATCCTCTGAGAGCCGCGAGGATGGCTTCTATTGGCTTCCGTGACGTTCTTAGGTGAAACAAACTCCAGGAGCGTCACAGGGGATTCTCACGCCTCGACTTCGACCTGCTTCGAGCCTTGGCTTCGACGCGTGCACGGGAGGGCCAAGAAGGCCATAAAGGAGATCACGGAGGCCGAGGACAAGGCCCACGCCGAGAAGGCCATCAAGGAGTTCGAGGGGGAGTTCGGGAGCAAGTGGCCCAAGGCGGTCGAGAAGATCACCTCCGACCAAGAGGCGCTTCTGGCCTACTACGACTTTCCGTCCGAGCACTGGCGGCACCTGCGTACGATCAACCCGATAGAGTCGCCCTTTGCGACGGTGAGGACCAGGACGGACCTGACGAAGGAGCCGGGAAGTCGAGAGGCGGGGGTGGCGATGATCTTCAAGGCGTTGGAAGCGGCCGAGGGGAAAAAGGGGGGGATGAGATCCTGGCCGGTGGCGTTGAGGGCGGTGAGGGCGTAGCTGGAACTGTGGGTGATGCTGTGTCGCTACTGGAGGGCGTTCTCCGAGCTGCCCCCACCAGAGGAGCTAAGAGTGCTGCTTAGGTGGGTATTTTCGGGCAGAGGACTCTACCTCTATGCCCGTTAACAACAAACTACCACTAGGTCAGCGGTTCGAGTCCGCTCGTCGGCGCTCCGCAATCGGCTCATTGAAGCTGAGCATTCGAAGTAAGAGAGCTCCATACGTCAGTCTGACACGCCTTGACACCACTGAGTGAACGAGGCTATTGGGAGACTACAAACCTATCCCGGTCAGGTAGGGATACGATGGATGTCCCTTCACGCCTCGGTAGGGTCGAGTCGGACAACGTTGCCGAACGCTTCGGGGCGTTCGCGGGCCCATGAGGCCATATCTCGGTACGGTGCGCACCAAACCAACCCATACTCTGCTAGATCCCGCAGTTCTTCGAGTGCTCCGCGCATAACCTCGAAGCGGTCTTCCTGCTCTTCCAGGAACGGGTGGAAGAGCAGGGTCAGATGCCCACCGTTGCGTACGACGCCTTGAAGTGCCGAGCTTACCGTCTGTCGGAAGTGAGATGGGGACAGAGGCTCGCTCGACCCTGTGAAAGTCTCCCGAAGACCGCCGAAGCGCGGCAGATAATAGTAAGCATCGACCAGTCGCCACTCGAACGGCAGGATGACCAAGTTACCGAGGAAGCCGGTTCCGAGGCCCGCTGGTGAACAGTGGGTAAAGCCTAGGCGTTCGAGTAGTTCTGGCGAGGAAGGGGTCAGTCTCCCTCCCGGCGGCCGAAAGCCACGCGGTCGCACTCCGAGTTCGTCCATCTTGTGGACCCCCCGTTCCAGGAGTCGGGCCTCCTCGGAGGGATTCAGGTTGGGCCAGTACTCGTGGCGCCAACCATGGTAGCCAAGCTCGTGGCCAGAGTTGGCGATCTCCAGCAACGCCCCGGGGTAAAGTTCAGCGTTGAGCCCCTCGATAAAGAAAGTGGCCCGAAGCCCGAGTTCGTCGAGCATGGCCAAGATACGGGGGAGCATGCGCCCCACGGTGAAGTGGCGACCCAGGCGCTCGCTTTCGGACCACAGCCCACGCTCGAGGTCGGCAGCCTCGCCCAGGTTGTCGAAGGTCACACTCACCGCTGCCCGCTGGCCGAAGGGTCCCCAAGTGTCGGAAGGCACGTTGGGCGGGTTACTCATGTGTCTCTCCTCAAACGGGCACTCGAGAGTAGGCGCACCCGGCATGGCTCGCGCGAAGGGTCACGCTCCCAAGCCGCCCCCGCGGAGGGCCGCTACTCCTTCCTTATCCTTCGGTCCGCCTTCTCCCCAGCTGGTGAAGTCTCCCACCACGCCGAGGAACGCCCTCAGGACCGCGGAAGGGTCGCCGCGTCGCCAGACCACCCCCAGCTCGATCTCCGGTGACAACCCCTCGACATGCTTGTAGACAACCCCTGCTCTCTGGAGGTTCTGCAAAGAGGCGGGGACCAGCGTTACCCCTATGCCGCCGGCGACGAGGCTGACGGTAGTTTGCATTAACCACGCCTCCTGTACAACCTGGGGCTCGAAACCGGCCTGTCGGCAGTGCTCGACGATCTTGTCGCGCAGGCCTGCCCCCTGATATCTCGGCGTGAGGACGAAAGGCTCGCCGGCGAGCGCCTTCAACGACACCCGTGGCTCGTTCGATAAAGGGTGCGTATCCGGCAGGGCTGCGACGAACGTTTCCCGCGAAACGGGACGGGAATCCAGAGAGTCTTCCTCAAACGGAAGGTACAGGAAGCCCACGTCGACTCGCCCGTCGCCCAGAGCCCGAAGCAACCGATCGGGATCCACCTCCCTCAACAGTAGCTCGACGCCCGGATACCGATCACCGAAGGCCCGCAAAACGGGAGGCAGGACCCGATTGGCAGCCGAGGGCACGAACCCCACGGTCAGACGCCCGACCTCGCCCTGACCGACGCGGTGCACCACGCTTGCCGTTTGCTCGGCGTGTACCAGGAGGCCCCGCGCTTCCACCAATAGCAAGCGTCCGGCGTCGGTCAGCCGTACGCTACGCTTCGTACGGTGGAAGAGCTGTACCCCGAGCTCCTCCTCCAGGCGTTTGATCTGGTAGCTCAGAGGGGGCTGCGCCATGAGAAGCCGCTCGGCTGCCCGGCTGAAGCTCAACTCCTCCGCAACGGCCACGAAGTATCGCAAGCGCTGGAAGTTCATCAGTTTCTTATACCGAACATGTATAAGTTAGTCAACAAGAGGTATTGGACGTATTTGTCGTAGATGCTCAGAATAACCAAGGTAAGGGTGTCAGGAGGTTTCGCAGGATGGCAGGAGTGCTGCGCATGGACGGTCTGTCGAGCGGGCGCATAGAGAGCAAGGTCGTCTCCTTGCAGGAGGCTGCTGCGCTCGTAGAATCGGGAAGCACCGTGATGGTGGGGGGATTCGGCCTCGTCGGGTCGCCGCTGACCATCATCGAGGCGCTCCTCAAGTCGGAAGAGGTGACGGACCTGACGACGATAAGCAACAACGTCGGCGAGCCGGGCAAAGGGTTGGGGCGTCTCCTTCTCCAAGGCAAGATAAGGCGGGCGATCGGGTCGTACTTCACCAGCAACCCAGACGTGATGGAGCGTTACAGAAAAGGCGAGCTGGAGACTCGGCTCGTGCCCCAGGGCACGCTCGCCGAGGCAATCAGAGCGGGCGGTGCGGGGCTCGGTGGGTTCTACACCAAGACCGGGGTTGGTTCCGATCTCGCCGAGGGCAGGGAGGTGCGCGAGATCGACGGCGAGCTCTACCTCTTCGAGAAGCCGCTGCGGGCGGACATCGCCCTGATCCGGGCTCACCGGGCGGACGCTCTGGGCAACCTGACCTACTACAAGACGGCGCGAAACTTCAACCCGGACATGGCTACCGCCGCAGAAGTCGTCGTCGCCGAGGTAGACGAGATCGTCGAGGCGGGCACCCTGGACCCCGAGCACGTCGTTACGCCGCACCCCTACGTGGACTATCTGGTCAAGGCCGAGATCAAGCTCGGAGATGGCGCCGGAACAATCCTAGACCGGGAAGGAGGTTGATAGACTTGAGCGCGGAGACGCACGACATCGCCCGCCGGGTAGCGGGGCACCTGGAGCCCGGGGACGTGATCAACCTCGGCATCGGGCTCCCGACGCTCGTCGCCGATTACGTGCCCGAAGGGGTCAAGGTCTTCTTGCACACGGAGAACGGGATGGTCGGCGCCGGTCCCACCCCGGATCCAGAGTACGTGGACCCGGAGCTCATAAACGCAGGGAAGCTGCCGGTCACGGAGGACGTTGGCGCCGCCTACTTCTCCAGCTCCGAGTCTTTCGCCATGATCCGGGGCGGCCACGTCTCCGTCGCGGTGCTCGGGGTGCTCCAGGTGGACCGGCTGGGACGCATAGCCAACTGGGCCGTCCCTGGCAAACCGATCCTGGGCGTAGGTGGTGCGATGGACCTGCTCGTGGGGGCGAAGACGGTGATCGTCGCGACCACCCACCTGACCAGGAAGGGCGAGCCGAAGATCGTCAAGGAGTGCTCGTTTCCGCTTACCGGCGCCCGCCCTGCGGACTTGATCGTCACCGAGCACGCGACGTTCTCCGTCGATGAGAAGGGTCTCGTGCTGGAGGAGGTCGCCCCGAACTCGACGCTGAAATGGGTGCGCGCGAACACGCCTGTCGCCTTTCGGAACTCAGCGGCGCTCGAGGCCGTCTAGTATGGGCGCAGAGAGCGTTCTATAAAGGAGAGTTAGGTGGCCGAAACCAGTAGCGACGCCAGGGTAGATTGGGAGGCCCTGCGAGGGTTTTGCGAGGAGGTCCTCGGTGCCGCCGGCGTCCCCGAGCGGGACGCCCGGATCGTCGCCGACTCATTGGTTCACGCCGACCTAGCGGGAATGAAGTCTCACGGCGCGACCAGGCTCAACGATTATCTGCTGCGCATGGAGCAGGGTCTTATGACCCCGACGACGAAGATAGATGTAGTGCGGGAGACCCCTTCCACGGCGCTCCTCGATGCCAACGACGGCTGGGGGCAGGTGGCCTCCGAGAGGGCTGTCGAGCTGACGGTCGATAAGGCGAGTAGCGTCGGCAGCGCGTGGGTGGGCGTCCGCAACTCGAACCACAACGGTACGGCGGGCTACTGGACCATGAAGATCGCCCGCGAGGGCATGGTAGGCATCTGCTCGATGAACACCTCCCCCGTGATGGCCGCCCACGGCTCCCGGCGCCCAACGCTCGGGACCAACCCCCTGTCCATCGCCGTGCCGTCGAGCTCCGGACGCCCGGTCGTGCTCGACATGGCGACCAGCAACCAGGCGCGAGGCAAGATCATCCTGGCCGCCAAGAACACCGAACCCATACCCGAAGGCTGGGCGATCACGAGCGAAGGTCTCCCCACCACCGATGCTAAAGAGGCCCTCAAGGGGAGCGTACTGCCCCTCGGCGGGCCGAAGGGATCTGGCCTGGCCATCATGATCGACATCCTAACCGGCGTCCTGACCGGGGCGGAGTTCGGGGCGCAGATGCCGCGCATGTACGACGACCCGCAGCCCCAACGGGTCGGACACATGTTCTCTGCCATCTCGATCGAGGCTTATATGCCCGTGAGCGAGTTCCTCTCTCGAATGGACGAGAAAGAGCGTGAGACGCGAGAGGGCCCGCCCGCGCCCGGTTTTGAGAGGGTCTCGATGCCCGGGGACGGAACCCACGAAAGAACGGCCACGCACCGCGAGAGCGGCATCCCGCTCACGGCCGAGGTGTACGCTGATCTTCTCTCCGCCGCCGAGCGCTACGGCGTCTCCCCCGGGACGCTGGAGTCGGGAAGGATGACCTGTTGAGGGACGACGAGGGATGGCGGACGCTAGCTACCCGACGGTGCCCAGAGGCCACCCGCGCAAGCATACTTATACAAGAATCGTGTAACTAGACCAAGAAACGGTATTGGACGTATCAAACGGACAAGGTCATAATGCATTCGGGGAAATGTGGGAAAGGAGAACCGAATCGTGGATTCGACGAGGGTGAGCAGCAAGAGGCTGCAGGAAATCTTGCCGGACGTGCTAGTGACTCTGCATGGCGTGATCGAGAAGCACCGGGTGTCCGAGGAGGAGTGGTCCGCGGTGCTCGCGTTCCTGACGGAGGTTGGAAGGCAAGACGAGTTCGTCCTGCTCTCCGACGTCACCAGGACCTCGGTACTGGTGGACTCCATCTCCCACGAAGGTGAGACCGACGTCACGCCCAGCGACGTGGAAGGGCCGCTTTATCGGGAGGACCCGCCCTGGCGCGAGAAGCCGGTAAAGATCTACGAGGAGTACGAAGGCGCGGAGAAGGGGGAGGTACTCTTTGTTCACGGCAGGGTAACCTCCGCGGACGGCACTCCCATAAGCGGTGCGGTCCTCGACATCTGGCAGACGGGCCCCGATGGGGGCTACGACATCTGGGACGAGAGGCAGCCTGACTACAACTTTCGCGGGAGGTTCGGCGTCGACGAGGACGGCAGCTACGAGTTCCAGACGATGGTGCCCAAGCCCTACACTGTCCCGACCGATGGGCCGGTGGGCAGGTTCCTCGAGGCCAGCGGCCAGCATCCGTGGCGTCCGGCGCACATACACTTTAAGGTGGAGGCCGAAGGGCACGAGGTGCTCATCACCCAGGTCTTCTTCCCCGACGATCCCTACCTGGAGAACGACACCATTGGCGCGGTCAAGTCTGCACTCGTCAGGCCGCTAAGACGGCACGAGAGCGAGGAGGAACGCGCCCAGCGCGGCCTCGACGCCCCGTTCTACACCTGCGAGTTCGACGTAATGCTCAAGCCGGCGATGTCCGCTATGCGGACTTGATACCAGGGGCGCACCGAACCGCGCCGGTAGTCACGCGAAAGAAAGGCTAGGAACAAAGATGCCAGCAAGAACCTTGCTCCGCGGTGGCCACATAATCTCGATGGACCCGGACGTCGGGGACATCCCGGGTGGGGACGTGCTCATCGAGGACGAGGAGATCGCCGCTGTCGCCCCGTCTGTCGACGCGTCCGACAGCGAGGTCGTCGACGCCTCGGGCGCGATCATCATCCCCGGCTTTATCGACTCGCACCGGCACACCTGGGAGACCGTCGTGCGTGGCATCGCGCCAGACGTTACGCTCGACGGGTACTTCGCGCTCGTCCTCGACATCCTGGCGCCGGCCTACCGGCCCGAGGACGTGTACGCTGGCAACCTCCTCGGCACGCTCGAGGCTATCGACGCTGGCGTCACGACGCTTCTCGACTGGTCGCACATCAACAACACGCCCGACCACCCCGACGAGGCGATACGGGCCCTCTCCGAGGTCGGGATCCGGGCAGTGTACTGTTACGGTAACCCCAACACCTCGCTCGCCGACTGGTGGTTCAACAGCGTACTGGAGTCTCCGGAAGACATCCGCCGCGTGAGGGACAGGTACTTCCCGTCTGACGACGGCCTAATGACGCTCGCCATGGGCACCAGGGGCCCGGGGTTCTGCACGCCCGAGGTGGTAAGCCACGACTGGGAGCTCGCCAGGGACATAGGCGTGCCCATCAGCGTGCACGTCGGGATGGGCAACGTCGCCGGGCGCTTCAAGATGGTCGAGCAGCTCGACGACCTGGGTCTGCTCGGTCCTGACACCACCTACATCCACTGCAACCATCTCACGGAGCGGGAGTTCCAGCTCATCGCAGACAGCGGCGGCACGACCTCGATCGCCCCGATGGTCGAGATGACGATGGGGCACGGCATGCCGCCGACAGGGGAGCTGCTCGAGCACGGCTTGCGTCCCAGCCTCAGCTGCGACGTCGTGACCAGCGTGCCAGGCGACCCGTTCACGCAGATGAGGTTCCTGTTTGCCGCCGAGCGGGTGAGGGTGCACGAGCGCGTCTTCGACCAGGAACTCGAAGAGGTCCCGCCGCTGCTGTCGTCGCGGGACGTTCTGGGGTTCGCCACCATCGAGGGTGCCCGCGTGTGCGGGATCGCCGACAGGACCGGCTCGCTCACACCCGGCAAGAAGGCGGACATCGTGATGCTCGACATCGAGCGCGTAAACGCGGCGCCCGTAATCGATCCGGTGGGGACGGTTGTCTGCAGCATGGACACGTCCAACGTGAACTCGGTGTGGGTCAACGGCCGCGCCCTCAAGCGCGACGGGAGACTCGTGGGGACGGATCTTGAACGGGCGCGTCGGTTGGCCGAGGACTCGCGGGACTTCCTGGTGACACGAGCCGAGCGCCCCGACCACTGGGCCACACCGCGAACCACGAGCGGGACGACATCTGGCGTTGCCGACTCGTAGGGCCATGATTCTGGAGCACTAGAAACCTGTGGCGGAGGACGATGACGTAACGTGACGGGATACGGTCGAGATCCGGCCAGCACCCGACCTTAGACCAACTTGCGGATACGTGTGTTTAGGGCGCGGTCTTCACCTTTGAGGAGACCGGTTCCCGGTAGGGCGTAGGTTACCTCCGTCCGCGAGGGCGCAGTGGGTAGGCAGCCCGAAACCGTCGAAGAACCCGTGGAGGTGCATCGCGAAATGCAGGCCATCCTGATCGAGCGTTTCGGGGATCCTTCGGAGCTCTGGCACAAGGAGGTTCCGAGGCCGGACCCGAGGGAAGGCGAGGTTCTCGTCGAGGTCCACGCGGCCGCCGTGAACCGCAGCGACGTGCTGAACGCGCGAGGCTCTTTCCCTTTCACCATCCTACCCCGCATACCGGGGCGCGACTTCGCAGGGGTTGTCGTCGAAGGGCCGCGGGAGCTCGTGGGGAAGGAGGTCTGGGGCACGGGGGGTGGTGAACTCGGGTTCATCCGCGACGGGTCCCATGGTCGGTACCTCGCCGTCTCCAGGAACGCCGTGGCGCCAAAATCCGACACGCTCTCTCTGGAGGAGGCGGCTGCATCGGGCCTCGCCTACGTCACCGCCGGGTCTGCGCTGGTCGAGTTAGGCGACGTCTCGGCAGGGGAGACTGTACTCGTCACCGGCGCCGCCGGCGGCGTGGGGAGCGCGGCGGTGATGATCGCTCGCTGGAAGAGCGCCCGCGTCATCGGGGCGATAAAGGATGAGTCAGAGCGAGCGATGGCGGAGCAGGCAGGCGTCCAGGTCATCGTCGATACCTCCAGGGAGGAAGTGACAGACGCTGTCCTGGCGGCTACGGACGGGCGAGGAGCGAACCTCGTCCTCGACGCCGTTGGGGGACCTCTGTTTGAACCGACCTTGAAAAGCCTCGGTGAGGAGGGGCGCATGGTCGTCATCACGACCACTCCCGGTATGCAGCATGTCTCCTTCGACCTGCTCGACTTCTACCGCAAGGGTCTACGCCTCTTCGGGCTGATGACGTCGTTTATGGACGCCGAGGAGAGCGCCGCCGTCCTGAAGAACCTGGGCCCAGGCTTCGACGAAGGGACCCTACGTGCGCCGGCGATCGCCGAACGTTATTCACTCGAGCAGGCAGGTACGGCCTACTCGCGGGTCGAGAGTGGCGAGGTGGCCGGTAGGGTACTGCTTGTCATGGAGTGAGTGGTCGGTTCGAGATAGGCTTTGGGCTCTAAGCGAGCAAATGTGCGGGCGCTTGCTCGAACCCATTGAGCGCCGGTGACTGACGCGTGTTTAGGCATGGAGTTGTGGACGAGGAGGCGCAACGGCGGGGCCGTTGCGGTGGAACCGGTAGGATGGGACAGCTGCGCGAACCAGGAGGTGTTCCGTGAACCGAAAAGATGCGATGAGTTTGCAACCGCGCGAACCCGACGTTCAGAACTACCGCTTCGAGGAAGATGGGCGCATCCCGAACAACCCCGAGCTGCCACTCCCAAAGCTCAACCCGTTTTCCGCCTCTGGAGCGGCGAATTCACCGGATACACTTACGGGAACAAACCCGTGATAGACATCGACGGGGCGCCGATGTTCGCTGAGTTGGCCATTCTTAGGCTGTCTCTGGCAGGTGATGGGGCCGAGGTGTCTCTTGGACGATCGAACGGGCAGAATACGTCGAGCACTCGGAAGGGAGGCAGGACCGATGATGGACGAGCGTCGCGTGGAGCTGGCAAAAATGACCTCGCCTGAGACGGCAGAGGCTCTTGCCAAAGCCGAGGTGGCCCTGATACCGGTGGGTGCCACCGAGCAACACGGTCCCAACATGACGCTGGAGACGGATACGGCCGTAGCGTACCGGCTGGCGCTGCGTATGGCGACGTCGCTTTTTCCGCGGGCGGTCATCGCTCCACCGCTCCCTTACGGCGTGAGCTATCATCACATGAAGTTCCCTGGCACCATTACGCTTTCACCGGAGACGTTTCAGGATGTCGTGCTGGAAGTGGTCGAAAGCCTAAGGCGACACGGGCTGGAGCGTTTCTTCGTCGTGGACGGACACGCCGGAAACCAGGGTGCCCTCGACGTGCTGATGACGAAGCTTCGC
>JBKPSF010000078.1:0-10257 GCA_046734875.1 Actinomycetota bacterium | reverse complement strand
TCACCGTGAGGCTGAGGAGCGCGTAGAGGACAACCGTCCAACTAAGGGAGGGCACCAGCCCCACTACCAGCACGCCGAAGATGAAGAACACGCTCAGGTTTAGCAGCTGTCCCTCCGCCTCGGTGAACCGGATCATTCGCTTCCCTACCCGCTCCACGGTGGGCCCGACCACCAGACCACCGACGAAGGCAGCGATGAAGCCGTTTCCCCCGACGGTGTCGGCAAGTGCCCAGGCTATGAGCACCAGAGCCAGCAGGGCGAGACGCTGGAACGATGCGGTCATCCAATCCCGGCGCGAGGCCCGGCTCACCAGCCAGCCTCCCGCCAGGCCAACCCCGACGCCAACGAGAACGCCGAATCCTACCTGCTCCAGGGCGAAGCGTACCCAGACGCTTGCGGACGCTTGCTCCTCTTCGGCCTCTGCCAAGGTCAAGAAGAGCGCCAGGAACGGCACGGACAGACCATCGTTGAGGCCGGCCTCGACGTTGAGGGCCTGGCGCAGGCGCACGGGGACCCGCGGGTTGCTCACGACCGGCTGGCCCAGCGCGGCGTCCGTGGGGGCGAGGACGGTTCCCACGATAGCCGCCTCCCAGAACGTGAGGTCGGTGAGCAACAGCGCCGCGATGGCCGTTCCCAGCGCGATGGTCAGCGGCATCCCCACGCCGAGGAGGCGCAGCGGCAAAGCCTCGTTCTGGCGCAGGGCCGAGAGGTTGGTGCTCGCGGCGTCGGTGAAGAGTACGATCGCGAGGGCGATCTCGCCCAGCAACAGCACAGTGTGCTCTTTGAGTGCGAACTAGGCGATACCAAGCCCCGCGGGACCCAGGATGACACCCGCCGCGACGAATACGAGCGGCGCCGTGAGGACCGTTCCTTCCAGCCGCCGCGACACGAGGCCGAAGGCGAAAACTACGGTGGCCAGCACCATGAGATCAACCACCGCAGGCTCCAGCATCCCTGTGGAAGCCCGAAAAGGAAGCGCTGCGCTTCGCGTTATCGTTGCCCTGGCGCGGTCGTGCCGATATGGAAATACGGATCATGGTTGCGCGTAGCCTGCCTCTCT
Organism: Actinomycetota bacterium; assembly: GCA_046734875.1. Lineage (GTDB taxonomy): Bacteria > Actinomycetota > Rubrobacteria > Rubrobacterales > Rubrobacteraceae > Rubrobacter_D. The sequence goes on along the minus strand of JBKPSF010000078.1, from coordinate 9,197 downwards.
TTCCGACATCTGTGCATCGCTTCTCTCTCGCTTACAGAACTGTAGTAATTCCCCGAACGAAGTGCATCGCCTCGTGGAACGTATCCCCTAGGGGAAGTGAGCTGATGGGTGAAGACGCACTGTCCTGCCATGCATTACCGTATCGGAAGCGGCCTGGAGTGTGGACGCGGCGAACGATGCCCAGGCTCCGGTGGTCCACGCAAAGCAGGCTTTGTATCCAAGGGAGGTCCCTACGTTGTCCCGAAATCGAGACGTCCAGAGGGAGATCCTGCTGGTTCCAGACCGACCTTACATCGACCCGATCAACTACGACGCCAATGACCCTGAAACCTCCTTTACCTCGACGGCGAGAAGGTTGGCGAAGGGCGAGTGGAGGCGACCGTCCCCATGGTTTTCTCGGCAGACGAGACCTGCGACGTGGGCAGCGAGAGCGGTACCCCGGTCAGCGACGACAACGACGCCAGCGGCAACGAGTTCTCCAGTCGTGTCGATTGGGTGCAGATCGACCTGGGCGAGGATGCAGACCACCTAATCTCACCGCAGGAGCGGCTCCAGATCGCGATGGCGAGACAGTAGCCCAGGATGAAGAGGAGGTCGCCGCCGAGAGGCGGTTACCTTGAAGGTGTCTCGAAGGCGGCAGCAGTCCGTATACTTCTTGCTCATGGACAACCTCTACCCCTTGATCGAGAACTACGGCTACCTGATCGTCTTTTTCGGCGTGGTGCTGGGGACGATGGGCATACCCTTCCCGAGCGCGGCCATACTCCTCACCTCGGGGGTGCTGGTCCAGCAGGGTCACCTCGGTCTGAGGGGTGCCATCGTTTTCGGCATCCTCGGGGCCATTGTGGGAAACCAGATCGGCTACTGGGTGGGCTACGGGGTGGGACGGTCGTTCTTGTTGAAGTGGGGGCGCCACGTGAAGCTTACCCCGGAACGCCTGGAGTGGGTCGAGAACCTCTTCGCGCGCCACGGTGGCAAGGCCGTCTTCGCTGGCCGCTTTTTCTCGGTCTCGCGAGTCCTGGAGGCGCTCGTGGCGGGCACGAGCCGCATGCGCTGGGGTACGTTCTTCTTCTACAGCGTCCTGGGCGGGACGGTGTGGGCCACGGCGGTCGTCCTGGCGGGTTATCTTTTCGGTAAAGGCTGGACCGCGACGCGGGATTGGTCGGAACGTTCTTCCTTGGTGCTGGTCCTTGTGCTTCTGGTGGTGCCGAGCGTCTACTTCGCCTACCGGTGGGCGACTTCCCACAGGAGCAGGTAGTTTGGGCACGCCGCCCTAAGGGCGCTCGGCGGCCGTCAGCCTCTTCATCGCTTGGACGGTCTCCGGCAGCGAGACCACCTTCGACTGCGCGCCCTGCGCGCCTGCCTCGATTGCCCGTCCGGCCACGGAGTGGTCCAGGCCCGCCGTCAACACGAGCGTGGGGATGCGGTTGCCTGCGCCGCCGTCGTTGATCTCGCGCACGAGGTCCAGCCCATTCCCGTCGGGAAGCGTCACGTCGATCAGCGCGGCGTCCAGACCGCCCTCCCGCAGCCGTTCGCGCGCCTCGGCCAGAGAGCCGGCCTCCACGAACGTAACGTCGAGTTGCTCGGGGGCCAGCGCCAACTCCAGCGCACGCGTGAAGACCCGCCTGAAACTGGCGTCGTCTTCGACCAACAGGATCCGCTTCTCCATTCAGGAACCTTCGCTTAAGTGTATTTGCGTGAAGTATCATTCTAACGTACCGGAGAGTGCCGCGGCTGGAGGCCCGCCGTAGGGACGGAGAGCCGGGGAATGCCGAACGCACGACGACCGAAAAACGAGGAAGAGGACGATGAAAATGGCGAAGGCTCGGACGTTGCTGGGGGTACTGGCCGTGATAATTGTCGTGATGTCGGCAGCGGGATGCGGCCTCGTCTCCGACCAGACCAAGCAGGACGCAAAGCAGAAGGTCGAAAAGAAGGTAAAGGACAGAGCGAAGCAGGCCAAGCAAAAAGTCAAGAACAAGGTCGAGGCCAAAAAGCAGCAGGTCGAGCAAAAGGCGAAGGAGAAGATCCAGACCGGCCAGAAAAACCTGGAGAACAAGGTAGACGACCTCAAGCAGAAGGTACAGACAGGCCAGGAGGACCTGAAGAAGAAGGTGGACGGCCTGCAGAAGGACCTCGACGACCTCCAGAAGAAGATGGACGAGCTTCTGAAGAAGCTAGACGCTAAAGATCAGCAGAACAAGTAGACGTACCGTCCACCCACGGCCCAACGACGACGCCGGCTCCTGCGCCGAAGACTAGCGCGGAGGGTATGTTTTCGGCCTCCACGTCCGCGAGCGCGGAGTGCGAGAGGTCTATCTCGACGAGGTCGGCGGGGTTACCGGGCTCGATACCCGAGCGTCCCCAGCCCGCGCGCAGAAGGTACGGCGTGGGGGAGGTTTCGTCCCTGGCAAGTAGTACGTTCCTGCGCCCCGAAAGTCTGCGGGCGTTGGTCTCTATCTCCCGCAGCTCCTCGAAAGGGTCCACGCGGACGTGCGAGTCTGAGCCTATGGAGAGCTGGATGCCGCGGGCCAGGATCTCTCCGGCCGGCAAGAACCCGTCGCCGAGGTTCCCCTCGGTCGTCGGGCAAGCACATACCGAGGAACCGTGTTCCGCCAGCAGGTCCAGCTCCCTCGCGTCGGCGAGCGTGGCGTGGACTATAGTGGTGTTCTTTCCGAGGAAGCCGGTTTGCGCGAGCAACTCGATCGGGCGCATGCCGTGCTCTTCCAGGCACTCTTCGATCTCCCGTTGCTGCTCGTCGGCGTGGATGTGGAGGGGGAGTTCGTGCCAGCGGGTGTACCTTCCTATCCCCTCCAACCATCCCTGTGGGACCGCCCTGACGCTGTGGGCCGCGACACCCACTTCTATCAGCGGCCGTCCCTCCGCCCATTCCACAAGCGCATCGACCCGACGGAGGAACGCTTCCACGGAGGTGTCTCGGAAGCGCGGGAGACCGCCCCGCGCGTAGGCGACGGGCAGCAGCAGGAGCCGGATGCCCGTGTCCTCGGCGGCGAGCGCCACGGCCTTCGCCAGAGCGTTTGGATCCGCGTAAAGTCCTCCGTCGGGACGATGGTGGACGTAGTGAAACTCGGTGACGCTCGTGTACCCGGCGGAGAGCATCTCCCCGAAACAGCGGCGGCTGGCCTCCCTTATCGAGTCCGGAGTCAGTCCTTCCGCCAGGGCATACATCCGCTCGCGCCAGGTCCAGAAGTCGTCTTGGGGACGGGAGGGGTCCACCCGCTCGACCGCGCCCCGCAACCACCGCTGAAAAGCGTGGCTGTGATCGTTGACAAAGCCGGGAGCCAGCGCCACTCGTGGCAGACGCTCGCCTTCCGTGGCGGGCCCGACCTCCACGATCCGTCCGCCCTCGATCGTCACACCAACCCCACCCCGCGCCCCGCGCACATCGATGACCAGGTCCGGCAACAATGTACGCCTCACGACAAACGCCGCAAAGCCAGAAGGTCCGGTGTGGAACCAGGCTCACCTGAAGCCTGAAGCCTGAAGCCTGAAGCCCTATCCATCCAACATGGGCATCTGGATCCCTAGACGCTCCGCCGCCCTTCTGGCCGCCTCGTAGCCCGCGTCGGCGTGGCGCGCGACGCCGATTCCGGGATCGTTGAAGAGCACGCGACGCAGGCGGGCCGCGCCGTCTTCGGTGCCGTCGGCGAGTACCTGGGCGCCGGCGTGGATGGAGCGTCCGATGCCGACCCCGCCACCGTGGTGTACGGCTACCCAGCTAGCCCCTCCGGCGACGTTCAACATGGCGTTCAGGATCGGCCAGTCCGCGATGGCGTCGGAGCCGTCCTTCATCGCCTCGGTCTCCCGGTACGGCGAGGCCACGCTTCCCGTGTCCAGATGATCCCGGCCTATCACGATCGGCGCCGAAATAGTCCCATCCGCGACGAGCTCGTTGAAGCGAAGCCCCGCTTTGTGGCGTTCTCCAGCCCCGAGCCAGCAGATGCGCGCGGGAAGGCCCTGGAAGTGGATTTTTTCGCGGGCTTTGGAGATCCAACGCCCCAGACGCTCGTCCTCAGGGAAGAGATCCAATATCGCGTCGTCTGTGGCCGCGATGTCCGACTCCTCGCCCGAGAGCGCGGCCCACCGAAAGGGCCCTTTGCCCTCGCAGAACAGCGGCCTGATGTAAGCAGGAACGAAGCCAGGATAGCCGTATGCGCCCTCGAAGCCGCCGAGCTTCGCCTCTCCGCGTAACGAGTTGCCGTAGTCGAAGACTTCGGCTCCCCTCTCCTCGAACCCGACCATCGCGGCGCAGTGGCGGGCCATGGAGGCGCGGGCTTCGGCGATGTAGCGGTCCGGGTCGGCCTCGCGCAACTCGGCGGCCGCGTCGAGGTCGTAGCCGGCGGGGACGTAGCCGACGAGCGGGTCGTGGGCCGAGGTCTGATCCGTGACGGCGTCAGGGATGTAGCCGCGCTCGAGTAGCGCCGGGAACACCTCGGCCGCGTTGCCGAGGATGCCTATTGAGAGCGGCTCTCCTGCCTGTTTCGCTTCTTCCGCGCGTGCCACGGCTTCGTCGAGGTCGTCGATGCGTTCGTCCAGGTAGCGATGGGAGATGCGGCGTTCGATCCTGTCCGGGTCCACCTCGACGCAGAGGGCCACGCCCTCGTTCATGGTTATGGCGAGTGGTTGTGCGCCGCCCATGCCGCCGAGGCCGGCGGTGAGGCAGACGCGGCCGCGCAAAGTTCCGCCGAAGCGTTGCTCGGCCACGGCGGCGAAGGTTTCGTAGGTGCCTTGCAGGATGCCCTGGGTGCCGATGTAGATCCAGGACCCGGCGGTCATCTGGCCGTACATCGTCAGCCCGGCCCGCTCCAGCTCCCTGAACGTCTCCCAGTCGGCCCACTCAGGGACCAGCAGAGAGTTGGCGATGAGGACCCGCGGTGCCCACGGATGGGTTCTGAATACGGCCACGGGCTTGCCCGACTGCACGAGCAGGGTCTCGTCGTCGTCGAGGTTTTGTAGTGTGCTGACGATCGCCCAGAAGCTCTCCCAGTTGCGGGCTGCCTTGCCCGTCCCGCCATAAACCACCAGTTCTTCGGGGCGTTCGGCCACCTCGGGGTCGAGGTTGTTCATCAGCATGCGCAGGGCCGCCTCCTGGTGCCAGCCCTTGCACGTGAGATCCCGCCCCCTCGGCGCCCTGATGGTGGGGGCTTCTCTGGTGTCGGTCATGGGATCTCCTCTCCGTAAGAATCCTGATTTAGTCTGGCACCGGGCCTTCCGAAAGTCCAGCGCGAAGGAGTAGTATGGGGATGAGAACGGAGGACAGCTTGACGCTCTCCCCAACGACGGGAACGGTGACGCTTACGGGCGACGACCTCTCCATCGAGGAGGTGGTCCGCGTCGCCCGCCGTGGCGCCCGCGTGGAGATCTCGCGCGAAGCGCTAGAGAAGGTCAGGCGGGCGCGGGACGTGGTGGACAGGGTCCTGGAGCGGGGCGACCTGGTCTACGGCATGAACACGGGCGTGGGCTCGCTCTCCCGCTACCAGATCCCTTTCGAGAACCTGGAGCAGTTCTCCGTACGCCTGGTCACCCGCCACACGACGCATCAGGGCACCGAACTGAACACGAGCGTCGTGCGGGCGATGATGGCCACGCGGGCGAACGGCATGTCCAAGGGTGGAGTGGGGGTGAGGGCCGAGTTGATACAGGCCTTCCTCGACGCCCTTAACGCCGGGGTCCATCCCGTGGTTCGCACCGGGGGCTCGGTGGGACAGGGCGATCTGGCCGAGATGGCGGAGATCGGGCAGGTCCTCATAGGCCGCGGCGAGGCCGACTACGAAGGAAGGAGGATGCCGGGTGCCGAGGCCCTGCGGGCGGCCGGCCTCGAGCCCGTACACCTCAAAGCAAAGGAAGGTCTGGCTCTGATAAGCGCCAACGGAGTCACGACGGGCCACGGCTCGCTGGTGCTCTCCGACGTGGCCGACCTGCTCGACGCCTTCGACGTGACGGCGGCGCTCTCGCTAGAGGCCTTCGGGGGTAACCTCTCGATCATTCACCCGGAGGCGACCAGGATGCGTCCCCACCCCGGACAATCGAAGGCGGCCGACCGGCTGCGGGAGCTTCTCGCGGGGAGCTACCTCTGGCATCCCGGCGCCGCCCGCAACCTGCAGGACCCGCTCTCGTTCCGGTGCGTCCCCCAGACCCACGGTGCCTGCTACGACGCCCACGCCTACTCCCGCGGTACGATGGAGGTCGAGCTCAACTCGGCGAGCGACAACCCTCTCGTCTTGCTCGACGACCAGTCCATAATCTCCGTCAGCAACTTCGACGTAGTAGCCCTCGCCGTGGCCTTCGACCTCCTGCGCGTCGCCGTGGCCCAGGTCGTTCTCCTCGCCAACGAACGCATCCAGAAACACCTCTGGTCCCGGTTCTCCGGCCTGCCCACCGGCCTCGCCGCCAACGACGGCGACGAAGGATTGCGCCCTTTGGGCTACACTTCAGCCTCCCTCGCGGCCGAGGCGCGGGTGCTCGCCAACCCTGTCTCACTCGACTATCGCGGCCAGATCGCCGAGGGTATAGAAGACCACGCCAGCATGGCCCCTTTAGGCGTGCGCAAGACAGAAGAACTGCTCTCCATAGCACGCCGCACCGCCGCCCTCGAGCTCACCGTCGCCACCCGCGCCATCGACTTGCGCGGAAACCCACCCTTGGGCGCCGGAACCACGATAGCCCGCGACATCGCCCGCGAGTTCGCCACCACCGACCCCGAGGAGCGCTGGCCCGACGTGGACGGCCTGACACAGGCTATAGACAGCGGCAGGCTCGTCGGCCGCGTCGCCTCCGAGATAGGCCCCCTCGAACCCGTCTCCACCACCGGCGACGCCGTCGGCCCTGCAGAACCATGAGACGACGAGAGCAGCCGCGGTTGTGCCGCGGCTGCTCTTCGTTATCGTGTGCTTGTGCGGTTCTCTAGTTCTTTACTATGCCTGCCTCTTCGAGGTGTTCTGCCGCGACGTCCTCGGGGTCTTCCTGGTCGAGGTCTACCTTGCCGTTCAGCTCGCGCATCGTCTCAACGTCGAGGCTGGCCGAGACTTCGTTCAGGATCTTTTCGACCTTCGGGTACTTCTTCAGCACGTCGCTCCTGACTACCGGTGCCGGGTAGTAGAAGGGCCAGATCTGCTTCGGGTCCTCCATGACCACGAGCTGGTCGGAGGCTAGCTGGCCGTCGGTGGTGAAGCCGACGCCGACGTCGCCATCGCCGTTCTCCAGGCCCGAGTAGCGGAGGCCCAGCTCGTTGACGATCTTGATCTCCTTGAAGTCCATCGCCGGGTAGTTCTTCTTGATGTTGGGATAACCGTCCGAACGGTTCTGGAATTGGGAGTACGAGATGAACGTGAGGTTTGGGGAATCCTGGGCAAGATCATCCAAGGTCTTGAGGTTGTCCTTTTCGGCGACGGAGCTGCGGACGAAGATGCCGTAGGTGTTGTTGAACGGGGCCGGCGTCAGCATCGTATCGGCCGGCTTGCGCTCGGCGTAGCCCTTCTTGGCGGCCTGGTAGACCTTATCTGGGGTATCCAGGGAGGCGGGATTCCCTTCGAAGGGGACTATGGCCACGAGCGAGGTGCCCGTGTACTCGGGGTAGAGGTCGATCTGCCCGTTCTGCAGCGCCTTGTCCGCTATCTGCTCGGAGCCGAGGTCAAGCTTCGCAACCCCGTTGAACCCGTTGGCGTCGAGCGCCTGGGCGTACATGCTGCCGAGTATGAACTGCTCGGTGAAGTCCTTCGACCCCACCACGATGGTCGGGCCGCTGCCGCCGGAGCTCCCGCTGTCGGTGCCGCCCACGTTGCCGCAGGCGACAACGAGCAGCAACGAAAGGCCCGCGAGCAATGCGGGTACCACACGGATCAGCTTGGTCCTGTTCTTCATCTTTCCTCCTTCTCGGCTTGACCCATCATTTACCTCTCTTCTGCGCGATCTTGAGCCCCTTCGGGGTAGCGACCCTCTCCAGCACGCTGAAGCCGATCTCCGTGATTAGCGCGAGAATAGTAACGGCCAGAGCTCCGGCCAGCAGTATCTCCGGTCCCTTGCGTGAGTAGCCCTCGACTATCAGATCTCCCAGGCCCCCACCGCCAATAAACGTTGCGAGGGTGGCGCTGGCGACGGTCTGTACGGCGGAGGTCTTGATGCCGGCAAAGATCACGGGCGCTGCTATGGGCAACTGTATGCCTGTTAGTATCTGGTTCCCCGAGAGGCCCATCCCGCGGGCCGCGTCGATGATGCCCTTGTCGACCTCCCTCAGCCCCGTCGAGGCGTTGATGAGGATTGGGGGAATAGCCAGCGCCGTGAGGGCCACCAGGGCCGAGCCGAACCCGATCCCGAACAAAGGCAAGGCAAGTGCCAGGATCGCCAGGCTTGGTACGGCACGTCCGATGTTACCGATGTTGATGGCTATGGCCGCGCCGAGGCGCGTGTTCCTTATCATAAGCGCGACGGGCATCGCTATCGCGATGGCGACGAGCAGGGCGGCCAGGGAGAGCACGACGTGTTGCCTGAGCTTCTCCGGGAAGTCAGGACGGGCGTAGACCTCGAGTAACTTGAACAGCATGCTCTACGTCCTCCTGACCCTTGCCCAGGGCCTCAGGTAGCGCTCGAGCGCGAGCAACAACAGGTCGGCGGTGATGGCCAGCGCCGTCGCGAGCACCGCGCCGGTTATGATCATGGTCGGGAACTGGCGCCCGATGCCGTCGAAGATGAGGGTCCCGAGGCCCCCGCCGTTGATGTAAGCGCCGATGGTGGCGATGCCTATGATCGTCACAGTGGCGATGCGGATACCGGCGACGATGATTGGCAGCGCCAGCGGCAACTCGACCCGGAAGAGAATCTGACGGTCGGTAAGCCCCATCCCGCGGGCCGCGTCCTTCGTCTCGGGCGGCACGGAATCGAGGCCTGCGACGGTGTTGCGGATGAGGATCAAGAGCGAGTAGGCCACTAGGGCGATGATGACGGGTGAAGGACCGATAGCCACCCCGGGTATGGAGATGAGGATGGCGAGGAATGCAAGACTCGGTATGGAGTAGAGGGCGCCCGTGACGGCCGTGACAGGCGGGTAGGCCTTGCGGAAGCGGGCCGAGAGAATCCCGACGGGTAGCGCGATGGCGAGGGCTATCGCAACCGAAATGGAGCAGAGGAAGATGTGCCCCTGTACAGCCGGCAGTATGTCTTCCCCGAAGTTCTCCTTGATC
>JBKPSF010000077.1:0-14490 GCA_046734875.1 Actinomycetota bacterium | reverse complement strand
GGAGTCGAAGGAGGCAACGGGGGCAACGGGGCCGAAGATCTCCTCCTTCAGGAGCGTCGCGCTTTCGGGGACGCCGTCGAGCACGGTGGGACGGTAGAAGTAGCCCGAGCCCTCCATCTTCTCGCCCCCGACCAGCGCCCTTGCGCCCTTGCCGAGCGCGTCGTCGACTAGCTCGGAGACCTTGGAGCGCTGGTCGTCGTCGATCAGGGGCCCCACCTCGACGCCTTCTTCGACGCCGCGCCCGACCTTCATCGCGTCCATTCTCGCCGCGAGCTTCTCGGCGAACTCGCCGGCCACATTGTCGGCCACGTGGAAGCGGTTGGCTGCCGTGCAGGCCTCACCGACGTTGCGCATCTTGGCAACGAGGGCGCCCTCCACCGCGGCGTCCACGTTGGCGTCGTCGAAGACGAGGAAGGGTGCGTTACCGCCAAGCTCCATGGAGACGCGCAGGATCTGCTCGGCGGACTGCTCTATGAGCTTGCGGCCGACCTCCGTGGAGCCCGTGAACGAGAGCTTGCGCGCCCGCGAATCGGAGATCAGCGGCGCCATCAGCGAGCCCGAGGAGGAGCTCGTCACCACGTTCAAGACGCCGCCAGGAAGTCCCGACTCCTCGAGGATGGAGGCGAGGGCTAGCATCGAGAGGGGCGTCTGCTGGGCGGGTTTGATCACCATGGTGCACCCGGCCGCTATAGCCGGCCCGATCTTGCGCGTGCCCATGGCCATGGGGAAGTTCCAGGGCGTAATGAGGATGCAGGGCCCGACGGGCTGCTTCATGGTCAGCATGCGCCCGGCGCCCGCGGGCGGAATTGCGTAGCGTCCCTCGATGCGAACGGCCTCTTCCGAGAACCACCGTAAGAACTCGGCGGCGTAAGCGATCTCCGCCTTGGACTCTGCGAGTGCCTTGCCCATCTCCAGGGTCATCAGGAGGGCGAGCTCGTCGGTGCGCTCCACTATCGTTTCGAAGGCCCTCCGCAGTATCTCACCCCGCTCGCGCGGCGGCGTCTTACCCCACTCGGCCTGCATGTTGTCGGCCGCGTCCAGGGCGGCCAGGGCGTCGTCGGGCGTGCCGTCGGCGACCTCGCAGAGCGGTTCGGCCGTCGATGGGTCCTCGACGGCGAGCGTGCCGCCCCCTGCGGCCCCGCGCCACTCGCCCCCTATGAAGAGTTGCTTGTTTACGCCGTCTACTACGCTCTGCTCGGAAGTTGCTATGCTCACCGAAGCTCCTTTCTTCGTTTCTCCTGATGATTCCCTTTCAAGATACCCTCCCGTGTACCGAGGCATGCATCGGGCGACCGGGTTTCGCTTACGCCCCTTCCGAGACCCGGGTGGTCTCTCCCTCGGTCAGCCGGCGTTCCCAGGCCGCCGGTGATGGCGTAGAGCAGGCAGTATACCCCGGCAGCCACGCTGCCCCAGCGTGCGATCTCGGGGCTCTTCGCCGTGAAGATCCGCTGCCAGATGTCCTGCCCGATCATCAACCCGAAGAAGAACAATAGGAAGTAGGTAAAGATCGTCTGCCACCCGATGGTGGTGAGGCTGAAGTAGGAGGCGGGCAAAGCTTCCTGCATCCCCGAGAAGCCGCCGGCCCTGAAGATCGCTATGGGAAGCAACAGGAAGGAGATGCCGACCGTCATGATGCAGAACTGGATGATGTCCGTGAGGGTTATAGACCACATGCCACCGGCCACCGAGTAGGCGACGACTATGCCGCCGGCTACCAGTATGGCCACGGTGGGGGAGAGGCCGAGGACCACGTTGAAGACGGTTCCTATCGCGATCGTCGACGTCACGGCAATCATGAGGACGTAGGCGGCGATGATGAGCGCGCTGATCAGGCGCGAAGGGGCCCCGTAGCGGTTCTCCAGCATCTCGGCGACGGTGTAGACGCCCAGGCGCGAGAGCCTGGTAGACATCAGAAGTCCCAGAGCGATAACGCCCATGCCGATCCAGAAGACGAGCCACATGCCGGAGATGCCGTTTTCGTAGCCAAGAGCCACGCCGCCGATAGTCGAGGCGCCGCCTAGCACCACCGCGCTCAAACAGCCGATGTACATGAACGGGCCCAACCGCCGCCCGGCTACGAGGTAATCCTCGGCACTGCGAGCCCTGGTGAGGCCCCAGTAGCCGGCACCTATCATCACCGCGAAGTAGAGCAACATGATCAAGTAGTCGAGCAGGCTCATTTCTCGTTCCTCCTAACCCTCTTGCGTCCCTTCCGCTACCACCCCAGCGCCGCCTCCTCATCGACCTCGATCAGGGTCGGCCCCGCCTCTTGCTGGGATCGCTGCAACAGCCATCGCAACTGCTTCAGGCTCCCGGCCCGCTCGGCACGGCAGCCGAAACCGCGGGCGATGGTCAGGAAATCTGGCGTGTAAATATCGACCCCGATCTGCGGGATGCCGCGTTCGGCCATGTAGCGTTTGATCTCCCCGTAGCCGCGATTGTTCCACAGCAGGATCGGGAGCGGCAGACCCAGCTCCACGGCGGTTGCGAGGTCGCCCACCGTGAACATCAGTCCCCCATCACCCGCAAGGGCCACCACCGGCCTCTCGGGTCGGGCCAGCCTTGCACCCAGCGCGGCCGGCAGCGCATAGCCCAAAGTGCCGTAGCCGGTGCTGGAGTTGAAATACGAGCGCGGCTGCTCCGGCCGGTAGAACATGTTGGCGCTGTAGACCGGCTGGGTGGAATCTCCCACCAGGATCACACCGGGCAAAGCCTCCTGTACCGCCGCCACGAAGCGCTGATGCAGGCTTTGCCGCCCATCCAGAAGGCCCTGCGACCGCTCGCGCAGCTTCTGCGTCCGTACTATCGCCGGAGCCCTATCGACATCGTGCCCTTCCAACTCGCGTGCGAGGGCCTCCAGGGCCAGGCCGGCGTCGCTGAGGATGGCGATCTCGGGCAGCGCGTTGCCGGCGAGTTGCCCCGGGTCGATGTCTATACGGATCAGGCGCCCGTTTATGGTAGGCCGGCCGTCGAACAGTAGCGTGTCGGTCTCGCCCAGCTCGGTGCCGACGGCCAGCACGACGTCGGCTGTGGCCAGCTCTTCCAGCACCGGGGGGGCCGAAAGCGTACTGCCTGGGCACAGTGGATAGTGGGGCGGCAAGATGCCCATTCCGTTGACGGTGGTTACCGCGGGCGCCCCGAGCCGTTCGACCAGGGTGCGTGCCTGGCGGGCTGCATCCTGGGCGCCGCCGCCCAGCACCACGAGAGGACGCCGGGCTGCGCGCAAGAGCTCGGCGGCAGCAGCGACGGGCTCAGGGGCGGGCCCCGGCCGGCCGACGGGCGCCACCGCTTGCCCCTGTACATGGTCGGCGGGCGCGGTGATCACGTCCAGCGGAAGTTCGATGTGCACCGGTCGCGGCCTGGCGCCGTGGAACACGTTGAAGGCGCGTGCCAGCACCCCAGGCAGCTCGTCCGGTCGCAGCATAGTATGGCTGAACGCGGTCAGGTTGGACATCAGGTTGCTTTGGGAGGACAACTCGTGCAGCCTTCCCTCCCCCAGCCCCAGCTCGTGGGTGTTGTTGACGCTGGAGATCACCAGCAGCGGGACCGAGTCAGCGTGGGCCTGGCCTAGAGCGGTGGCGATGTTCGTCAAGCCCGGCCCGGTGATGATAAAGCAGGCCGCCGGTCTGCCGCACGCCCTGGCGTAACCGTCGGCCATAAAGCCGGCGCCCTGCTCATGGCGCGGCGTTATGTGGCGCAGGCTAGTATCGGGCAGGCCGCGATAAAGCTCCACGGTGTGCACGCCAGGGATGCCGAACACGGTGTCGATGCCGTAGGCTTCCAGCAGCCCGACCAACACCTCTCCGCAAGTTGCCAAAGGCCCGCCCTTACCTTCGAAGCCTGATCCGCCGGATAATGGGCTTGACCGCAGACGTTCTGGTCATTTTTACGCCCTTATCCGACCCTCTCTCATACCGGGCTCTCTACCTCATGTCGACGGTGGCAGAGATGATCTGCCACCGTCGGGAATGCTCAGGATTCGATGTTGCTCATCACGTGCTTTATGCGGGTGTAGTCCTCGAGGCCGTACATCGAGAGGTCTTTGCCGTAGCCGGAGTGCTTGAAGCCGCCGTGGGGCATCTCGGCCACGAGCGGGATGTGCGTGTTGATCCAGACGCACCCGAAGTCGAGGCGCCGGCTCACCCGCATAGCGCGCCCGTGGTCCTTCGTGAACACGCTGGAAGCGAGGCCGTACTTCACGCCGTTGGCCCAGCGGACGGCCTCGTCCTCGTCGGAGAAGTGCTGCACGGTGATGACGGGGCCGAAGATCTCGTTCTGGGAAGCTTCGTCTTCCTGCTCGAGGCCGGAGACCACGGTGGGGGAGTAGAAGAAGCCCCTGTCGCCGAAGCGCTCGCCGCCGACGGTCACCTCGGCGTGGTCCGGAAGCCTCTCGACCATGCCGGAGACGTGCTCGAGCTGGTTGGGGTTGTTCAAGGGTCCGTAATCCGTGTCCTCGTCGTCGGGGTCGCCCGTCTTCGTGTTCCTCGCCTGATCGGTGAGGGCGTCCACGAAGTCATCGTAAACGCGAGGAGCAGCGAGAACCCTCGTCGCGGCGGTGCAGTCCTGCCCGGCGTTGAAGTAGCCGGCGCCGGCGATGGTCTCGGCTGCTTCCTCCAGGTCGGCGTCGTCGAAGATGATCAGGGGCGCCTTTCCGCCGAGCTCCAGATGTACGCGCTTGAGGTCGTGGGAGGCCGCCTCGGCGACCTGCATCCCGGCCCTCACGGAGCCGGTTATGGCCACCATCTGGGGCGTGGGGTGCTTGACCAGCGCCCGGCCCGTGTCCCTGTCGCCGCACACCACGTTGAAGACGCCTTCTGGCAGGAACTCGGAGGCGATCTCCGCCATCATCACCGTCGAGACCGGAGTGGTATCCGAGGGCTTTATGACGATGGTATTGCCGGCGGCGATAGCCGGGGCGAACTTCCAGATCGCCATCATCATCGGGTAGTTCCAGGGGGTTACCTGGCCGATAACTCCTATCGGCTCGCGCCGGATAAACGAGGTGTACCCTTCCAGATACTCGCCCGCCGACTTGCCTTCCAGAACGCGGGCAGCGCCTGCGAAAAAGCGGATCTGGTCTACACCGGCCGGGATCTCCTCTTCCATGGTGAGCCCGAACGGTTTGCCGGTGTTCTCGGACTCTGCCCGAATGATCTCCTCGGCGTGCTCCTCTATGGCGTCGGCGATCCTGAGCATGGCCATCTGCCGCTCGGAAGGTGTGGTGTCGCGCCAAGTCTCGAAGGCCCTCTCCGCCGCCCGGTAGGCCCGGTCGACGTCCTCCTCGCCGGAGAGCGGCGCCTGGGAGAACACCTCGCCCGTGGACGGGTTGACCAGGTCGTAGGTCCTGCCGTCCGCCGGGTCGGCGTAATCGCCACCCACAAAGTTCCTGAGCGTCCGCGTATCCGTCATCTTTCCTCCTTCTCCTCTCGGTTTTTCTGACTTGCAACCGTTCCTCTACGGTACATGGCGATGCCGCCGAGGATCTCGCGCACTATCCGGTCCGCGGCGAGCGCGGTGATGTCGGCGGAGCCCACGCCAGTCGGAATAACCTCGACCATGTCGGCCCCCACGACCTGGGCCCTGCTGGCCACCTCGCGCACCGCCAAGAGCAGCTCCGCCGTGCTCATCCCGCCGGGCTCGGGCGTCCCCGTGCCCGGCGCGAAGGCGGGGTCGAGAACGTCGATGTCCACGGTCAGAAAGACGGGACCGGAGCCAACCGCCTCGATGGCGCGGTTCATGACCTCCTTTATTCCGAGATCCCTCACCTCGTGCATGAAGAGGCTCGTGATGCCGCGTTCTTTTTGCCAGGAGAACTCTTCCTCACCGGGCCAGTAGCCGCGAAGCCCGATCTGGACGTAGCGCCTGGGATCTACGCTTCCCTCTTCGACGAGCCTGCGCATTATGGTCCCGTGGGAGAGCCTGGCGCCGAAGACCTCGGCGCCTGTGTCGGTGTGCGTGTCGAAGTGCACGAGGCCCAGGGGGCCGTGCGCCTCCACGCAGGCGCGCACGTCAGGCTCGGTAATGGAATGGTCCCCGCCCAAAATCACGGGGATGGCGCCGGCGGCGAGCACCTGCCCAACCGACTCCCTGATGGCGGCGTGGGAGCGCACGGGATCGGCGGGGAGTATGGGCGCGTCGCCAAAGTCGACCACCCGCAGCTCGGCCAAAGCATCGACCTTCGACTCGAGTTGCGGTCCTGGCGGGCAGCTCGCCGCCCTGATGGCGCGCGGCGCGAAGCGCGTTCCCGGCCTATCGGAGACGAGCTCGTCCATGGGGGCGCCCACGATCGCCACGTCCGCGCCTTCGAGGCCGCCAGCATCCTGCGTATAGGGCGCGCTACCGTAGGACAGCGGCCCGGCGTAATCCGGTTTCTCCCCGATTTCGGCCCAGCGTTGTAGCGGATCTATCACGATGCCCCGTCCGGGTTGTGGCAGTGGTCTGTGGGCGGTACGTCGAGCGCGGGATTGCGGTCGAAAAAGCCTGCAGGCTTGAGCCAGAAGGAGACGGTGTCCACAGGCATGACGGGCCAATCTTCGGGGCGAGTGATGTGGTGGATGCCGAAGACGTACCAGAGCACGACGTCGGTATTCTCGATGGAGCGATTCTGCTCCGTCCACCGCGTCAGGCCCGCATCTTGCTCGCTCTGATTGACAAACTCGCCGCAAGGCCAGCGCTCGTCCTCGCGGTAAGGGGTTACCCAGAGGGTGTGCCCGATCACGCCCGCCCGCTCGAGCACGGGCGATGACGGGTCGAGCATCGCGGGCAGGCAAGCACCGGGGACCAGCTTGTAAGCGGTCGACGTCCCCAGCCCGTTTCTCGCGTTATCGTTGACCACCTTCCACGAACGCTGGGTCTGCCAGTCGTAGTCCTGCTTGCCCTCTTCTTCCGTGCGCAGGGGCGTGTTGCGCTGGACGAGCGCGAGCCCGTAAGGGTTCTCCGGGCCGACCGGGAGCGCCTCGGACTCGGACATGTAGACGGTGTTGCCCTCGCCGTCAACGTCGAAGTCGAGGCGGGCCACGAGGAAGTGCTGGTGGTAGGGCGCGTAGGTGCGTCTGTCGACGAGGGCGCCGTAGGGAGGCTGTTCGCCTTCTGCGAACGAGGTGGTTACCATGATCCCGGTCGCCCTCACCTCGCACTCGATGCTGCCGTCCTGGTAGAAGCGCCAGTAGACGAGGTACTCATAGTTGGCCACCGTCGCGTGAAAAGAGACAACGAGCCGCCGGCTCCGCCGGACCTCGGCCCCGGCGATCTCATCGACGTGCTTCCAGAGGATGGCGTCGTCCTCCTCGTGGATGCAGATGGCGTTCTTGATGGTGTAGGGCTCACCCTCGGCGTCGCTTAGCACGGCGTCAAGGTACCGGATCTCCCCGAGGCAGTCACATCTGAGCTCCAGCGACGTTGTCATGTACCCGAGGCCCCACTCGCCCACGTCGAACGCTGTGCGCCTGAAGTGCTCGGGACTAGGGTCACGATAGGGCACGACCATCTCGGCGAACGACATCCTGTGCGCCACAGGCCGCACCCGGCCGCCGTCCTCGTAGCCGACGGTGTGGAGCACCAGCCCCTCGCGGTAGTTGAAGCCGACCCGCATCGACCACTTCTGCCACCGGATCTCGTTCCCATCGAGCACGAAAGACGTTCCCTCGGGCTGCGTTATCTCCAGCGGCTCGGGCTCCTCGCGCATGGGTATTGGCACGTACTTGGGCAGGTACTCGCCCATAACGTCGGGCTTCTCCACCTCGAAGGTGTCTTCGATCTCCAACAGCTCCATCAGGTTGAGGTCGACGACGAGCTTGAGACCGTTGACGGGGTTGGCGTAGGGGTTGGAGTCTTCGTGGTCGCGAAACCAGATGTCAGCCCAACCGATCCGCATACCCCTGTATCTGTCGGCGATGAGCGAGCCCCCGTAGGCCCACACATCGAAGAGTACCTTGTCGAGGTCCGTGATGCCGCGGGCGGCGAGCGCCTCCACGACCCGCGCGTCCTCGCGCAAGGCTTCGTCGCACTCGTGGACCTCGTCGGCTGTAATGTTGGGTTGCTCGCCTGGGTGGTGCTCCCACCTCACGACGCTATCCTCGGAGAGCGAGACCACCACCTTGTAGGCCTGGCCGTCCTCGCGGTTCCAGCAGACCACAAGCGCCTCGCGCGGGATCGTAGCGCCCGGCGAGAAGCTCGCGACCGCGTCCTTGGACGGCTCCTTGAGCTCGATGGAAGCGAAGCGCCACCGCCTGTCTATCTCCCTGTCGCGGCGCAGAATCGCCGTGGTCTTGTGAATCTCGTCGGCGGTGAGAGGATCCAGCGGATGCCCCACGGGCGTCCGACCTCCCGTGGCCGCCTCACCCGGCGATCGCTCGACCCCGCTTCCTCTCAGAGCGTCGCCCGAGCCGGTCGAATCTGCCATGGACTTTTACACCCTTCCCTCTCGCGATAAGTGTAGTCGCGCCCGCAAACGCCGGTCAACCCCTATCGTCGGGCTCTTCCGT
Organism: Actinomycetota bacterium; assembly: GCA_046734875.1. GTDB lineage: Bacteria > Actinomycetota > Rubrobacteria > Rubrobacterales > Rubrobacteraceae > Rubrobacter_D. The sequence goes on along the minus strand of JBKPSF010000077.1, from coordinate 6,007 downwards.
ACCCGGCGCTTGCACGGGTGTAGCGCTGAGGGGGTTACGGAAGAACTCGGGTTTCGCGTACCACGACCACGCCATCAGCACGACGCCGAGGACCAAGGCCACGATGCCGATGAACAGGGGCGTGCCGATGCCGAGGACGGCGCCGGAGTATGCCTCCTTGGGGTTGGAGAGGTTGATGACGGACTGGACGAAGGTCCAGGTAAGCATGAGGCCGCCCAGGGCCGGGGCCAGCCCCATCAGCACGAAGTTCCTCGCGCTCCGGAAGAGCACGCGCCGGTAGTAGATGGCGCAGGCAAAACCGGTAAGGCCGTAGTAGAAGGCGATCATGAGCCCGAGGGCGGCGATGGAATCGTAGAGTATGTTCTGGCTTATGAGCGTGAGCCCCACGTACCAGACTATGGAGAAGCCCCCCATCACCAGGGTCGAGACGTGCGGCGTGAGGTGCGTGGGATGGACCTTCTTGAATGCCTCCGGCATCGCCCCGTGGAATGCCATGGAGAATGTCGTGCGGGCGGTAGGGAGGATGGTGGTTTGGGTCGAGGCTGCCGCCGAGGTCAGCACCGCTATTATCAGGATCTTGTCCAGGGGCGAGCCGAACACCTCCGTGCCTAGCGCGCTCAGGACGTCGTCCTGGTGCTTTATGAGGTGGTCCACGCCGCCGTAAGCCTGGGCCGCGACCCCGACTATCACGTAGATCAGGAGCAGCACGACGGTGCTCGTCAGCGCGGCGACGCCGGGCGTGTGGTTGGCGTCCCGACTCTCTTCGTTGACGGCAACGGTGGTGTCCCATCCCCAGTAGATAAAGACGGCGAGGATGACCCCGGCGTCCAGGGCGCTGAAGCTCTCCGTGGCGAAGGGGTTAAGCCACGAGAGCTCGGGCGTGATGGCGTCGGGCCCGGCGTTACCCGTGTAGACCTTGAAGAGGGCGACGATGGCGAAGAGCGCGAGCGTCAGGATCTCGGCCCCCAGCAAGAAGAACTGGGTGCGGGCCGAGAGCTCGGTCCCAAGGTAGCAGATCCAGGTCATCACGGCGATCCAGATAACCCCAACTATCGTGACCGCGAACACGGAGCTGGCGAGGCCCTTGAGGCCGAAGAGCAAGAAAGTGTAGAGGCCGGCGATTTGGGCGAGGTTCGCCATGACGATGACGTCGGCCACCACGATGGCCCAGCCGGCGAGCCAGCCGATCTGGGGGCCCATCGCCCGCGTAACCCAGGTGAAGCTCGTCCCGCAGTCGGGGTCGACGCTGTTCATGTAGTAGTAGGCGGCGGCGATGAGCAGCATGGGAACGAACGCCAGCCACAGTACCGCCGGGGACTGCAGCCCGACCGCCGCCGCGACGAAGCCTAAAGTGGCCGCGAGGCTGTAGCCGGGCGCCGTCGAGGCCACCCCGATCACCACGTTGGAGAGGAAGCCTAGCGCCCCGCCCTTGAGACCCTTGCCCCCGATCTCCGTGTCCCGCAGTTCCGCGCCAGGCGCCTTGTTCTCTCCGGTCCCTTCCATCTCGTCTCTCCTTTCCCCTAAAGGTTGGCTCGACCCACTCGATTGTTCTATGGTTCTGGCCTGCCGTAGAGTTCCTCCAGCGCCTCCGAGAAGACCGTGGTGTGCAGGTCTACCTGCTCCCTGGTGGTGGTAGGGCCCATGAGCGCCATGTTATGGAAGGGCGTCATGATAATACCCCGGTTGAGGGCGTAGAGATGGAGGAGAGACTCCAGCTCGTCGTCGTGTGCTGCTGCAGCTTCCCCGCCCGTGCGCGGTCGCTCGGGCGTGAAGGCGTACTCCACCCGAGAGCCGAGCCGCGTCACGTGCCATGGCGCACCGTGCCTTTCTATCGCCTCCCGGACGCCTGTCTCGAAGCGCTCGGCGAGGGGAATGGTGCGCGCGTAGGACTCCCGCGTAAGGACCTCCGTCAGGGCGGAGCGCATGGCGGCCAGCGAGAGCGCGTTGCCAGCGAGCGTCCCGCCGACGCCGCCTGTGTCCACGTAGTCCGCGTCCGGTTGCGCGAACGCCCTCTCGGCGACCTCGTGCGTCATGCCGAAGGCACCGGCGGGCACGCCGCCGCCGATGGGCTTGCCGACGGTGAGCATGTCCGGGTCAAGATCGTACTCGCGCGTGTAGCCGCCGTAGCCCGTCGAGAGGGTGTGCGTCTCGTCGATGATCAGGATCGTGCCGTGGCGACGCGTGAGTTCCCTCAGCGTATCGTGGAAACCGGACTCGGGGAGCACTATCCCGATGTTCGTCATGGCTGGCTCGGCCAGCACGCATGCCAAGTCCTCGTGGCGGAGCGCTTCTTCCAGCGCCGCCCCGTCGTTGAACTCGACCACGCGGGTGGTGCGTTCTAACTCTACGGGTTGGCCGACGTTTCCTGGCCTGGCTACGACGCGGCCCTCGCGCAACACCGCGAACGTCTCGTCCACGGAGCCGTGGTAGCACCAGTTGAAGATCAGGATGCGGGGCCGGCCGGTGATCTCGCGCGCGAACCTTATGGCGAACCGGTTGGCGTCCGTGGCGCTGAGGGTCATCTGCCAGAGCGGAAGCCCGAAGCGCTCGCGCAACGCCTCGCCCACGACGGGCGCATCCTCGGAGGGCAGCATTGTCGTGATCCCACGCGCGGCTTGGGCGGCGACCGTACCGGCGACCGCCGCCGGAGCGTGTCCGGTCATCGCGCCGGTATCCCCGAGGCAAAAGTCCACGTAGACGTGGCCGTCGACGTCGGTGATGGTCGAGCCCTCGGCCGATGCCGCGAAGAGCGGGAAGCCCCCGGCCCACTTCATCATCCAGCTCATCGGCACGCCGCCCAACAGCGAGCCCCCCGACCGCTCGAAGAGCTCCCGCGAGCGCAAGTTGGCCGCCCCGAAGGCGGCAGTCTCCCGCTCGAAAAGCTCCTGGACCCTGCCTCCCTGTACTCGCATGAACGGCTACCTTTCGTAGACCACGAAGGACGTCGGTTGCGCTACCTGGTCGTAGAGAGACCGGGCAGGAGCGTTGTATGACTGGGTGTGCCAGTAGACGCGGTCAGCACCCCTACGGTCCGCTTCTCTGTAGACGCCTTCGATCAGGGCCTTCGCCGCGCCCGAGCCGCGGTATGTCTTGGCGACGAACAAATCTTCCAGATAGCAGTAGCTCGACGTACTCCACGTCGAAGGGTGGAAGATCGCGTGCGCCAGCCCGACGAGGTCGCCGTCGGAAGACGCGATCATGCCGAAAAAGCCGTCGGCACCCTCGTGCAACCTGCGAAACGTATTTTGGGTGATCTCCGCCGTCACCTCGTTGCGGTAGAAGGCGTTGTAGCCGTTCCACAGAAGGAGCCAGGCGTCGAAATCTTGGGCTTCCAGGGGGCGGACGTTGGGGAGGGGGGTCAAGAAGCATTCTCCTGCCTGCGGGCCAGGATACGGCCGCCGCCAAGGATCAGAACCATCGTCGAGACCATCACCACCGTAGACAGCGCGTTGATGACGGGGCTGACGCCGAACTTGATCATGGAGTAGATCTTGAGCGGCAGCGTGCTCGACCCGACCCCGGCGACAAAGAACGTGATGACGAAGTCGTCGAAAGAGAGCGTGAAAGCTAACAGAGCACCAGCCATCACGCCGGGCAGGATAAGCGGGAGCGTTACCCGGAGGAAAGTCTGGACCGGGTTCGCTCCGAGGTCCTGGGCGGCCTCCTCGACGGAGCGGTCCATCCCCGAGAGCCGCGCGCGTACCACTATCGTGACGAAGGAGATGCAGAAGGCCACGTGGGCGATGATGATGGTGACGATGCCAAGGGGTACTGTCGCCGCGACGAAGAAAACCAGCAGGCTGACACCTACGACGATCTCGGGCATCACGGTCGCCGCGTAGATCGCCGAGTCGGCGAACGTCTTGCCCCTGAACTCGTAGCGCGAGAGCGCGAGCGCCGTGAACGTCCCTATGATCGTGGCGATTATTGTGGCCGTCACGCCGACCGTCAGGGAGAGCTTGAACGCGTTGAGGACGGAACCGTCACGGATCAGCTCCCCATACCACTGGGTCGAGAACCCCGTCCACACCTGGGTGTTCTTGGTGGAGTTGAAGGAGAAAACGATCAGGACAATTATCGGGGCGTAGAGGAACAGATATACGAGGCCGGTGAAGAGGAGCAAGACCCGGTCGGGAATCTTGCGAAGACCCTGGTAAACGGGCCCGCCTTTGGTGGCGACCATAGGCTACACCTCCTCCAGTTTGTCGGCCCCGACCCTGCGGACGTAGAACATTATTGCTCCGACAAGGAGGATGGCGAGCATCACCGCGAGCGCGCTCCCGAAGGCCCAGTCGCGGGCCTGCAGGAACTGCTGCTGGATCAGATTGCCCACCATCACCGTCCGCGCCCCGCCGAGCAGGTTCGGTATCACGAACTCACCCGCCGACGGAATAAAGACGAGTATGCTCCCCGCTATGACGCCGGGCAAGCTCAGGGGGAACGTGACACGCCAGAAGGTGTCCCACCGGCTCGCCCCGAGGTCCTGGGCGGCCTCTTTGAGCCGCCAGTCGAATTTCTCCAAAGCCGCATAGAGCGGCAGGATCATGAACGGCAAATACGAATAGACCATGCCCATCATCACCGCTTGCGGGGTGAAGATGAGGGTCAGTGGATGGTCCGTGAGGTGGAGAAACTGCAGGATTCTGTTGGCGATGCCGTTGTCGCCGCCTAGGATGACGACCCAGGCGTAGGCCCTCAGGAGCAGGCTAGTCCAGAATGGGATCATGACGAGCAGGATCAGTGTGTGCTTGTGCCTGCCGCCTTTGAAGGTTATGAAGTACGCCAGAGGGTAGCCGATCACCAGGCAAAGCAGAGTGTTGAGCACCGCGATCACGAGCGTCCGGACGATGATCTCCAGGTACAGCGGGTCGAAGACCTTGAGGTAGTTCCCCGGGTAGAAGCCGAGCGTTATGCCCCCGTAGATGCCGCTCTTCCCGAACGAATAGGCCAGGATCACAAGCAGCGGGACGAGGAAGAAGAGCCCGAGCCAGAGGGTAACCGGCGAGAGCAGCCCCGCCAACCCCAACGTCCAGCCGCGTCCTTGTTTGCCCATAACCTAGGAGCTCTTCACCGAGGTGAACAGGGTCGAGTACTCGCGGGTGGCGGCGCCCACGTCCTCGATGATCTGCAACCGGTCGAAGACGCTGGGCTCCAGCTCGTAGCCGGGAAGCTTCTTGAGGGCGCCGTCAATCTTCGGCAGTGCCGCCTCGTTTGGCGTGTTGAAGTAGGTGTAGTTGGAGAGCTCAGCCCCCGTCTGGGCACCGAGAATGTAGTTTATGAACTTGTGGGCGTTGTCCGGATGCTCTGCGCCTTTAGGGATCGCCATGTTGTCAGTCCAGCGCGTCGCGGCGGGCTCCGGAATCACGTAATCGAGATCCTCGTTGGAGGCGAGCGCGAGAAAGGCGTCCCCCGAGAAAACGTGCCCGAGCAGGAGGTCGCCGTTTATCACTAAGGGCCTGTTCTGCGTGGAGTCGAAGTAGCCGCGCAGCAGGGGCTTCTGTTTCTTCAGCTCGGCCTCGGCCTCGTCGAGCTGTTCCTTGTCCCTGGAGTTCACAGTGTAACCGAGTTTGTAGAGGGCGGCGCCGGGGGTCTCGCGTTCGTCGTTCAGCATCCCGATCTTGCCCTTGTTGGAAGGATCCCACATCGGGTCCCAGCTCGGTTCGAGCGTACCCAGATCTTTCTTGTTGTAGAGGATGCCCGTCGTGCCCCACTGGTAGGGTACGGTGTACTCGTTGTTCGGGTCGTAGGAGAGGTCCTTGTAGTTATCGCCAACGTTCTTGAAGTTTGGGATCTTGGACATGTCGAGCGGCTCCAGGATGTCGCTCTTGATCATGATCGAGACCATGTAGTCTGAAGGCACTATAACGTCGTAGCCGGTGCCGCCGGCCTGGAGCTTGGCGAGGAGCTCCTCGTTCGAGGAGAAGAAGTCCTGGGTGACCTTTATCCCGGTCTGTTTCTGGAAGTTGGGGATGGTGCTCTTGGCCACGTACTCCGACCAGTTGTAGAG
>JBKPSF010000076.1:0-6078 GCA_046734875.1 Actinomycetota bacterium | reverse complement strand
CGTCGGGGCGGGTTCTGGTCCGGATTGGCGCTCGCCGGGATCGGCATCGTCATCGCGGCTCTGAAGCAGATTCTCACTCACTGACCTAATCCACGGACGCTCATAGGTGTTGGATCGAGGCTATGCGAGCTTCCCAGAACCCCTTAAAGGAAGCCGAAGTTCGCAGAATAACCCCTCCACGCACTTGGGTGAATAAAGCTAGGGAGGAGCCGAGACACGATACGTCCGGCACCTCCCACAGCGGAGGTCTCGCAAGCCCTAAAGTATGCGCTAGGCAGACGCTGCTGGTGCCGCTTCTTTGGGCGGGATCGCTTGTGGCATCGTCGTCGTCTCGGGAGCCGCAGGCCCTCGCCAGGCCTTCCAGTCGAAGACCACCAACCCGATCGCAAACGCGCTGGCCACCACGCCGAAGAGCAAGTTGGCCTGCGCCAAGTCAGCACCGGCCGCCCAGAACCCGCTTATCGTGATGGTCCCCTGGGCGGCATGAGAGATGAGCGTTATGAGCACGCTGCCGCCGGTGTGGTTGAACATCCACGTGTACCAGAACGTCACCGCCACCGATCCCAGGAGGTAGCCCACAAAGAAGGACGGCTGCAAGCCGCCCTCTTCCAGAAAGAGGATGGGAACGTGCCAGCCGGTTACGAGCACCGCCAAGAGCACTGTGGACACAAGCGGCGAGAGGGTGCTCTGCAGCCCCGGCAGGGCGAAGCCTCGCCAGCCCGGCTCCTCGCCCATCGGCCCATCCCCGGGGTTGACCAGGCGAATAACGAAAACCAGGAGGACAGAGGACACGGAGCCGTAGGAGGCAAGAGAGGGGGCGCTCGCTCCGAGGGCGACGTTGAGCCCCGCGGTGAGCATGACGGCGGCAAGGGGGAATGCTATGGCCACCACGTACCAGTACCACCTAACGCGCCAGCGGATCATCCGTAAGCCAAGCACCTTGAGACCCGAGAGGCCCTGGGTCAGGGAGATCACGACGAAGGCGGCGACGAGCGGCGAAAACGCGGCGAAGGTCCAGAAGGGTATTAACCCCCACCCGATCGCGTAGGACAAGACGAAGAACGTGATAAGCGGGTATCTTTTCACTAACGAGATGATGCCTCCCCTTTCCTAGCACCACAGTAACTTCTGCACCGAGGCGTTCCTACCTAGTGCGGCAGGTAGTTGGTGGGTAGCTAGCCCAGAGCTAGAAAGAGGGCAGGTAGCGATCCTATGCCTACAATGCAGCGTCAGCTGTGCCACGCGATGAAGGCAGCCTACTCCTGTCCTAGCGGAATGTATGTGCGCCATGGCACGAAACACCTCAGAGCACCAAGAAAGCGCCGAACTTCCGAATTGTTTAACTCTGGCCAGGAGCTGGGTGGTCTGCAGCCGCTAAGCTTCTAGGGTGCCGGTACACACAGGGATCGCTCGCGAACTTCCTGTCGCCCACACAAGGTGGGTTGGCTAGTTCTAGGCTTGCGTCCCGCCGTAGAGAATGCGGCGGGCGGAGTGACTCAAAAGAGGTATGTGCACATCACGAAGTAGTAGGAATGTCCTTCGCGCACGCCGATGGCACAGAGGTCCGACCGAAACGGAGGTACGCGCCCATGAAGGTCCTGATCGGGGTCGATCCCCACAAAACGTCGGTCGCCGTAGCGGCTGTAGACGAAGCCACAGGCGAGCTGCTCGAGCGTGCTTCCTTCACGCAGGACCGCGCCGGCCTGAGTGCCCTCGAGCGCTGGGCGAGAAGGTTCCCCGAGCGTCGTTGGGCGCTGGAGAACGCCGGCGGGCTGGGTCGTCACCTGGCGGGGAGGTTGGCTGCGGCCGGCGAATCCGTGGTGGACGTGCCGCCGAAGCTCTCGGCGAGGGTTCGAGTGCTCTCTCTACGGGAAACGCCCGTAAGAACGACCGGGTCGATGCCCTCGCGATCGCCTTGGCGGCCTCGCGCAACGAAAGACTTGCGCAGGTCGATCCGGAGGCCGCCTCCGAGGTGCTGCGCCTGCTCTCCGAGAGGCGCTTATGGACCTGGTCGCAGAGCGCACCAGGGCGCTCAAGGCAGCCTGCACGCGCTCCTGCGGGACGGGGTGGCCGGGAAGCTCTCTGCCGACAGGGCAGCACGCATCCTGCGCGGCATACGGCCCAAGGGCGGTGCCTCGCTCCGCCTGCGCCGAGGGTTGGCCTCCGAGGTGTTGCGCGACGTCAGGACGCTGGACAGGAAGATCGCCGAGCTGAGTGGGCGCATCGAAGCCGAGGTGGAAGCCTCGGGTACCACCCTCACCTAAAGATCTTCGGCGTAGGCCCCATACTGGCCGCCAAGATCATAGGGACTGTAGGCGACGTGGCGCGTTTGCCCACCAAGGCCCACTACTTCGCCTCCTACTCGGGCACGGCGCCGCTGGAGGCCTCAAGCGGGGAGGTGGTGCGCCACAGGCTCTCTATGGCCGGCAACCGACACCTCAACCATGCCCTGCACATGGTGGCGGTGTGCCAGGCAAGATCCGACGCTCGGGGTGGAGCCTACTACCGCAAGAAGATGGCTGAGGGCAAGTCCCACAAGGGGAGGCGCTTAGGTGCCTCAAGAGGCGCATCTCGGATGCCCTCTACAGGAGCCTCGTGGCAGATTCGCAGGCGCCTTCAAGCAGCGCCGCTTGACAAAGAGGAGCCGAGAACGCCGTAAAGAAACTGTCTGAAAACGGGTTCTGAGGGGCTCGCTCGATAGGATACCCAGCATGAGAAAAGCATGCCAGAGCGACCTCTCCGACGCCGAATGGAGCTGCCTGGAACCTCACCTTCCCGCTTCCAAAGCCTACGGCCGTCCTCGCCTGCACAGCCCGCGTGAGATCCTCGACGCCATTCTCTACATCCTAAAGAGCGGCTGCGCCTGGCGACTGTTGCCCCACGACTTAGAACGCCGTGGAGGACCGTCTAACACTATTTTAGAACTTGGCGCCTGAGCGGGCTGTGGGAAAGGATGCACTCAGCCCTGCGCGAGCGGGTCAGGGTGCGTCTCGGGAGGAACCCCCAGCCGAGTGCCGCCATAGTGGATAGCCAGTCGGTGAAGACGACGGGCGTTGGCGGTGAGCAGCGCGGCTATTGAGTAGGAGCCAAGAAGGTCAAGGGCAATCTAAGCGCCACATCCTGGTGGACACGCAGGGTTTGGTGATAGAAGCGAGGGTGCACAGCGCGAAAGTGGTAGATCGGGACGGCATCAAGCTCCTGCTCGAACCCGCGAGGATCGGCTTCCTCGAGCGCCTCTCTCATCTGTGCGAAGTTCGCAGAATCGTGAGAAGGCAATGTTCGGTGGATAGGCGGCGCGCGGCGGGCGGAGACGTGCCCGACCTCTCAGAGCCCTCCGAGAGCCGCGAGGATGACCGCTGACGGCCACGGCCGGGTAAGGGTAAGATGCGCGCGATGGTGGGGAGCGAGCAGAGAGAGGGCCATACGTGGAGATCGACAGGGACAGGGTCGCAGACATAGCCCAGCGTCACGGGGTGGACGAGCTCGAAGCCCTAATCCTTTACCACTTAGGTCATGCCTTCGAACTGTACTTCGAGATCGCCAAAGAAGAAGATCACGGCTACGAGGTGAACCTGCAGGAATGGGTCGATCATCACACGGGTCTGGTAAATCTCCTGATGCGCAGGGTTGTTAGGAGGGATCACCCCGGAGGTTGGCGCACCGGGGACGAGATCATAGCCATGAGAGAGGCAGAGCGGCAAAGCGAAGCCGACCAAACTTAGATGCAAGCGGAGGCTCCTACACCGTCGAGCAGGCGGCCGATCCCCTCGAGCTGACGCCCGTCAGCATCCGGCAGATACTACGTGCTGGCGAACCTCTCGGTTACTGATCCACACAACAATCTCAGAGCCGCGAGGTTGCCGTCTGAGCGCCTTCAGGCGTCGCCCCGTCAAACTTTCGTCAGTTCTAATCGCGGTGTGCACCCCTCGGAGACCCTGGCGCGGAAGCGCAACCCGAAACCGTTTGTACTTTGTAGGGTACGTAACCGCGAAGCGGCACGTGATCCGGCGAGGAGCTACTTGCCAACCGGGGAAGGCTCGAGCGGCTACCGCCCGCCCCGAAGGGCCTTCAAGACGTTCTGGGGGCCGCGGTACTCGCCCTCCGGCAGCCTCTTGCGCAGCTGGCCGACGACCGGGCCCGGAACCCCGTTGCGCTTGAGTCTCCCTATCAGCTCCTCCTTGCGGGCGGGGAACTCCACGCCGTTCAGGTACCTACCCACCTGGGCGCGCAAGCGCTTTCTCAAGAAATCCAACGACCTTCGCCTCCTGTTTGCCGATCGCTGGCGTCATGGTACCGCGGCGTGGTCAACCGACGTCCGTTTCGGATTGTTCTGAGAAACCCGGATGCTCTGTAGGCCCGGGACTTAGCAGCTTGCGCCAATAGGGAGCGCTGTCGCGTGTCAACTGGCACAAGATGCTCGATCATCCGCAGAGTTCTCGGACCGTAACTTGGCGCAACCCCTCAGTCGGTGTGTTGACCAATGAGAAGCCTCTATCGCCGCATTAGCCTTCGCGATGAAAATAGTCACACGTGCTACGATGAGCACTATCATATAAGGTGGGTGCCTTACTGGGGCCGAAGCTGCCAGCAGCTAGGGTGTGCTTCCCCCGTCGATTCGGGCCTTCGGGCGCGTTCCGTTAACTGGCGAGGTTGACAAGCCGAGACGGAAGGAGCGTGCTCCTGTGGTCCAAGAAGTCGAAACCAACGAGCAGTCAGCCAGCCAGCAACCCCGCTGTGAAATCGGCAAGAAACGCAAAGCAGAAGGAGAGTGCCTGAGGCCGGGCGAGGTCCAGTTGGACGGTAGTGTGCTGTGCTCACGCCACGCCGAGTTGCTCGGGTTGGAGGACCACTCAGAGACTATGCTAGGCGAAGTGTTCGAGATGGACCAGTGGCTGGAAAGCATCGACGGTCAGACCGACGAGTTGGGCGTTAGGCGTGCAGAGCACCATCGAAATGATCTCGTAGAGCAGATAAAGTTCAACCGGTGGCTAGTCGAACTCATCCGCGCTGAGTTGCTAAGGGGTCACGATGGAACGACATAGGGGCATGCCTTCCGTGTGCCTCTGTACGTATCTCACCCAGCGAAGGATTAGAATCCGCGCGAATAGGTAATCGTCGGGAAGTACCATCCTAGGGCTAGCAGTTCTCCAGCTGAGCCAACTGCCTTCGTAGTACCCGTTGATACTCATGCTACTCGCCTATTGGCGCAAGCTCTTATTCAGCTTCTCGGTTGTTTATGCACCACCACAACATGTAGTCTCCACCCGCGCGACGTAGGAGGCCAAAGAAGCCCTTCTCACGGCCTTTGCGCGACTTTCAATGCACGATTCTGCAAATTGGTTTCGGAGAATTTTCCTTCCACGCACTCCGGTGAATGACTCGTGCACCGCGTAGAGTAAGCTCATGCGATCGTTACCACGCACCACGCCGACCCTCGTTCGCTTGGGTGGGACCGCGGCCGTTTTGGCCGGCCTTTGCTACGGAGCGGCGGGCTATTTGGACAGACCTGGCATCTCGGGGTTCACCATCGCCCTCGTCTCTGTGCTGAGTGCGGCTATCCCCGCTTTGTTCCTAGGGGGTCTACTGGGCCTGCGCGCCCGATTTCCGCCCGCCACACAGACGGACTTCGCGAGTTCGGTGGGAGTCGTGGGGTTCGTGCTGGGCTGCTTCGGAGCCGTGCTGGGCATAGTCGGCGCGCTGGAGTTGTTGGCACGAATTCCTTACTGGCAGATAACGGAGTGGTGGTGGGTGCTGCTGTTGTTGGAGGGCTTGACGTTGATGGGCCTAGCCGCGTTGTTGCAGGGAGGGCAGCGGATCCTGGGGGCCGTGGTGTCGATCTCGGCTGCCCTGGGGTGGGCCTCCTTGCTTACCGATCCGGCCTTCTTTGGCGTTTTGGTGCCCATGCGCTCGGTCCATGTCATATTTGCGGCCGCGTTTTGCCTGAGTGCCGTGGTGTGGGGGTCGGTACTGATGGTGCCACACGAGAATCGCTGACAGCCAGCGAACTTCTCAGAACTCCGTGAAGGCGAAGTTCGCGAGCCTTCGCTGCTCCTTGGCCCGGATCGCGAACGGGCAGTT
>JBKPSF010000075.1:0-4648 GCA_046734875.1 Actinomycetota bacterium | reverse complement strand
GTGCGACGTGATCGTGCAGCCGACCACGGGCGGCGGCAAGGGCATGACGCTCGAAGAGAGGGCGGCGGTCCTGCCGGAGCTGGAGCCTGAGATGGCCACGTTCAACACGGGCTCGTTCAACTTCGGCCTCTTCCCCATCGCCGAGCGGGGCGGGGAGTTCGAGGAGTGGGAGGTAGACTACCTCGAAGGCACCCGCGACTACATCTTCCGCAACACGTTTGCCGACATGAAGCAGGTCTGCGACATGTTCCGCGAGGCCGGCACGAAACCGGAGCTCGAGGCCTACGACGTGGGTCACCTCTACAACATAAAGTACTTGTTGAGCAAAGACCTCCTCGATACCCCCGTGCACATCCAGTTCGTCCTCGGCGTGATGGGCGCGAACGCCGCGACCATCGAGCAGATGATGCACATGCGCCGCACGGCGACGGAGCTCTTCGGCGAAGACTACACGTGGTCGGCGGCGGGTGTCGGCTACCCCGCGGAGTTCCACCTTGCCGCCATCTGCCTGATGCTCGGCGGCCACGTCAGGGTCGGGCTGGAAGATAACCTCAGGGTGAGCGGCGAGAAGCGCGCCGACTCCAACGCCGAGCTCGTCGAGAAAGCCGTCGCCCTCGGCGCCATGTTCGACCGCGAGCCAGCCACCCCCGACGAGGCGCGCGCGACGTTCGGCCTCAAAGGCCGCGCTGCCGTTGCATTCTAGGAAAGAGCGACGTGAAGAGGGTTTGTGTTTTTGATGTTAACGAGACTTTGCTGGATATGGCGGCGCTCGATCCGCTGTTCGAGCGGGCATTCGGGGATGCTTCGGTGCGGCAACTGTGGTTCAGCCAGATGCTGCAGTCGGCGTTTGTGTCCAACATAACCGATGCTTACGTTACGTTCGGGGAGGCCGCTGCGGCTGCCCTGCGGATGACGGAGGAGCGGCGGGGGGTGGAGATGTCCGACGGGGACAGGCGGGAGATCTTGGGCGGGCTGCGTGAGCTGCCGCCACATCCGGAGGTGCCAGAGAGTCTGGACCGTTTGCGGAATGCGGGCTTTCGTCTCGCCACGCTGACCAACTCCGCGCAGGAGGTGGCGGATGCCCAGATAGAGAATTCGGGGCTTGCGGACAGGTTCGAGAAGGTCCTCTCCGCCGACACTGCGAAGCGCCTCAAGCCCGCTCCCGCTCCCTACAGGATGGCCGCCCGGGCACTGGAGATCCCAGACCGAGAATTACGCCTGGTTGCGGCGCATGCCTGGGATGTTGCCGGGGCTTTGCGGGCGGGTTGTGCCGCTGCCTTCGTTGCGAGGCAACCCTTCGACCCGCTCGTCGAGGAGCCCGACGTGGTCGGCGCGGATCTCTCCGAAGTCGCCGACGGCATCATCGCCGCCGAAGCGGACTGAACAGTGTTTCAGTCGGCGAGTGAGCGCAACTCTTCGAGGGCGTCGCGGTCCGGTCGCCTTTCGCCACGCTCCATCGCGTGCATAAGCTCGACTACACGCTCGTTGAAGGGGGTTTGGACGCCGTACTCCCTTCCCCTCTGGACTACTCCGCCGTTTATGACGTCGACCTCTGTCTTCACGCCGCGCTCGAGATCCTGGAGCATCGAGGCCTTGGTCGCCCCCGCGTAGCCCATCGCGACCTCGAGCGCTTCGTCGGCCCGCCTTTCGTCACTAGGGCTGCTTACGACCAGGGACTCGGCGGGGACGCCGAGGACTTCTTCGAGCGCGATCCCCTGCGCCATCCCGACCTCGTAGCCCTCGCGCCAGACGGCGAGCGCCGCCTGCTTTCCGGCCGGATCGGCTACTACCTCGCGGTAGAGCAATCCGGAGATGGCGCCGAGGCCTGAGAAGGCGCTGTTGACGAGGAGCTTCGACCACACCTGGCCGCCGATGTTCTCCGTAATCCTCACGTCGGAGACGGTTTCCAGAGCACGGGCGAGCAGGCGCGTTCGGTCCTTCGTTTCGCCGTTGGGCTCGCCGATCACGAACGGCGCCCGCGTGGTCCTGGCGAGATGCCCGGCCTCGAGGTTCGTAGCCCCCCACTCCACAGTCCCCACGACGAGGTTGTCGTCCCCGACGATAGAGGCAATGCGGTCCTGCACGAGCCCGTTACCCAGGGAGACGAACGCTCTTGCAAGGCCGCGCTCCACGAGCGGACCGAGGGCTGCCTCCAGGTGCGGGGCTTTGAGGGCAACGAGGGCGAAGTCGAAGGGTTCTCCGAGGTCGTCGGGGTCGGCGTAGGCGTCGAGGCGGACCCGGCTTTCCTCGCCGAGGTCGTCGAGGAGGAGTCCGGGGTCGCGCATCTTCTCGACGTGCTCCTCGTTGGCGTCGATGACCCTTACGCGGCGCACGCCGCCCTCCATCTTCGCGGCCGTCACGCCGCCGATGGCGCCGGCACCGACTATCAGGACGCTCGCTTCGATCATGGCCCCGACCCTGCTTCGACGGGCGGAAGATCCTTCAAGAGCTTGTTTAGCGCGGCGTATCGCCGGTCACGCTCCAGAAGCAACCGCTCCCGCTCTTCGTCCGTGTACTCCAGAAAGCCCGCCCCGCTCTTGGTGCCCGTGCGCCCCCTTTCTACGAGGTCTCGCAACGATGGTGGGGCCTCGAAGCGTTCGCCCAGGCCGTTTTTCAGGACGTCGAGCACGCTCTCGTACACGTCGAGGCCGGCCATGTCGGCGACCTGAAAGGGGCCGAAGAACGGCAGCCTGAAGCCGAAGCAACTGCGCACGACCTCGTCCACCTCCTGCGGCGAGGCGAGCCCCTCCTCCACGCACCGTACCGCCTCCAGAAACAGCGCGTTCTGGATGCGGTTGGCCACAAACCCAGGCCCGTCTCCGACGACGGCGGGGCGTTTCCCGATGGACCGTAAGAACCCGACCAGGCGTTCCACGACCTTTCCGTCGGTCGCATCAGCCGGTATGACCTCGACGCCAGGCGTCCATTCGGGCGGGTTGAACCAGTGCATGCCGCAGAATCGTTCCGGTCGTCCGACGAACCTTGAGAGGTCGTTTATCGGGAGCGAGGAGGTGTTCGAGACGATGACGGCGTCCCCGGGAGCCGCTTCGGAGCAGGAACCCAGGATCTCCTCCTTCAGTCCCATATCCTCCGGTACGGCCTCGAAGACGAGGTCAACCTCGCTTACGGCACCGCCCGGATCGTCTGCAGTCTGTACGGCCTCGGTCCTTCCTGCGGCTTCGTCCGAGAGTAGCCCCGCTTCGGCGTGGCCCTTCGCCCGCCTCACCAGCAGGTCTTTGGCCTGACTAGTCAGTTCAGGGGTCGCGTCAGCAAGGACGACCCCGATGCCGGCCGCCGCGAAGCACTCGGCGACGCCAAGACCCATCGTGCCCGCCCCGACCACGGCGGCCACCCGCGGCCAGCCCTTATGAGGGTACCGTTCCTCCACCCGCTACCCGTTCTACGGCCTCAGGACGTGCCGGCCCGCGAGAAGCGCCGCACACAACAAGAGGAGGGCACCGACGGCCAGATAGGGAGGGCCGCCGGTGTTGGGTATCGGCGTCTTCGATGATGTGTTGGGGACCGTGTCGTCGGGGTTATTCACTTCTCCCGGGCCGTACTGGTCGTGTGCCGGGCCGTACTGGTCGTTCGCGGGCGGCGCAGCCCCACCATTGCAACCTGTGACGCCCGTCGAGGAGACGACCGAGTAGTCACCGTCGGTATCGAAAGACGCGTCGCTGGTTGGGAACCTCGCGTGGTCGCCGACGAAGTCGCCGGGGGGACCCTCTATCCTCGGGTGGCCGTCCTGGGCGAGGATCGTGATCCCCCTGTCCCCATCGGTGAAGATGGCCCGCGTTCCATCCCCGTCTTCGAGCGTTATGGAAGCCCCGGCCGCGACGACGCAGCCGCTTGCGGCCACCACGATCACATCCGGAGGACTGTTGTTGTTGTCGGTATCCACCCCGTTGGCAGCCGTGCCAGGGGGTATCCCACCACCATCCTGCGCACCGGCAGGCAACACCAAGAGAACGAGAACGAGGCCCAGGAGCGCGAAGACCGTCCCGAAAAGTGAAACCGTCCGCCGCATCCCCAGCCTCCTTCGCCACACAAAAGACGAAAAGTATTGTGCCCGATGTGCCAGTACCGCGCTACCCGACGCGGCGCGCGTCAGGCGTAATAGTCGGGAGCCTTCTTGAACTTCGGCCACTCGTCCGGGTCGTGGCCGGTGACGAGCGTTGCGCCGTGACCTTCGACGATGCGGCGCACCTTGCGGGTGGAGTCGGCTACGTCTGCCGCGGAGTGGATGAGGCCAGGTAGGGCGGTCTCGTTGTAGTGGTCCATCGTGTAGCAGGCGTCGGCGGTGAGCATCATCTTGCCCTCGCCAGGAAGGTTCACTATGACCGACGTGTGCCCGGGCGCGTGGCCCGGCGTGAAGAGGGTCGTTATGGTGCCGTCGCCGAAGATGTCGTAGCCGTCGTCGTTCTCGCCGTCCAGGAACAGCCACCCCACGTCTTTGTCGAAGTCCTTGCGGATGTAGGCCGGTTTCTGGAACCAGTCGGGGGTAAAAGCGTACTCGAGCTCGCGTCGCTGGACTACGTACTCGGCGTTCGGGAAGTGCCCGACGGCCCCCGAGTGATCCAGGTGCAAATGAGACTGGATGACGTAGCGCACGGAGGCCGGGTCGACGTCCATCCGCTGGAGCTGGTTG
>JBKPSF010000074.1:0-6214 GCA_046734875.1 Actinomycetota bacterium | reverse complement strand
TGAGGAGCTGTCTGAGGGTAATTTCAGCCCAAGCTTTGGGAGGCGGCTCAGGCAACTTTTTGAGGCGCTTTCCGATGGTGTCGTTCAGGGAGAGTTTGCCCTTGCTCACCAAAGAGAGCGCGACGGCCCCGCTGAAGGCCTTGGCGACGCTCGCTATGCGCATCCGGTCGTCGACCCTCATGGGCAGCCCGCTCTTTACATCGCGGACCCCGAAGGCGTGTACCTTGCGCTGCTTGCCGCGCTGCACGACGGCGATGACGCCGGGCGGCCCGCCTTCCATAGCAACAAGATCCTTGAGCGCGCGATCCAGCGCGGCGTCAGCGCCTTTGGCCTGCTCCTCGCCGAAGGCCGCGCTCCGACCGACCAGGTAGGGGACGGAGGCCACCGCGGTTGCAAAGGCCGTCTGTTCGAGGAAGCGCCTCCTGCGGCGGGCGCAAAGAAGGCGCTATCGGGGATCTCGGCGTAGTGCTGCTCGCCGTTCTGCCTCAGCCCTAGTATCGTCAGCCGGTCGCCGTCGTGACGCCAGACTTCTACCACGCCGAGGCGGGCGTAGATGGGGAGTTTGCTCGCGCACACCGGCCCTACTCATTGCCCCTAATTGCCTGAGTGCGTGGGGGAAGTGACCAAAACGCAGACGCGCGAGGTCGCGAGAACGATACATCGGTCGGTTTCTGGGAGATGGGTGCTCCGAGGTTCGTCGTAGAGTTTTTGGCTCAGAGGGCCGCGTCATCCCGCCTGGGCTCTCGCGCTAGCACTCGGAAGGCCGCGCGCTGCTCCGGCTTGCCGAGGATACCCACCGCGTCGCCGGGTTCGAGACGCAGGTCCGCCCCGGGGTTCGGGATCACATTCTCGCCCCGCACGACAGCCAAGACGGAAGCCCCGGTCTCGCTCCTCACCCCGAGCTCGCCGATGGTGCGCCCTAGTAGCTTACTGCCGGTGGTGCCACCACCTGCGGGCTGCTCTCCCACGAGATCCGGCCCCTCGGGCAAATGCACCCACTCCACCTCGATCGCCCGTGAGGCCTGGCGTAGCCGGGCGAGAAACCCGTCTGCGCTGTCCTCTGAATCAGGATCCTCCGCGGAGATAGGCGCGTACAGCTCACGCCTGATGCCGTCGGCGAAGTTCTGGACCTCCTCGGCCCCGACCCCGAAGCACACGAGGGCCTGGCGGGCCAACTCCAGGCCCGCCTCCAGTTCCGGCTGCACCGCCTCGTAGACGTCCAGGCGACCGAGTACTTCGAGCTGCTCGACGCTCTCCGCCCGGACCAGGAGGTCGATATCCGGGGAGAGCGCCTTCGCCCGCTCGACGGCGAGCCTGGCCGCAATCGCGTCGGGGATGGTCACGACGGCAAGGCGTGCCACGCCGATCCCGGCAGCCTCGAGGACGGGTTGGGCCGCAGCGTCGCCGTAGACCGTGGGGTAGCCCGCCTCCCTGGCCTCCTCCGCGCGAGAGGGGTTGGCCTCCACCACGACGAACGGTTTCTCGAGCCTATCTAAAACCCTGGCGACGAAGGAGCCCACCCTGCCGTGCCCGGCGACGATCGCGTGCCCGCGTAGCCCACCCTCCGGCAGGTTGAAGGTTTGCAAGGGCTCCCTCGGGAACCTTCGTCGGTAGCGCCCGTAGAGGACCGGCGCGAGCCTTGCCGCCAGGGGGGTTACTGCCATCGTGACGGCGGCGGTGGCGAGCACCAGCGAGTAGGTACTTTGGGAGATCGCATCCTCGCCGATCCCCTCCCTGGCGAGCAAGAAAGAAAACTCCCCGACCTGGAAGAGCCCGAAACCGACGGCGAAGGGCGCAATGTTGGAGTAGCCGAAGGCGCGGACCACGCCGCCGAAGATCAGGCCCTTCACGAGAAAAACCAGCGCCACGACGAGCGCTATGGTACCCGCCCTCTCCCAGAGGAACACCGGGTCGATAAGGAGCCCTACCGAGACGAAGAAGATCATGGCGAAGACGTCCCTCAGGGGCTCGATCTCGGCGAGGGCCTGGTGACTATAGTCGGACTCGGAGAGGACCATCCCTGCCACGAAAGCCCCGAAGGCGAACGAGAGCCCGACGAGGTAGGTCGCGTAGCCGATCCCGAGGCCAATGGCAACCACGCACACCAGGAATAGCTCGCGCGAGCCCCAAGCCGCCAGCCGCGCGAGGATAAGGGGCAAGACCCTCGAGCCCAGGAAGAGCATCGCCGCGATGAAGCCGGCGCCCTTGATGAAGGCGAACCCGAGCTCGGGGAGGCCTTCGCCAACGTCCTTCAATACCGGTAGCACGGTCAGCAGCACGACGATGGCAAGGTCCTGGACGATTAGCATGCCGACCATCACCCTGGCCGAGAGGGTGCCCAAGACCCCCTGCTCGCCCAGGGTCTTGAGGACTACGGCGGTACTAGAGAGGGAGATCAGGGCCCCCAGCCACACCGACTCCACCCACCCCAGATCCAAAAGGAGGCGTCCCAGGCCGTAGCCGAAGGCGATCGTGAGCGCCATCTGGATGGGAGTGCCTAGCAAGGCCACACGCCGCACGGGCGCGAGCTCCCTCAGGGAGAAGTGCAACCCGATCGTGAACAGGAGGAGCGCCACCCCGATCTCGGCCAGGAGCTCTATCTGGTGCACGTTGCCGACCGAAGGGCCGAGGGTCTTCGGCCCGACGAGGACGCCTGCGGCTATGTAGCCGAGAATGAGGGGCAGCCCGAGGCTTCGGGCGCCGATCCCCCCAAGGAGGGCGGCCACCAGGATGAGCGCGATGTCGCCGGCTATTCCCATGACAGTTCTCACACCTTACTACGAATCCCCGATCTGCCCGCCGGCGGGGACAACCCGTCGCACTCAAACGGCGAAAGCGCTCTATTTACGAGGGCGCGTAGAAGGTAAATTGTCCGAAGTTCGGCGCTCTGTGGCTAGCCGCGGTCGTTGGGCTCGATATCATGAACGGGAGGCCGTTGGGGTGAGGTTCGGGGCAGCCGAAGCACGGCATGAGAAGCGGCAAGAGCCGGACTTTCTAGGCATTAGGGGTGGACTAGAGTGAGTGTTCTGCGCCCGAGGATGATCCTGAACGCACTGGCGATGATCGTCTCCGCCGGGGGCGCAGCGATGCTGGTCCCGGCTGCCTACTCGCTGCTTAGTGCCCCCGAGGAGGCCTGGATCTTCTGGGCTCCCGGCGTGATCGTCCTGGCCGTGGGCGCAACCCTCTACTACCCCACGCGCAGACCACCACGCGGCTACGTCCCGAGGCAGAGCCTGTTCCTCATGGTGGTCGTATGCTGGCTGGGAGTGGTGCTCGTCGGTGCTCTGCCGTTCATACTCTCGGGACTCATGGGTCCCGTGGATGCCTTCTTCAACTCCATGGCCGGTTTCACGACGACCGGTGCCGCAACGGTCACGCCGGAAGAGCTCTCATCCGCCTTGCTGCTCTGGCGCAGCCTGAGCCAGTGGATCGGGGGGATAGGCATCATCGTGCTGTTCGTGGCCATCGCGCCGCAGGCCGGGTTCGGCGCCACCCAGCTCTACACGGCCGAGGCCGCGACCCCCGTGCAGGAGCGGATCACCCCGCGCATCAGGGACACCGTCAAGGTGCTGGCCCTGGTCTACGGCGGCCTTACGCTGGGGGGCGTTCTCGTCCTGCACCTGGCCGGAATGGGAACGGTCGACGCGGTCAACTACGCGCTCAGTACGGTCTCGACCGGCGGGTTCTCTACCGACTCGAGCTCCGTGGCGGCCTTCGACTCCTGGGCTGTCGATCTGGCGATCACGGTGGGGATGGTGCTGGCCGGCACGAACTTCGCCATCTACTACATAGCGGCCCGGCGCGGATTGGGACGCGCCGTGGGCAACGCCGAGCTCATCACCTACCTGGGAGTAATCCTGGCGAGCACTATCTTGATAACCGCGGATCTGTACGTCTCAGACCATCGAGACTCTTTGCCCATAGCGTTCCGCGAAGCCCTCTTCCAGAGCGCGAGTCTAACCACGGGGACCGCCTTCAGCACGACGAACTGGAGCGCCTGGCCACCGTTCTCCGTAGCGCTGCTCGTCCTGATCATGGCCGTAGGCGGTTGCGCGGGCTCGACGGCAGGGGGCATGAAGGCCATCCGGGTCTACCTGCTCTCGCGCAACGCCACGCAGGAGATGTTTCGACTGGTCCACCCACAGGCCGTCAAGCCCCTCGTGCTGGGCGATCGGGTGCTGCCCGAACGGGTCAGGGTGGGAGTCCTCGGCTTCTTCTTCGTGTACGTGGCAACCGTGGCCGTCGGTACCCTCCTCATCGCCCTGCACCAGGTTCCCGTGGGGCAGGCTTTTGGCTCGGTATTTTCGTGCGTGAACATAACGGGCGCGTTCCCCGGCGTGGCCGGAACCCCGCAGTTCTACGCAGATCTACCCGCGACGGCCAAGACCGCCCTCGCCGTCTTCATGCTCCTCGGACGCCTCGAGCTCTTTACGGTCCTGGTCCTACTCAGCCCTGCTTTCTGGCGGACCTGATCGATCCGGACGAGCGCGAGCACGTCGGGTTATTCACCGAAGGACGTAGAAAACTCTCATACCAATAACGGTGTCAAGTGCTGGCATCTGGGGTGCGGGCGTCTGGGATGCGCAGTAGGAGGAAGACCCCGAGCACCATAGCCACGGCGAAGGAGCTCATTGCGATTCGGTACGATCCCGTACCAAGTCCTCCAAACACCTCCAAAAGTAACGCTACAATCGCTGGTCCTAAGACAGTGGCAACATTCCCGACCATGACGTAGAACCCCATAAACTCCGTTATCTTCTCGGAAGGCGAGAGGGCGATGAGCAGGACCGGGCCTAGCGCAAACGACGCGCCAAGCGCGAGATTATCGGACTAGGATCGAGACACGCACCATGATGTGAATGGACCGCTGGAATCACCCACAACGCAAGATTCCGCCAATCGGCCTTGCACTCACTCGGTCGGATAGGGTTGAGCATAAGAATGGCCGGGATTACGTTCCCGGCCATTCCCTGTAACTGTGCCGGCGCTAGGGCGCCTCAGGGTATGGTGTCGTCGTTCGTGTCTCCCTCCCCCGCGTTGAAGGCGGTGGCCGTGTCGGTGCCTGCCCCGCCGCTGAAGGAGTCGACACCCAGAGCGCTCGGCTCGGCGTGTCCCGCTTCCGCCGGGTTGGGTCGTCTCTATGCACATCCCCCTCTCAGCTGCTCCTTACACGTACACACCCCGCCCTTGCTGCGAGCGACGCACCCCAAAAACCGGTCGCTACGGCGTCCTGGCCAGCGCCGCGTCGGCCGTCGCAAGCCCGGATCCGGTCGCATCCGCCCCCCAGCACACCTGCTGGGTAGTGCCTTCCTGCTGCGTCACCGTCCTGCACCCCGCCGCGAGCCGGGTGGCCGTGCGCTCGAGGGTGGCTTCGGCCTGCGCGGCGTTGAGCGTGGGCGACTTCTGGGCCATCAGGGCGGCGATGCCGGCGACGTGTGGCGTGGCCATGCTCGTCCCGTTGAGGTAGAAGTAGCTGGTCTTGCCGCTCTGTTCCTGGTACGGTCCCACCACCCACGACCCCGGCGCGGCCACGTCGAGGTCCTGGTCGGCCTTCTGCCGGCCGGAGAAGTCGGCGATGTAGAAGTCCCCGGGATTCGTCGGGTCGGCCACGTCGTTGCGAATCCAGTTGGGGCCGGCCCACTGGCCCGTCCAACCGGAGGCGGCGGCGGAGATGACCGGTTGGTAGGCGCCCGGATAATCCATCCCGCTCTCGCCGTCGTTGCCGGCCGCGGCGACGACGATGACCCCCTTGGAGATGGCGTAGTCGATAGCCGCCTTCTCGATGGCGTCGAGCCGGGAGCCTCCCAGGCTCATGTTGACGACCACCGGCGAGTCGGCCAGCGGCCCGGCCTTCAGGTCAGCCACGTAGACGATGCCGCGGGCGATCACGGAGGACCAGCCGAACCCATCCCCTGTCTGGCTGAGCACCTTGACCGGGATCACCGTCGCATTGGGCGCCACGCCGTTGATCGGTGAAAAGCCGGGGCCGAAGCTGTAGCCCAGGATGGTGCTGGTGACGTGCGTGCCGTGGCTATTCTGGTCGTGTTGCCACTTCTCCGGCTGCTCGGAGACAGTGCCGACCTCGCCGCCCCCGCCGCCGAAGGCGCGCGCCAGGTCGGCGTCGATGCGCTCCTCGGGGAAGTACTGGCGCCAGGAGTCGAGCAGGCCGGTGTCGAGCACCGCCACGTACACCCCGTCTCCATCGTAGGCGACC
>JBKPSF010000073.1:0-49962 GCA_046734875.1 Actinomycetota bacterium | reverse complement strand
ATACTGGGCCGCCGCATAAACATACGGTCTCGTGGATGAACCCCCTAACCTCAGGCTATCCGCTCGAAGCGCACCTCCGGCTTACCGCTGCCTAAGTGGGCGCTAAAGCGCAGACCCTTTTCCGTACATATTGGAACTATTACACACGTGCTCGCCATCTCTGGCCAGCACGTCGCCATCCTGGCCGCCGTCATCTTTTTCGCCCTCAGGCTCTTCGCCATCCCTGCTGCGGTCCGCGCCGGCATCACCATAGGCCTCCTCTGGCCCTACATCCTGATCGCCGGCGCCCCGCCCTCCGCCATCAGGGCCGGGGTGGTGGCGACATTCGTCCTCGCGGCACCCCTGCTCGGTCGCCAGGTATCCGCCCTGCACTTCATGACCACGATGCTCGCCCTCGTGCTCGCATACAACCCGCAGCTCCTCTATAATGCCGGCTTCCAGCTCTCCGTAGCCGCCGTCTTCGGCATACTCCTCCTAACAAAACCCCTCAAATCCCTGGTAGAGCGCACCCTGCTCAGGCCATTCACCAACCCACCCGGACAACTCTCCAACCTCATCTCCGTCTCCCTCGCCGCCCAGATAGCCACCTCGCCCATAGTCGCCGCCACCTTCGACCGGGTCTCCCTAGTGGGCGTACTCACCAACCTCGTGGCAGTACCGCTCTCCGGCCCCATCCTGATCCTCGGCCTCCTCGGCTCGCTAGCCGGAAACATCCACCCCCTGCTAGCCTACCCCCTCAACGCCTGCAACGGCTTCCTGGTCACACTCCTCATAGGAGCCGCACAAACATCCTCCTCCCTCCCCTTCGCCTCCGTAACCACCCCAGGCGTAACCCCCCTCCTGGTCGCCCTCTTCTACGCCGGCTGCATCCCCCCAATAGCAGCCGAACTATACCTCCCAGCCGAACACAACCCCCTATGGGCCGCACTCCTCCTTCTTTGGACAACAATCTGGCTCGTACTGGTCGCCTCAGGTAGCATATAACCCGTCAGCAAAAGCTGAAAGCGAGCCCGAAGGGCGAAGCGTGCTGACAAGCAAGGGCGAAGCCCGAGCGTGCCGACAAGGCGCGAAGCGCCGTGCTGAAAGCCTGCGAAGCAGGCGTGCCGAAAGGACGAAATGAAGAGCAAACTGGTGGTGGGGGCCTTGATCCTGAGTGCGACGTGGGGAGCATACAGGCGGCTGAGCAAACCGGTGCCTATCGAGGGCAGCTACGCCGATGCTCCGACAAAAATCCTCATCGTCGGCGGTGGATTCGGGGGACTCGCGGTGGCGAGGCAGTTGGCGCGCTCGCTCGAGGGGTCCGGCGATGTCGGCGTCGCCCTCGTGGACCGGATGAACTACACCACCTTCTGGCCGATGGTGCCTTCGATCATCCCGAGCAACGCGGAGGTGCGCCACGTGGCCCACTCACTCCGGCGCGTCCTCCAACCTTTAGGCGTCGAGTTCTATCAAGATGAGGTGACGGGCATAGACTTCGAGGCCCGCAAGGTGAAAACCGACGGGGGCGATTACCCCTACGACTACCTCGTGCTAGCCCCCGGCAGCCGCACGACCTTCTTCGGTTGCCCCGGCGCCGAAGCCAACGCCATGGACATCAAGGGTTTGCCCGACGCCTTGCGGGTGCGCAACCACGTGATCGACTGTCTCGAACGGGCCGAGCGGCTCGGGGACACGGCCCCGGACGACCTTCTCTCCTTCGTCGTCGTTGGCGGGGGCGCCACCGGGGTCGAGGCCGCGGCCGAGATACACGACCTGATCTTCGACGTCCTGCAAGATGACTACCCGAACGTGGACTTCGACCGCGTCCGCATCGTGCTGGTCAGCGCCGGGGACCAGATACTGCAGGGCCTCGACCCCTCGCTGGCAAACGCCGCGACGCGCAGGCTCGCCTCCCAGCGAATACGGGTCGTCAACGACGCCAGGGTCAAAGAAGTAAGGTCCGATGCCGCCGTCATCTCGGACGGAAGCACCATACCCACCCGCACCACGGTATGGGCCGCGGGCATCCAACCCCCTCCCATGGTCGGCAACCTGAACCTGGAGAAAGACCCCCGCGGCAGAATTCTCGTCGACGAATACTTGCAAGTAAGGGACAAACCGGGCGTCTACGCCCTGGGAGACTGCACCAGCATGCACTACGACGGCCCGCCGGTTCCCGCCCTCGCCCAGGCAGCCGAACAGCAGGGTAAACGGGCGGCATCCAACCTCGCAGCGAACCTCGGCGGCCAGGCCCCCGTCGCCTTCCGCTACCGTTCCGTCGGCCAGCTCGTGGACCTCGGAGAGGGCAGCGCCACGGTAGACATCCTCGGCGTAAAGCTCGGCGGCCGCCTGGGAGCCCTGATCTGGAAGGGCGTCTACCTCTACGAGCTCGGCTACGACCTCAACCGAGCGCACGTCCTCGCCGACTGGACCATAGACCTCTTCACCCGCCCCGACACCTCGAAACTGTTCGAAGACCAAAAACAACCAAACAAAGACAACACTACAATGAGCCAGATGGAGTCCGGCACCGACTCCGGATGAATGGCGATGCCACCGTGCTTGAGCCCACCTCTCCCACCCGTGGATTCCCGCCTCCGCGGGAATGACGGAGGAGAGGACCGGGCATCAGCAATCAGCACTCCTGAAATGCTGATCTAGTTCATTTGGGTGATGCGGCGCCTCGCGCCGGGGTGTATGCTGGCCGCTAGCGATGTGATCGTTGCAAACCTTGCGCAGCGTTGAACGTAGCCGTCGGGGCAAAAGGAGGGCCTTTTGACGCCTCTGCTATACCGTCTGGGCCGTTTTTGCGCCCAACATTCCGTGCTGGTACTCGCGGTCTGGGTGGTGATCGCGGCCTCGGTCGTGATCGTGGCCAAGACCGTTGGCCAGGAGACAAACGACAATCTCACGTTGCCAGGGACAGACAGCCAGGCTGCCACCAACCTTCTCTCCGACAAGTTTCCCGACCAGGCCAACGGCACTGTCCCCATAGCCCTCCGGGCCCCTGAGGGCAAGAAGCTCTCCGATCTGAAGTACAAAAAGCCGATCCAGGCAGTCACCAAAGCCTATTCCAAGGACCCGGCGATAACGAATGCCACAGGTCCGTTCAGCGACCAGGGCACCGACCAACTCAACAAGAAAAAGACTATCGGCTACATCTCCTTGAACCTCAAGTACAGTCCCTCCGAGCTGAACGCCGATGAGGCCCATCGGATCATCGACGTCTCGAAGCCGCTGGACAAGGCCGGCCTGAAACCGGCGGCGGGTGGCTACCTCGGCCAGAAGGTATCCAAGCCATCGACCGAGCTCTCGGTGGTGGTGGGGCTCGCGGCGGCCGTGGTTATATTGCTGTTCACCTTCGGCACGGCCATCGCGATGGGGATACCCATACTCACGGCGATCCTCGGCCTCTCCGTGGGGCTTGGGATCATCACTTTCATCAGCCACACCGTGGAGATGCCGACCTCGGCGCCAACCCTTGCGACCATGATCGGGCTGGGGGTGGGGATCGACTACGCGCTGTTCATCGTAACCAGGCACCTTGGCCAGCTTGCCCAGGGCATGGAGCCTCGCGAGTCGGTCGCCCGCGCCACGGCCACGTCGGGTGGTGCCGTGGTGTTTGCGGCGGGCACGGTTATAATCGCGCTGCTCTCCCTCGCGGCCGCGGGGATACCTACCGTAACGACGCTCGGGTACACGGCGGCTATAGTCGTGCTCATCGCGGCCACCGCGGCGACCACGCTGCTTCCGGCCATCCTCGGCCTCATAAGAACGGCGATCAACCACCTGCGCGTGCCAGGCATGCGCGTGCGCCATGACGATAGGCCCCACGGCTGGGCCCGCTGGGCCGCCTTCGTCGGCTCCCACCCCTGGCCTGCCCTGATAGTGGGCTTCGTCTTGCTCATCGTGCTCGCCCTGCCCGTTAGCTACCTTCACCTCGGCCAGACCGACAACGGGGCGCTGCCCACGGCCACCCAGTCGCGCCAGTCCTACGACACGATGACCGAAGGGTTCGGCTCTGGCTCCAATGGTCCCATGCTCGTGGCCGTGAGCCTGAGCAAGCCCGCCCACAACGACCAGGCCGACCTAAACAAGCTCCGCAACCAGGAGCAGAAGTCCACGCAGCAGGAGATCGACAAACAGCAGGCCAAGGCGGCGAAGCAGATCCAACAGCAAACCGAGCAGGCGCAGCAAGAGGCGAAAAAGAAGATAAACGCCGAGGCCGACCAGCAAAAGAATGAGGCTGCGCAGCAGATCCAGGCCAAGGCCGATGAGGCCAAGCAGCAGGCCGGGCCGCAGGGGCAGGCGGCCATCGACGAGCTTGCCCAGAAGGAGATAGACAAGCAGAACCAGGCCATAGACCAGCAGGCCCAGCAGGAGATCGAGAAACAGAACAAGTCCATCCAGCAGCAGGCGGACCAGAAGCAGGCCCAGGAAAACAAGACCATAGAGAAGAAGGTCAAGCAGCAGGCCGCCAAGCAGGAGCAGAGCTCGGGGGAGAACAACAAGGAGAAGTTCCTCGAATCCAAAGCCTCCGACCCGCGGCTAATGGACCTCCGCAAGGACATCAAAAAGACCAAGGGCGTGGACAAGGTTACCTATCCCCTGGTAAACAAGAAGGGTACGGCCGCCGTCTACACCGTGACGCCCACCACCGCGCCCTCCTCGCGCGCGACAGAGAACCTCGTGCACACGTTGCGCGACGACGTGCTTCCCAAGGCGACAAAGGGCAAGCACATGGAGGCGGACGTCGGGGGGACGACGGCCAGCTACATAGACCTGGCGACCGAGATTACGGACAAGCTACCGCTGGTCATAGGGATCGTGCTCGTCCTCTCCTTCCTGCTGCTCCTGATCGCTTTCCGATCTCTTCTCGTCCCGCTGAAGGCCGTGACCATGAACGTGTTCTCCATCCTCGCCGCCTTCGGCGTTGTCAGCTACGCCTTCGACCACGACTGGACGGCGCGCCTGATCGGGCTAGAAGGCCCCATCCCCATAGTCTCCTACGTGCCCCTGATGATGTTCGCCATCCTCTTCGGTCTCAGCATGGACTACGAAGTATTCCTGATGACCCACGTCCGCGAGCAGTTCAAGCAGACCGGCGATCCGCACGAGGCCGTCGTCCACGGCCTCGCCACCACGGGACGTGTGATCACCTCCGCCGCCATGATCATGGTCTCCGTCTTCCTCGCCTTCGTTATAAACGGCGATCCCACCGTTAAGCAGTTCGGCCTGGGGATGGCCGTCGCGGTGGCCGTGGACGCGACCGTGGTCAGGTGCGTGCTGGTACCCGCTATAATGGCCCTCCTCGGTTCAGCGGGCTGGTGGTTCCCGAAGTGGCTGGATCGCGTAACCCCGAATTTCTCCATCGAAGGCGACGAATGGTTCGCCGAGCGCGACGCCCGATCCACCCCAGAAACCGACTCGCCGCAAACAGAACAGCCGCAAGAAAGAGTGCTGAGCTCGGAGGCGATACAGACGGAGACGCCGCAGTCCGAAGCGTCGCAAGAGAACCCCGACACGCACAACGAACCCACCCGCACCGAATGACCAGCACCCCACCGTGTGGTACGCGGGTGGGTGTGATCCCCAAACCTGTAGGGGCGGTTCGCGAACCGCCCAACCAACGCGCGAATGTCTTGTATCGACACCGTTTGAAGGGCATCCGGGATGAGCGAGGAGAACCCCGTCGCAGAACCATCTAAGGTAGCCGAGCCTGTAAGCAACCTGCCCGCCCAACTGACGCCCCTGATCGGACGCGAGAGGGAGGTGGAGGCGGTCCTGGAGATCTCACGCCGTCCCGACGTGCGCCTGTTGACGCTCTCCGGACCTGGCGGCGTCGGTAAGACGCGCCTGGGGATAAGGGTGGCGGCGGATCTCGCCAGCGACTTCCCCGACGGTGTCTGCTTCGTCTCGCTGGCACCAATAAGGGACCCGGATCTGGTCGTCGCCGCCATCGCCGAGACGTTGGGACTACAAGAGATCGGGGAGCGACCACTGCTCGAAGGCCTGAAGTCCTACCTGCGGGAAAGGAAACTGTTGCTCCTCCTCGACAACTTCGAGCACGTGGCGCCGGCGGCCCCGGTCGTTGCCGAGCTCCTGCGCGCGTGCCCCGCCCTCGAGGTGCTGGCGACCAGCCGCGCGGTCCTCCACCTTTCCGGCGAGCACGAGTACTCGGTCTCGCCGCTCGGGTTGCCCGATTCCGAAAGCCTTCCGGGTCCGGAAGAGCTCACTCGCTACGAGGCGATAAACCTCTTCGTGGAGCGGGCACGGACGGCGAGGCCCGACTTCCGGCTCCACGAGACGGACGCCAAGGCCGTGGCGGAGGTTTGCCTGCGGCTGGACGGGCTGCCGCTTGCCATAGAGCTGGCGGCGGCCAGGGTCAGGCTGCTTCCGCCGGAGGCATTGCTGGCCCGCCTGGAGCAGAGGCTGCCGCTGCTGGCGGGCGGAGCCCGCGACCTGCCGACCCGGCAGAGGACCCTTGGGGATACGATCCGGTGGAGTTACGACCTGCTGGGAGAGGCCGAAAAGCGGCTGTTCAGGCGCCTCTCCGTTTTCGCCGGCGGATGCACGCTCTCTGCCGCTGAGGCGGTGGGTGACCCTGGGGCCGAGGGTACGGAGGTGCTGGACGGGGTTATCTCCCTCGTCGAAGAGAACCTCTTGCGCCGGGTAGATGAGGCTGGCAGCGAGGTCCGGCTCGCGATGCTCGAGACCATCAGGGAGTACGCGCTGGAGCGATTGCGGGAGAGCGATGAGGAACAAGCCGTTCGTTACGCCCACGCCGGGTACTTCCTCTCGTTGGCGGAGGAGGCGGAACCGGGACTCACCACCGCGGAGCAGATGGGGTTCTTGGATCTCCTGGAGAGGGAGCACAACAACCTCAGGGCGGCGCTGCGCTGGTCGCTACACAGAGAAGACATCGAGACGGCCCTGCGGCTAGCCGGTGCGTTGTGGCGATTCTGGTACATGCGGGGCCACCTCAGCGAGGGGCGCAGGTGGCTGGAGCAGACACTCGCCCTGCGTGGGGGAGAGCCATCCCTGCGGGTAAGGGTGCTGGCCGGAGGGGGGGAGCTGTCGCACAGCCAGGGCGACCTCGACCGGGCGGAAGAGCTGCGCGAAGAGGCCCTCGAGCTCTCCTCGCAACTGGGCGACGTGGCCCAGATCGCCGCCGCGCTCAACGGGCTCGCGTTCGTGATCCGTAGGAAGGGCGAGTTCGCGAGGGCGCGCGCCATGCACGAGGAGGCCCTGGAACACTACCGGAGGCTGGACGACAGGTGGGGCGTCAGCCGGTCCACGGACCTCCTCGGCCGCGCGGCCGCCTTCCAGGGCGATTTCGAGGAGGCGCTCCCCAGGCTCGAGGAGGGCCTCAGGATGTGGCGCCAGGTCGGGGACAGGGAAGGAATCGCCGAGTCGACCGCCCTGACCGGGATGGTGGCTCTCGGCAAGGGAGACTACGAAACGGCGCGCCCCCTGCTAAGGGAAGCCCGAAGGGTCATGGAGGAGTTGGGGGACCCCCGGGGCGTCGCCAAGATGACCGTCGCCCTCGCCGACGTCGAACTGAACGACGGAGATCCCCGCGCGGCGCAGGACCTCTACGAGGAGGCCATGACGCTCCTGAAAGACGTAGAAGACAAGTGGTGGACCGCCTGGTGCCTGGAAGGGCTGGCGGAGGTCGCCGCAACGTATGCACAGGCGGCCAGATCCGCCACACTGTTCGGCGCGGCGTCCAGCCTGCGCGAGGCGATAGGCGCCCCCCGGCCGCCCGGGTTCCTCGCCTACTACGAGCGCGACCTGGCTACCGCCAGTGACCAGCTCGAAAGCTCGGCGTTCGAAGCCGCATGGGCAAAAGGCAGGGCCATGGGCCTGAAAGCGTCCATCGAGTACGCGCTACAGCCGTCTGCGGCACCTGAGTCGGTCGTCCCGGTGGATTCCACGCCGGTTCGACCCTACGGCCTAACCATCCGCGAGGTCGAGGTCCTCGTGCTTGTAGCCGAGGGTCTTACGGACGGACAGGTCGCGCGCAAGCTCCACATCAGCCCGCGCACCGTAGGCCGTCACCTGGGCTCGATCTACAAGAAGCTCGACGTCCCCTCCCGCGCCGCCGCCGCCAAAAAAGCCGTCGAACAGGACCTGATCTAGACCGGTCTACACCCGGGTGCGGTTCGCGAACCTCGCAACTTTACCCACGTAGGGGCGGGTTTGAAACCCGCCCAATCAACGCGTCGATCCGCACGACCGGTGGGTATCCTTACCCACGCTCGTAATCTCGAGTGGTCGCAAAATTTGAGTAAGCCTACCGATGCTGTGTTCGCCCGCCTCCTCCAGAGTAAATACGACGATCGAAGCGTATAGAGGAGAGCGATCATGGCAACGCAACCGCTCGGCCACAGGAACAAGCCAAGAATGAGGCCGGCGGCGATGGAAGTACGAACACACGAGGTTGGCGCGCAAAGTAGCGCCCCATCGCGGGTTCGCGGGCTCCTGCCGCTGGTGCTGGCGACCATGGCCTCCCAGGCATTGCTGGTCGTCCTTTCGCCAACCATCGTCGGGGTGGGGCAGGAGTTCGGGGTGCCGGTCGGGCTGGTCGGCCAGGCGCGCTCCGTACTGGCCGCGGCCGCCATCGCAACGTCGCTCGGGATAGCGCCACTCCTCGACCGGCTAGGCGTCAGGCCTCTCCTTCTCGCGGGGGCGCTCCTCGCCATCATCGGCAGCACGGGCGCGGCTCTCTCCCCTTCCCTCATGCTCTTCCTCTGTGTGCATGCGGTGAGCGGCATAAGCTTTGCCTGCCTGCTCTCCGCCGGTTTTGCAGGTGTCGCCTCCTTCTCGGGAGATAACCGGGCATGGGCCATGGGCTACGTCGTCGGCGCCAATGCCCTGGCCTGGATCCTGGTCAACCCCCTCGCCGGCGCGCTCACCGAAACCGTCTCCTGGAGGGCCGCCCACGCGGCGCCTGCCGCGATCGCCTTCTGCGTGCTCGCCACTGCGCGGGCCACCCCCGATGCGCATGCCCCGGCGACGGCCGGTGGTGGCCTTTTCGGCGTGCTCGCCGACCCTTCGGCCCGGCGTTGGATCCTGGCCGAGATGATCTCCTTCTTCGCGTGGGGTACTTACCTGACGTTCGTCGGCGCCTACTTTGTCCAGGTCTACAATATCGGCGAGTCCGTAACCGGCATCGTGCTGGCGCTTGGAGCCGGGGCGTTCTTCGCGACCTCGGTGCGCGGCGCCAGGTTTCTGGCCCGCCTCCCCCGACCGCGCGTGGTCGCCGTCACGGTGCTAGTAATGGGAGCCCTTATCTACATACAGTTCGCCACAGATGACCTCCTGTGCGTCGGGTTCTCTATCTTCTTCCTCTGCGCGGCAACAGGCGGAATCCGCTCGGCCGTCGCCTCGACGCTCGGTCTGGCCCAACTTCCCCGGAGACCGGGATCGATGATGGCAGCCCGCACGGCAGCCAACCAGATGGGCTACCTGCTCGGAGGCGTCATCGGCGGCGCTACCCTGGCACTCGGCGGCTACGCCTCACTGGGCATCGTCCTCTCGGCCGGCCTCATCCTGGGCGCCGCCTTCATCCTGCGCGTAACCGACCCGCTCGCCCAAGAGGAGTAGCTTGTGCCAGACCATGACCACCGATCACCACGTTCTCGTGCCGAACGTTGCGAACAGGACCGGCCTCCGTTATCTTCACGGCAGGCGGAACTCGGAGGGAATCACATGGATTACGGAGTACACCTCCCCCTCATAGGCTTCGGTGGAGAGCCGCTTTCCCTTCGGCAGCTTACGCAGTACGCTGAGACCGCCGAACGGCTTGGCTACTCGGCGCTCTCGGCCAACGACCACCTCCTCTTCCCCCGCCCGTGGCTGGACGGCCCAACGGCCCTCTCCTCCGTGCTGGCCGCCACCGGGCAGATGGACCTGATGACCACTGTGGCCCTCCCCGTCGTCCGGGGACCAGTGGCGCTCGCCAAGAGCATGGCCGCCATCGACATCCTCTCTGGCGGCCGCCTCATAGTCGGCGTCGGCCCCGGCTCCTCCCCCAGAGACTACGCCGCCGTCAGCATCCCCTTCGAGCAACGCTGGAAACGCCTCGATGAGGCCGTCGAGACCCTGCGCGCCCTCTGGAACGAAGAAGCGTCGCCGTACAGGGGCAACTTCTACTCGACCGAAGACATCGTGGCCGAGCCCCGCCCCTTGCGCCAGCAGGGCCCTCCGATCTGGATCGGCAGCTGGGGCTCCGAAGCCGGCCTCCGCCGCACGGCCCGCCTCGGCGACGGCTGGCTAGCCTCCGCCTATAACACAACCCCCCAAGCCTTCGCCTCTGCAAAGTCCCATCTCGAACAACACCTGCACGCCGCCGGCAAGGATCCCGACCAATTCCCCAACGCTATCGCCACCATGTTCTTCCACATTACAGAAGATCAAGCCGAGGCCGATCACATCCTCCAAAACCTCCTAGCCCCCACCCTCCGACGCGAGGTACTCGACCTCCGTAACCGCCTCCCCATAGGCCCCGCAGACAAATGCACCAGAATACTCGCCGCCTACAAATCCGCCGGAGCACACCGCATCCTACTCTGGCCTATCCAGGACGAACTCACCCAACTAGCAACCTTCCACCAACAAGTCGCCCCCCTGCTAAAAAGCTGAAAGCCGCGAAGCGGCGTGCTGACAAGCTGGCGTAGCCAGCGAGCTGAAGTGCTGACCTGCTAACATACTCGTATGCCAGTCTATCTGCTTCTGGGCGACGACGAGGAACGCAAGGTGCGCGGCGTAGAGAAGCTGCGCGAGGCACGGATGATCGAGGCTTTTGACGCTTCGGAGACGGGCCCTGAGAGCGTGGTATCGGCCTGCAACTCTTTCTCCCTGTTCGGAGAAGGTCCTTTCGTGGTCCTGCGGAACCTCGACGCCTGGAACGCCGCCCAGAAGGCCGTCGTCGTCGAATACCTGCAGGACCCCTCGCCAGGGTCCGACCTGGTCCTCATCGGCAAGAAGCTCGGCTCGCGCGAGCGGTTGCTCTCGGCCGTCAAGAAGTCTGGGGAGGTCCACACCCTCGAGCAGCCAACGGGAAAGGCCCTCGTCAGGTGGCTCGTCGGACACGCAAAGAAACGGGGCCTCGACCTCCCCGAGGACGTGGCCGAGGACCTGACGGCCCGCTGCTCCGGTGACAAGATGCGGCTCCTGCAGGAGACGGAGAAGCTCGCGCTCTACGTCGGCGAGGGCACTGCGACCCACGACGACGTTGCGGCGTTGTGCCCGCCTGACGTGCAGTCCAACATCTTCGCCTTCGTCGACGCGCTCGCCGCCGGGGAGAGGGACAGGGCGCTCGGCCTCCTGGAGGATTTGATCGCTACGGCCGAGCCCCCGCTCCGCCTCACGTTCATGATCCGGCGCCAGTTCCAACTCGTCGCCCGCGCCCGCGCGCTCCTCGACCGCGGTGTCCACCGGAAGGAGATCTCGAGCATCCTCAAGGTCCCCCCGTTCGTGGCGCGCAAGCTTGAAGAGCAGGGAAGCAAGCTCGACGACGAGCACCTCGAACACGCGTTGGCGTCGATTCGAGATCTAGAGAGCGGCCTGAAAGGCGGAAGCAACCTCCCCGACGACTTCCAGGTCGAGATGACCGTCCTAAAACTTTCCGGCGCCCCCCGATGACCCCGAAAGACAACCTGACGCTCGCCGGCATGGACGAAGCGCGATTCCGCGAGTACCGGAAGCACCTGGTGCGCAACTACGCAGACGACAAGGTCCGCGCCGGCACATGGTCGGCCCAAGTGGCCGACACGAAATCGGCGCAAGACGTGGACGCCCTTCTGCCCGAGGGCACGGCCACGCGGGGCCACTTCCTCTACTCGGTCAGAGACGAATCCGTCCTCGCTGAGGTGGGCGTACTCTGGATTTCAGAACAAGAATCCGGCACAGGCCGCTCCATCTGGATCTACGATATCCTCATCCACGAACCGTTCCGGCGCCAGGGATACGCCCGCCGCACCCTGAAGCTAGTCGAAGCCAAAGCCAGAGAACTAGGCGCCACAAAGGTAGACCTACACGTCTTCGGCCACAACCAGAGTGCCCGAGCCCTCTACGAAAACACCGGCTACCGACCAACGAGCATAATCATGTCCAAACCAATATCCACCGCCGACGCCTAAACACCCTCATCCCCTCCACCGTCATTCCCACGAAGGCGGGAATCCACGCGTCCACCGAAAGCCCGTGCCCCGCACAAAGCCAAAAAGCTGAATTGCTGACAAGCTGAGACGCTAGCGTAGCCCATTTGTACTACGTCATCTGACGCATTAGCGCGCGTGTCTCTCGAATGAGTCATTTGCGCGATGTGCACCTCTTTGCGCTCCCTTAATGTGCTCTCAACGATCAGATCACCCGCCCCCAGGAAGGCGGGAGAAGGGAGCGAAACGATGAATGCGAAACTCAGGAAGTGGACGGCGCTGGCGGTGGTCCTCGTGGCCCTGCTCACGGGGTCCGCGGCCCTTGGCGAGGACCACGGGTCATGCTACGAGGCGTACGTGCAGCTCGGGCTCACCCAGCAGCACCTGACCTTCGACCAGTTCCACAGAATCTACGCCGACACCCTCTGCGCGCCGGACGGCGACGGGCTCGTGGCCTCCCACGAGGGACCGCTCTCCGAAGGGACGAGATGAGCTAACCAGGAGCGGATGAAGAGTTGGTCTACGACAAAGGAGGACTTTAGAGAGTAGTGAGCACTTGGACTACGCAGAGAGAGCAACGCAGGAACACAAAGCAGATCGACCAGTGAAAGGACGCAAGAAAATGACGAACACGCGGACAACGACGAAGACCAACAACTACTTCAGGGCGATGCTGACGACGCTGGCGATGCTGGCGGCCATGTTGGTGACCAGCGGGGCGGCGCTTGCGGCGACAACCACCTTCAGCAACTCCTCGCCCATGCAGATAGCCGACTCCTTCTTCCCAGACCCCGGCCTGGCCGACGCTTACCCCTCTCAGATAAACGTCCAGAACCTATCCGGGAATACCACCGACGTCAACCTCAAGCTCAACGGCTATGCTCACAGCTTTCCGGACGATGTTGGTGTCCTTCTCGTGGGCCCCCAAGGCCAGAAGGCCCTCCTGATGAGCGACGCAGGAGGTGGCGATCAGGCCAACTCCCTCGCCGACGTAAACCTTACCCTCGACGACGAGGCGACCATCTCCCTGCCGGACAGCCTGCCCCGCCTGGAGAGCATAACTTCCGGCACCTACAAGCCGACTCAGGGAACCGTCACCCCCATCGGCGGGGACCGCCAGGTACCGGCGAACTTCCCAACACCTGCGCCAGCTGGGCCCTACGCCAAGAACCTCTCCGCCTTCGACGGCACGAACCCCAACGGCACCTGGAGCCTCTTCGTCATAGACGATACTCAGGTCGACGAGGGGCAGTTCGCTGGCGGGTGGTCCCTGGACATAACCACCGACAGCCCCACCCCTCAGCCCGACACCACGGCGCCGAAGGTCACGAGCACCAACCCTCTGCCTGGCGCGACGGGCGTCTCGCCAACGGCCAACCTCACGGCCAACTTCTCGGAGGACATACAGGGCTCTACCATAAACACTCAGACCTTCAAGCTCTTCAAGAAGGGATCTACAACCAAGGTCGCGGTCGCGGTAAGCTACGACGCCACGGCCGACAGGGCGACGCTCGACCCGACCAACTCCCTGAAGGCGGGCGCCACCTACAATGCTGTGGTCACGATCGGTGCGAAGGACCTGGCTGGCAACGGCCTGGACCAGAGCTCCACGCTCAGCGGGCAGCAGCAGAAGGCGTGGACTTTCAAGGTGAGGAACTAGGACACGGCGAAACGATCTAGAGGCGACCACGCCGGGAGGGCCGGGGCAAGACGCCCCGGCCCTTTCTCCTGCTCCTATTGTGCGGAATGTTTGTAGTACGCCATTTGACCCATTCCCCTAACTTCCTTGCGAATGGGTCATTTGACCGATGTAGCGCTTTCTGCGCTGCCTTAATGTGACTCTCGAGAGCAAAAGGACACCCGCCAAACCAACAACAGGGTGGGAGAGAGGAAGAGGAGAGATCATGATCGACCGATTTTCCCGACCGAAACTGGTGGAGCCCCGTCCCCTGGCCTTCCACCTCGCCACTACCGGAGAAGGCGAGAACGCCGGCAGTCCGTTGTTCTACGAAGTGATCAGCGGATTCGACCCAAGGAGCGGAAAGGTGCTCTACCTGGGGCGAGTGTGCGACGCCGAGAGTGGCCGGATGCTCCACGAATTGCCCTACGGCTCGACCGACCCCCTGAAGATGGGCCGCTGGTGGAAGCGGACTACCGG
Organism: Actinomycetota bacterium; assembly: GCA_046734875.1. Lineage (GTDB taxonomy): Bacteria > Actinomycetota > Rubrobacteria > Rubrobacterales > Rubrobacteraceae > Rubrobacter_D. The sequence goes on along the minus strand of JBKPSF010000073.1, from coordinate 35,661 downwards.
CCAGCAGCCACCAGAAGCGCTTCGCACAGAGGAGCCTACTACCGTTATGCCCTCCCGGAGGGCGAGCCACGCTCGCGTAGAGGCAGCGTGAGAAGCGGGTGGGAGAAGACCGCCGGAGCGGCTGGTAGGGGGGAGCAGGCGCTCGATCGGCCTTCCATGTCGTACCCCTGACCGATATAATTCCCCTACAACCAAGGAGATACATCGGGAGTTGACCCCCGGCATGCCAGACGCTTCCCATCCCTCCGGCGAGGCCCACGACGGCGGCAAGCTCATAGGCTTCCCGCGCGGGTCCGGCTCGAATCCTCCCCCCGAAAACAACTTGCCCCTGCAACTCACCAGCTTCATCGGGCGGGACCGGGAGATCTCCGACCTGAAACACCTCCTTACGACGGAGGCCAGACTGCTTACGCTCACGGGACCTGGAGGAAGCGGCAAGACGCGTCTCGCGCTGGCGGCCGCGTCCGCGGTTGCGGGGCACTTCGAGGACGGGGTGTGGTGGGTGGAGCTTGCCCCGCTCTCGGACGAACACCTCGTGCCCCAGGCCGTGGCCTCGGTCTTGAGGGTGCAGGAGAGCCCGGGACGCTCTTTGACCGGGGTGCTGGCTGAGGACCTCAGGGATCTCGAGGTACTGCTGGTGTTGGACAACTGTGAGCACGTGGTGGGAGCGTGCGCCGAGCTTGCCTACGTACTGTTGCGCTCATCACCCGGACTCAGGATCCTTACAACCAGTCGCGAGGCGTTGGGGATCGAGGGCGAGACGCATTTTGCGGTTCCTCCGCTCTCCTCTCCCGGCCCTCACGGTACACCCCTTATCGAGGAGCTCGAACGCATCGAGTCTGTGCGCCTGTTCGTGGAAAGAGCCCGATATAAGGTGCCCGGCTTCGCGCTCGGACCCGAGAATGCATCATCGGTCGCCGAGGTGTGCAGCAGGCTTGATGGCATACCGCTCGCCATAGAGCTTGCCGCCGCGAGGGTAGGTGCTCTATCGGTCGAGCAGATCTCCGGGAGGATTGGACGTTCGCTCGGGTTGCTCTCGGCCGGCAACAGGACTTCTCCCGAGAGGCAGAGGACCTTGAGGGGCGCCCTCGACTGGAGCTTCGATCTGCTCGACGAGCACGAGAGTGAGGTGTTCGGGCGACTCTCGGTCTTCGCCGGAGGCTTCACGCTTGATGCTGCCGAGGCGGTATGTGTTGGGGGTAGAGTCGAGCCTGAGGAGGTTCTCGATCTGCTGGCGCGCCTGGTCGAGAAGTCGCTGGTTTTGGCAACGGAGCGGAAGGGTGAGGCACGCTACAGGCTGCTGGAGACGATCAGGCAGTACGCCCTGGAAAAGCTGCGAGGGTCGGGAGAGGAGCCGGAGGCAAGACGTCGCCATGCCGACTGCTTCTTCGGGCTGGTGGAGGAAGCGGAACCGCAGCTAAAAGGACGTGGGCAGGTGATCTGGCTCGAGCGCCTGGAGACGGAGCACGATAACCTGCGCGCCGCCATCCGGTGGCTGTTGCAAGAGGGGGAAGCGGAAACCGTAGCGCGACTCGTCTGGGCGTTGTGGTACTTCTGGTACCTGCGCGGGCACCAGAGCGAGGGATACCGTTACACCCGGGAGGCACTCGAGAACAAGGATGAACTGCCCGTCGGCCCGCGGGCCAAGGCGCTTTGCATCCTGGCGGTCATGGCCTACGGGCGGGATAGCGCCCAGGACTCCGGAGAGTTGTTCGAGGAGAGCGAACCCCTGTTCAGGCAAGTGGGAGACAAACCCGGTCTCGCGATAGCACTGGGCGGACAGGGTGCCTCTGCCCTGCAGCAGGGCGACATAGGGCGGGCAACAGGGCTCCTGGAAGAGTGTATAGAAGTGTATCGGGAGCTAGGAGACAAGTGGGGCATGAGCGAGACGCTCGTGTATCAGGGATTGGTCCCCCTCGCCACTGGCGACTACGAGCGTGCCCGTGGATACTTCGAGGAAGCCCTGGCGCTGTCGCAAGAGCTGGGCAACAGGCACTCCGGCTACCTTGCGTTACACAATCTTGCTCTGATGGCGCAGGGTGAGGGCGATCGTGAACAGGCAGTCCGCTTGTACGCCGAGGGACTGAGGATGGCGGTGGAGGTGGGCGACAGGGCGGACATAGCATACTGCCTGGAGGGACTGGCAGAGCTGGCCGGCGAACGAGGCGAGCCGTACAGAGCGGCACGATTGTTCGGAGCATCGGAGGCTTTACTCGAGACCGTTGGGACTCCACTGTATGCATACGCGTCCGACCGTCACTCCGTAGAGCAAGCAGTCTCTACGCTACGTTCCCGGCTCGACGAGGAAAACTTCGCCGCAGCCTGGTCCGAAGGAAGGGCGATGACGCAAGCAGAGATCATCGAATACGCCCTCGCCACCGAGCAAGCCCACACCTCGGACGAGGAAACTCCTTCCTCCCCGCTCTCGACGCGCGAGGCCGAGATTCTGGTGCTCGTGGCCGAGGGTCTTACCAACCCCCAGATCGCCGAAAAGCTCTACCTCAGCCCCCGCACCGTCGGCCAGCACCTGCGCTCCATCTACCGCAAGCTAGGCGTCTCCTCCCGGGCCGCCGCCACCACCTTCGCCGTCGAGCAAGGCATCCTCTGACCTCCCGCACCCTTCTGGCGGCCCGGCGCAGCGGCTACCTTCCCCGGCGAACAACCGCTACAATGCAGCGGGGTAAGAGCAGGAGGAAACAACCGTGCCGGATCTCGGACCCGCCCACACCATCGGAGGAGGGCACTACAGCCGAGGTCACCATGCCTGAAGCCACCGGTTCGCCCGACAGAGACGACAGCCAGGGCCGGGTAGTCGCTTTCCCCGGAGGACGCCAACCCGCGCCTTCCGTCCACAACCTGCCGCTGCAGCTCACTAGCTTCATTGGGCGCGAAAGGGAGATCTCCGAGGTCGAAGGCATGATTGACGGCGATACGCGCCTGCTCACGCTCACGGGGCCGGGGGGAAGTGGTAAGACGCGCCTCGCCTCGGCGGCGGCCTTCGAGTTGGCGGATCGCTTCGAGGACGGGGCGTGGTGGGTGGAGTTGGCCCCGGTCTCCGACCCCGACCTCGTGCCCCAGGCGGCTGCTTCGGTACTTAGGGTGCAAGAGAGTCCGGGACGCTCCTTGACAGAAGTGCTAGCAGATGACCTCCAGGATCTTGAGACCCTGCTGGTATTAGACAACTGCGAGCACGTTGTGGTGGCGTGCGCGGAGCTTGCCGACCTCCTGCTGCATTCCTGTCCCGGACTCAGGATTCTGGCAACCAGCCGCGAGGCTCTGGGAGTTGCCGGAGAGGTCGTCTGGCCGGTGCCCCCGCTCTCTTCTCCAGACCTTCACAGCTTGCCTCCCATCGAGGAGCTTGGAGGCATCGAGTCGGTGCGACTATTCGTCGATAGGGCTCGCTACCGTTTGCCCGGTTTCGTGCTGAACTCCGAGAACGCTGCGCCAGTTGCGGAGGTGTGCACGAGGCTGGACGGCATCCCGCTGGCCATAGAGTTGGCGGCTGCGAGGGTGGGGACTCTGTCGGTGGCCCAGATCTCGGATAGGTTCGGTCGCTCGCTCGGGTTGCTCTCCGGCAGGGACCGGACGGCCCCCGAGAGGCAGAGGACCTTGAGGGGCGCCCTCGACTGGAGCTACGAGCTGCTCGACGAGGAGGAGCGGGAACTGTTCGCGCGACTTTCGGTCTTCGCCGGAGGGTTCACCCTGGATGCGGCGGAGGCGGTGTGCGTCGGGGAGGGCATCGAACGGGAGGGGGTTCTGGATCTGCTCTCACGCCTGGTGGAGAAGTCTCTGGTGCTGGTAACGCAGCGGAGCGGGGAAACACGCTACCGGCTGCTGGAGCCGGCAAGGCAGTATGCTGCCGAGAAGCTCGACGAGTCGGGGGAGGAGGGGCAAATCCGGGAGCGCCACGCGGAGTATTACCTGGCTCTGGCCGAGGAGGCCGAGCCGGAGTTGAGCGAGCAGCAAGTGTGGCTGGAGCGGCTGGGGTTCGAACACGGCAATTTCCGGGCCGCTCTGGGATGGGCGCTGGACGCAGAAGTGTCCGTGGGAGAGCGCGCGGAGCTTGGCCTCGGGTTGGCGGCCGCGTTGGCGCAGGGGCGCTTCTGGCATGCCTACGGCCAGAGCGAGGGCCGAAGGTGGCTCGAGAAGGGTCTCGCCGAGACCACAACCTCGCTGATGCCCGTGCGGGCGAAGGCCCTGAGGGAAGCCGGCTGGATAGCCACCCACCAGGGCGACTACGAGCGAGCGGTGTCACTTCTCGAAGAGAGCAAGTCTTTGTTCGAGGAGCTCGGGGACAAACCGGGCGTAGCAACTTCCCTCGTTTACCTGGGTCAGCTGGCGCTACACGGGGGGGACTATGGGCGCGTGAGGGCGCTCGGTCGAGACGCCGAAGCGTTGAGGCACGAGTTGGCGGACCGGCAGGCGATAGCGCGTCTGCTCTATCTCCTGGGAACGGCGGCACTGAGCGGGGAAGAGCATGATCGAGCGATAACGTTCCTCCAGGAGGGCCTGGCCCTGAACCGCGAGCTGGGGGACTCGTGGGACGCATGCATCTGCCTCACCGTCCTCGGCATAATCGCGCTGGAACTGGACGACCCCGAGCGGGCCGAGGAGCTCTACGGGGAGAGCCTGCGCTCGCTGCAAGGGTTGGGGGACAAAACGGGCATCTCCTACGGCCTTAGGGGGATGGCGTGCGCGGCTTCTTTGCGCGGACATGCGATTCGCGCTGCCCGATTGTGGGGGGCCGCTGAAGCCGTAAGCCAGACCATAGGCTTACCCCTCTCGCCATTCGACCGCGCCCACCCCGATTACGAAGCCCTGCTTGCCGCTGTGCGTCAGCGGCTGGGCGAGCTGGCGTGGGAAGCGGCACGCGCCGAGGGTCGGGCGATGACGCCAGATGCGGCAGTCGAGTACGCCCTCGCTACAAACGAAGCCGCCCCTGCTTCCCCCTCCCTACTCTCCGAGCGCGAAGCCGAGGTCCTCGCGCTCGTTGCCCGAGGACTGACCAACCCCCAGATCGCAAGCAGGCTCTACCTCAGCCCCCGCACCGTGGGACAGCACCTTCGCTCCGTCTACCGCAAGCTCGGAGTAAGCACCCGGGCCGCCGCCGCAAGAGAAGCTCTAGAGCAAGACCTGATCTAAGCACTCCAGCACTTCAGCACTTCAGCAGGTCAGCACGTCAGCTTGCAGCACGGACTCGCTCTGGGGAAGAGCGTACCTCCGGTTCGTCTTGCACGAGCGCCGAGGCATCCTCGCACCCGTCATACTGAGTCCGGCTAATCACTATCGGATCGGCTCACCCGATAGTCATTCCCGCGAAAGCGGGAATCCACGGCGTAGCAGGCGCTCCACTCTCTCGACCACGAATTAACTACCGGACCACGCACCCGCACAAGCTGAAATGCTGACGCAGTCAATTCGTACTACTTCAAATGACGCATTCCCTTGACTCCCTCCTGAATGAGTCATTTGCGCGATGTGCTGCTCCTTACGCTCGCCTAGTGTGTCTTTAACGCGAAGATCACCCGCCGAAAGGGAGCGGGAGAGAGGAGAAGGGAGAGATGATCAAGGTTTCTATAGAGGTGCGGAAAGGAACCGCCCGCTTCGACGTCGCGGTTACGGCCCAGAGCATCGAGCGGGCGCTGAGCCTGATGGCGGGACGATACCCCGGAAGGAGTTGCCGGGTGAGGTTTCCCATAGAGCCCGAGGGGTTCTTCGTCGAGGGCCACGGAGCCCGAGCAAGGTTGGTCGAGCAGCCGGAGAGGCTGGCGGCGTGAGGGATACTCGCTCCCGGAGAAAGGAGGCCATGACGGAGGGTGAGCACGGGAAGTACTGAGAGAACGTCACGGAATCAAATCAAGAACCGAACGAAGAAAGGAAACAGTGACGATGACGAAAATACCGACAACGACGACCAAGACGAAGACCAACCGCTACCTCGGGATGGTGGTGCTGGTCGCGGTTCTGGCTTTGATGGCTAGCCTGCTCCTGACGCAGGCCCAGGAGCCAGCATTGGCTGCGACTACCTTCACCGTCAACTCCACAGCCGATAACCCCGACGCCAGCGGCGCCGATGGCATCTGCGACACGAGCCCGAACGTCTCGGGGCCGCAATGTACCCTTAGGGCCGCCATCGAGCAGGCCAACTTCACGGAGGGGCCCAACGCCATCACTTTTGGCATCTCGGGCACCGGGGTTAAGAGCATTAAGCCCTCATCTGCCCTGCCCATAATAGCGGAGCAGACGACCATAGACGGCTATACCCAGCCGGGTGCCTCCCCCAACACAAGGGCCGTGGGCGACGACGCCTCCCTCAAGGTAGAGCTCGACGGGTCCAACGCGCCCCAAGGCACGAGCGGGCTAACGATCGTGTCCTCCAACAGCGTGATCAAGGGCCTCGTCATAAACCGCTTCTCGTCCACGGGCATCTTCGTGTCCGGGCCCACGGTGGGCACCCGCATCGAGGGCAACTTCATAGGCACAGACCCCACCGGCACCATAGACAGGGGCAACGGACTCGGTGGCGTGGACATCCCAGGCGATGGTGTGTCCCAGGCGGTGGTTGGGGGCACGACGCCAGCCTCCAGAAACCTCGTTTCCGGCAACGCTAGAGACGGTGTCTTCATGGGCGGCATTTTCGGCGGCAGGCAGGCCGATTCGATGCGCGTGCAAGGCAACTACGTGGGCACCGACAGGAGGGGCACCAAGGACCTTGGCAACGACGGGATCGGCATCGCCATCCAAGATGCGACAAACACGACCGTCGGTGGCACCACCACCGCCTCGCGCAACGTCGTCTCGGGCAACGTCGGGCTTGGCATGGATCTGGTCTCCGCCTCGGGCACTAAGATGCTCGGCAACCGCATAGGCACCACTGCGAGCGGCACCGGCGCCCTTGGCAACGCCGACAGCGGCGTCGTGCTGGAGGGCACATCCTCGAACAACCAGATAGGAGACGGCACCGCAGCGGGCTCTAACACCATAGCCTTCAACCACTTCGACGGCGTCCTGGTCTTCGGCTCCAGCACCGGCAACAGGATCTCGCGCAACTCGATCTTCTCCAACGGCGGGCTGGGCATAGAGCTGTTTAGCCTGGCGCAGAACGAGCCGGTCATATCCTCGGCCAAGACCGTCTCAGGCAAGACCACCGTCAAGGGCACCCTGTCCGGCGCGGCAGGCAAGACCTACACGATCGAGTTCTTCTCCAACCCCTCGGGCGGCGATCAGGGCAAGAAGTTCATCGGCCAGAAGGTCGTCACCACCGACGCCTCTGGCAACGCCGCCTTCACCTTCGTCCCGGCCACGGCGGTCACGGTTGGGCAGACGGTAACGGCCACGGCCACAAGCGACTCCACGCACGACACCTCCGAGTTCTCTGCGCCGAGGAAGGTGGCCTCCGCGTAGAGGAGGAGCCCCGCAGGACGGGGTCCTCCAGAGAGCGGACCTTTCGGGGCCCTTGCCCCGGCCCAGAGAGGGTAGGCAAACAGAGAAACGGCAATCGGTCTGACCAGGAACAACACAGAAAAGGAGCAACAGAGATAATGACGAACACACAGACAACCGCAAGGAAGACCAACCGCTACTTCAGGACGTTGGTGGCGCTGGCGGCGATGCTGGTGGCCAGTGGGGCGGCCCTCGCCGCGGCCGACACCACCGCGCCCAGCGGCACGAGCACCTCCCCCCAACCGGGTGCATTCATCGTCGATACCTCGGCAAACGTCAAGGCGACCTTCTCCGAGGGCATGAAGGCCTCGACCGTAAACGGCACGACCTTCAAGCTCTTCAAGAAGGGCTCCACCACCAGGCTCGGCGCTTCGGTGAGCTACGACGCCACGGCCCACACGGCCATGCTCGATCCCACCAACTCGCTCAAGATAGGGGCTACCTACAAGGCGGTGATCACCACCGGTGCCAATGACCTGGCGGGCAACAGCCTCGACCAGGATTCGTCGAAGGTGGGCAACCAGGCCAAGACATGGACTTTCACGATTGCAAGGACCTAGGAGAGCGCAAGAAGACAAAACGTGACCATAACCCTGAGGGGCCGGAGCGATTCGCTCCGGCCCCTTGTCGTGCCGGACATCCGGCGGCGCGATAGGAGAGCACGCCGGTATGCGCAAATGTCCTGTGCGGCGTAGAATGTGCCTGGTATGACTTACGCGGTCGGACAGAAGGTCGAGGATTACCTGGAGTTCGACCTGCCGCCTTGAGAGCTGTCAGCGATCAGCCTTCAGCTTTTTCGCTGACGGGTTGACCCTTTTTGCGAACCACACTATCGTTGCGCAGCTACGGCACGTACGAACCGAGCCCTGTGGTGTCTTCGAGAACTTGCCTGGCCTCTTCCAGATAGGCGCCCGGTACCAGAACGTCTCTCGGACCGGCGGACAGGAAATCGGGGACATCGAAGCCGGGGGCGCGTTGGATCAACGACGGAACACCAGCGTCCTTTAATAGCCCTTCCATCAGCAACGCCAACGTCTCGTTAGGGGCCACCGCTACCTTGATCCACCTCTCCTCCACGCGGGTATTGTAGAACAGCTCTCAGCTTTCAGCCTTCAGCCAGAACAAGAGAGTTGATGGCTGACATGCTGAAGTGCTGAAATGCTGCCTACGAAAACTCCTCGATGAGCGGTCCGGCTATGTCTTCCACTATCTTCGCCTGCTCTGGGGTGAGGTCCTCCCTCCAGCCGCCCGAGGTGGCCTTGCGGTAGAACTTGCCCTCGCCCCGCTCCCGTCGGGGGATGTTCTCCCAGGAATGCTTGTCCACGACTTCTTCTAGCTTTTCCTCGTCGACGGGGAGCTCGAGCGCAGCGCACAGGTCACGCATCGTGGATAACGTTTCACTTCTAAGGTCGTCGTACCTGATCAGGAATTTGCGCCCGTCATGGTCGTCGAACGCTTTCTTGCCGTTGCTCATTTGTCTTACGTATTGCCTGGATAGCGCCTTGAGGTACCTCTGCACGTCCTTCTCGGAGGCGAGGTCCCTTTTCGCCCACTCGTCCATACCCTCTTGCATCCAACCGCCCTTTCTGGTGGCGTCGAGGACGGAGGCGGCGAAGTCCCTGGGATCCCTGACGAGGAGCACCATCCGGCTCTCCGGAAGTGCGGCCATCAGGAGGGGTGCGCCGACGGCACCTCCCGGCTCTTTGACGATCAGGTACCGCTCGGGCGTGACGGTGGGGTGCGAGGCCCACGCCGTGCGCAAGACGAAATCTCTCAGGGCTTCTGTCCAGGCCTCGCGGGTTGGATCTCCGAGCACGTAGTTCGTTCGGCCGAGTTGGGTAGGCTTCGCCCTCGCGTAGAACTCGCCGAAGAGTCGCCCGACCTTGGGCTCTTCCCACACCTCGCCATCGAGGAGGTCGCCCAGCATGCTCCTGAGCCACGTGCTCCCGCTCCTTGCGGTGCAGAAGATCCAGACCACGTTTGCAGGGTTGACGCCTGTGGGCTGCTCGTTGCCTCCAGGCCCGCCCCGTATCCGGGCCCCCCGAAGTCGCGCCCGATGCCGCAGGCCAGCGGCGCGGAAATAGATGTTCCTGAAGGTGGGACTGCGCTTCACGGCCCTCCTGATGCTGGTGAGGCTGAACAACTTGGGGCCTCCTTGGCCACCGTCGGTGCAACGACGCGGACCATGTTAGCAAGTCTGCGTTCCCACGTAGTGCCGCCGGCAACCGCAAAGACGTAACTACCATCGGTATCTGGCGGATGGCCGACGGCAAGATCATCGAGGCGTGGTTGGCCTACGACGCCTTCGGCATGATGCAACACCTCAGGCTTGCTCCCCCGTCGTGAAGAGCCAAACGGCTAGGTCTCAGGGGACATCCGACTGAGCGGGACGGAACAACCGCGACTCGAACGTTTCGAAGAGCCATTCCTCGAACCTGTCGCCCTGCCACCCGCGGTCGACGACGAACAGCCCGTAGACCTCGGGCCCGGTTAGCGCCCACAAGACGTCGGCCGCTTCGCCTTCTCCCAGATCTGCCCTCAGCACGCCAGCCTCGCTCCACGCGCGCACCCAGCGGGCCTGTCCCTCGCGCCTGCGAACCTCACCTTCTTGCCACAGCGACTCCATCTCCGAGTCCACCCTGGTCGCCATTACGATCCTGAGGATATCCTGGCCGCGCTCGAACAACCGCCGGTTGAAACGCACTATGGCCCGCAACTGTTCCCGCGGGTCCTCGGCTACGGTCAGCTCCCGCCGCAGCTCCTCGCTTCCCCCCTCGACCTCCATCCGGTCGATCAACGCTCCCACGATGGCGCGCTTGGAGCCCACCGATGCGTAGACGGTCTGGGCCGATACACCAGCCTCGCGCGCAATGGCCTCCACCGTGGTCCCCGCAAAGCCGTCGCGGGCGAACAGAAGACGCGCAGCCCCGACGATCTGCTCGCGCGTCTGCCGCGCTTGATGCTCGCGCTTGGGAGAACGATATCGACGCTTGACAGAGTTCATTTGATTATAGTATCATATATCGAATATAAAACCACTTATCGATTATAGATAGGCAAACTAGAGGATAGGGAAGGAGCGAGGCGATGGCAAGCGGGACCACTGCGGAGTTCGGGTCTGCGGAACGCGGGCTGTTCGGGGCGTACGGGCTGGAGGTAGAGAGCCGGTTTCTGGAGATACGGAACCCGCCCTTGCGGGTACGCGTGATGGGGAGCGGGGAAGGTCCGCCGGTGGTGTTGGTGCATGGTGGGGGAGGGGTCGGTGCGACCTGGGCGCCGTTGATGGCGGGGTTATCGGGTATGAGGTTAGTGGTCGTGGATCGGCCCGGTTTCGGCTTGAGCGGTGGTTTCGACTATCGCGGTGTTGATCTCAGGCGGCACGCGGTTGCCTTTCTCGAGTCGTTGCTCGACGGTCTGGGCCTCGAACGGGCGGCGTTGGTGGGCAATTCGATGGGTGGATTGTGGAGCTTCTGGCTCGCTCTCGACAGGCCCGAGCGGGTGAGCGCGCTTGCGCAGTTGGGCAGCACCGCGCTTTTGACGGATACAATGGCGCCGTTACCCATGCGGTTGCTCTCGGTCCCCGGGTTGAACAGGCTCATGCTGGCGGCGGAGAGGCCGACTCCGGAGCAGGCGAAGAAGGTCCTGGCGCGGTTGGGGCACGATCCTGCGGTCATCGAGGACCGACTGCCGGAAGAGTTCTTCGAGATGCTCGCCGCGAGCGAGAAGCTACCCGGTTACGCCACCGCGTGGCTGACCCTCGTGGAGCGATGCCTTGGGCTACGCGGCGCGGTCTCGGATGTGCGCCTCGGGGAGGACGAGCTGCGGAGGGTGCAACAACCGACCTTGTTCGTCTGGGGAGACGGGGACGTGTTCGGTGGCCCGGAGATAGGCGAGCGGGCGGTCAGGGTCATGCCTGACGGCAGGATCGAAGCGGTCGCCGGAGGGCATTTGCCCTGGCTCGACGAGCCCGAAATCTGTGCTGAGGTCGTTTCGGAGTTCTTGCGGCCCCGTTCAAATGCTGCGACGACCAAAATGGCCTTCGTAACTGGCGATGGTTCGAAGTGAGCGGTTACTCGTCCCCGTTCGAGGCGAGGGCTTTGTCGAGGCGGCTCACCTTGCGGGCCGCCCTGTTCGGGTGGATGATGCCCTTGGTCGCGGCCTTGTCGTACTCCCTCTGGGACTCGTCCCGGATCTCACGCGCCCTCTCCTCGTCACCGGCCTCGATGGCCCTGTAGAAGTTTTTGGAGAGGTTGCGGAGACGGGTTCTGGCGCTCTTGTTGTGGGCGCCGCGCTTGACGCTCTGCTTGTCGCGTTTGGATGGTGCGGGCACGCTGGCTCCTCCGATAAAAACTGGCCTGACCGGGAGAATGTAACACAAGTAGAGCAAAGCGGCAATCATGGTAAACTCGACGGGTGAACAGCATCGAACGCACGCGCAATTTCTGCATAATCGCGCACATAGACCACGGAAAAAGCACCCTCGCCGACAGGCTTCTGGATATAACCCATGCCGTCCCCGAGCGTGAGCGGATGGACCAGATCCTTGACACCATGGAGCTGGAACGCGAGCGGGGCATAACGATCAAAGCCCAGGCCGTCCGCGTCCTGTATAGCAGGCAAGACGGCGAGTGGAATTTGAACTTGATCGACACCCCAGGTCACGTAGATTTCGCCTACGAGGTCTCGCGCGCCATCGCCGCCTGCGAGGGGGCGCTGCTCATCGTGGACGCGAGCCAGGGCATCCAGGCCCAGACGCTCGCGAACCTCTACCTCGCCATGGAGCACGACCTCGAGATCATCCCCGTCCTCAACAAAATAGACCTCCCCATCGCCGATGTGGAGTCGGTGACCGAAGAACTCGTCGAGCTCCTCGGCGTAGACGAGGAGGAGATCATCAAGATCTCCGCCAAGACCGGCGAGAACGTGACGGATGTGCTAGACGCCATCGTTGACCGCATCCCCGCGCCTGAGACCGAGTACGAGGAGACGCGCGCCCTCATCTTCGACTCCCGCTACGACCCCTACCGTGGTGTGATCTCCCTGGCCCGCCTCTTCGACGGCGAACTGAAGAAGGGCGACCGGGTCAGGGCGATGGGCAGCGAGGAGCAATTCGAGCTGCTCGAAGTTGGCTGCTACTCTCCCAAGGCGACGGCGCTCCCGGTCCTCGGCACGGGCGAGGTGGGCTACGTCATAGCCGGCCTCAAAGACATCGAGGTCCTGCGCGTGGGCGACACCGTGACGCGGGCCGCGGAGCCGGCATCCGAACCGTTGCCCGGCTATGCTAGGGCGTTGCCCACGGTCTTCTCGGGCCTCTATCCCACAGAGGGCGACGACTTCGAGCGCCTAAGGGACGCCCTCTCCAAGCTGCAATTGAACGACGCCTCGCTGTTCTTCGAGCCGGAGAACAGCAGGATGGGCTTCGGGTTCCGCTGTGGTTTCCTCGGGCTCTTGCACATGGAGATCATCCAGGAGCGTTTGGAGCGCGAGTTCGACCTCGACCTCATCGCCTCCTCCCCGAGCGTGAAGTACGAGGTGGTGGTCGACGGGGACGTGGTCGAGGTAACCAACCCCAGCGAGTTGCCGGAGATCTTCGACGAGATCAGGGAGCCCATCGTGCGCGCGACCGTGATCTGCCCCAAAGAATACGTCGGCGCCGTTATGGGCCTCTGCCACGAGAAGCGCGGCACCTCCGCCGGTATGGAATACATCTCCACCCGCCGCGTGCAACTAACCTACGATCTACCACTGGCCGAGATCATCACCGACTTCTTCGACGCCCTAAAAAGCCGCACCAAAGGCTACGCCTCCTACGACTACGAACCCATAGGCTACGAACCCTCCGACCTCGTAAAGGTCGAGGTCCTCGTCTCCGGCGAGACCGTGGACGCCCTCTCCATAATCGTGCACCGCGACAAGGCCTACTACCGGGGCCGCGCCCTCGTAGAGAAGCTCAAAGAGCTCATCCCCCGCCAGCAATTCGAGGTCCCCGTGCAGGCCACCATGGGCAAACGAATAATCGCCCGCGAGACCGTCCGGGCCTACCGCAAGGACGTAACCGCCAAATGCTACGGCGGCGACATCACTCGCAAGCGCAAGCTACTCGAGCAGCAGAAGAAGGGCAAACGCCGCATGAAGCAGGTAGGCAGCGTAGAGATACCCCAGGAAGCCTTCCTCGCCGCACTGCGGATCTGACAGCAAGTCAGCTTGTCAGCACTTCAGCACGTCAGGTGGTTGGCGGCTGAAATGCTGACTTGCTGTAAGTAGGCTACTTGGCCACGACCTTCTGGGCCACGAAGATGTTTTCGCAGATCAGTGCCTGGTCGGGGCTGACGTCGTCTTTTGCATCGACGTAAGCCGTGTCGGTGCCTGTACCGCAGTTAACCTGATCCACTTGACCGTCCACTGCGCTTATCGTGTCGTTGCCGGGGCCGCCGAACAAGTCGTCCTCGCCGAAACCGCCATCTACGCGATCGTTGCCGGGCCCGCAAAATATCGTGTCGGCACCGCTGCCGCCGTAGCAATCGTCGTTGCCTCCAAGGGCCGTGAGATTATCCGCGTTGCCGAGCCCGTAGATCCGGTCCAACTGGTTGGTGCCTTTGAGGTCATCTGGCCCGAAAGTGCCCCTTATGTTGTCGGCCAGCGCCACCCCGCCCAGCAACACCACTCCTACTGACAACGTCCCCAAAAGTAGGACCACCCGTCGTAGCATGCGCGAATCCTCCTCCCATAGAGGGCGGCCAACACCCTTTATGTTCCCGCCCCAGTTAGCGAACGAGTGAACTCTACACCATGGGGAAAGGATGATGCACCCCTCAGCGCAGGATTATTCGAACATCCCAGTCTAGCCCTTACGCAACAAGCGTGCGGCTGAGACCTCGGAATGCTCCGGATCGGGGATGGCCTCTACGAAGGGCCGGTAGCAAGCACAAGTAGAAGCGCAGCCCAAAGGGCGTGGCGCGCTCATGATAAAATCACGCACGTTATGACGAACGTCGAGCTTTCGGAAAGACAGCGCGAGTTGCTGCTGAAGACGTTGGAGATTTACATCTCCACGGGCGCCCCCGTGGGCAGCCATGCCTTGTCCGAGGAGGTGGACGCGAGCAGCTCCACGATCCGGGCCGAGCTGGCCCAACTGGAGTCGCTCGGCCTGCTCGGCCACCCGCACACCTCCGCGGGGCGGGTCCCGACGGACAGCGGGTATCGGTACTACGTCGATGCCCTGATGGAGGGGACCCCGAAGGATGAGGCGGCGTTCGCAGCCCTGGAAGGCTACGGCAACGTGGACGAGTTGCTGTACGGCGTATCGGAGGGGATGAGCGAAGTTACCAGGCTTCTGGCCGTGGTCGCCGGGCCGAGCGTGCTCGGAGAGTCGCTCGCCCGCGTGGATTATTTGCCGCTCGGCGACGGCAGGCTCCTGCTTGTCGTCTCCATGGAGAGCGGCGCGTCTTCGAGCGCAGCGATCACGCTTCCCATCCCCGTCGAAGACGAGGAACTGCGCGAGATGTTCTCAGCCCTCAACTCCTGGCTGGGGGGACGTCCCCTCGGCACGGACATGGAGCTGGGGCTGGCGGCGCGCACGGCGCTCTCGGACCACGACCCGATGACCGTGGGGGCTGTCCTCGAGGCCGTCGGCGCCCTCGGGCGGGCGACCGAGCGCGGCGTGTTTATCCAGGGCGCCTCGGCGCTTCTCAGCCGTCTCGACGACCTGGACCCCGCCAGCCTGGCGGCCGTTCTAGAGGTGTTCGAGCGCCGGCGGTGGTTGCTGCGGCTGATGGGCGACGCCCTCAGGCGCTCGGTTTCCAGCAGCGGGGTAGTGGTCTCGATCGGCAGCGAGAGCGGTTTCCTGAACTTGACGGGCACGAGCCTGGTGGCCTCGGCCTACAGCCGACGCGAGCGGCCCTACGGCGTGGTCAGCCTGATCGGCCCCAAGCGCATGGACTACAATGTGGCCATAACGACGGTCCGCTCCGCCGCGGAGGCCCTGACCAACTGTTTGGACTCCCGGTTCTAATTGGCGACTAAGCGAGATTACTACGAGGTTCTGGGCGTGTCCCGGGAGGCTTCGGAGGCGGAGATCAAAAAGTCCTACCGTCGCCTGGCCCGCTCCCACCACCCCGACGCAAACCCCGGCGACCACGAGGCAGAGGAACGCTTCAAGGAACTTACCGAAGCCTACGAAGTCCTCTCCAACCCCGAGGCGAGACGCGCCTACGACACCTACGGCCACCAGGTCCCGCGCGGCGGCGGAACCTACGCAGGCGGCGAGCCCTTCGGCGGCTTCGAGGATATATTCGAGGCGTTCTTCGGCGACCGCTTCGGTGGCTCGTTTTTCGGACCCTCAACGGCCCAAGGACCGGCCCGCGGCGGTGACGCTGAGGTCGAGGTCGAGGTTTCGTTGCGGGAGGCCGCGTTCGGCGTGGACCGCGAGGTCAACGTCCAGGTTGTCAGCAACTGTGGCGTCTGCGACGGGGTGGGGGGGACGGAATTCCACACCTGCCCCACCTGCGGCGGCGCCGGTTCTGTCAGGACTGTTCGGGAGAGTATCCTCGGGCAGATGGTGACCACGGGGCCGTGCTCGACGTGCGGCGGGCGTGGGCGTGTCATAGATGTGGTCTGCGACAACTGCCGCGGCAGCGGGAGGGTGAGCGAGATCAAAACGCACCGCCTGCGCGTTCCAGAAGGCATCGAGAACAGCATGAGGCTGCGCGTCTCGGGTGGGGGGCACGCGGGGGAACCCGGAGCGCCACCAGGGGACCTGTACGTCAGGGTGAAGGTGAACGAAGACCCCGAGTTGTTGAGGGACGGGGAGGACCTCATCCACCACATGAAGATCAGCTTCGTCGATGCGACGCTCGGGGCGGAGGTTGACGTGCCGACCCTAGACGGGCCGAGGAGCGTGAGGCTAGACGCTGGCACGCAGCCCGGCGCTACGCTCACGCTAAGGGGCGACGGCATGCCGCGGCTCAGGAGACGCGGGCGCGGGGACCTCAAGGTCGTCGTCGACGTCATGATCCCGACCCGTCTCTCGTCGGAGCAGCGGGAGCTCCTGGAGAGGTTCGAGTCCGTCAGCGGCGAAGAGACCTACAACGGTGGCGGAGGCTCGTTCTTCGACCGCCTGAAAGGTGTCTTCAGGTAGGGGGCTTCGTTACGAGCACGCCCATAACCCGAATCTTCGTCGACTCCAGACTGGAGCTGGACGGGATGCTCGAACTGCCGTCCGGCGAAGCCCACCACGTTCTAGAGGTCCTGCGCGGCCGCAGCGGGGATCAGGTCGAAGTAGTCGATGGCGCTGGCCGGCTGTTCGTCGCCGAATTACGCGGCGGAGCAGGGGCCGTCGTTCTCGAAGAGCTTGCAGTGCCTGACGTTCCGGAGGCCGAAGTTTCGCTCTTTCAGGCGGTGCCCAAGGGTGGGAGGATGGACCTCGTGGTCGAGAAAGCCACCGAGGCGGGGGTTACGAGCATAGTCCCGCTCCTGACAGAGCGTGGCGTGGTGAACCCGCGCGAGGGCAAAGTGAACCGCTGGCGACGGGTGGCCGAAGCAGCCGCACGCCAGTCGCTGAGGTTACGTGTTCCTGCGGTGGCCGAGCCGATGCCGTTCGCTTACGCCGTCTCGGAAGTGGTGGAGACCGGAGTTCTCCTGCACAACGGGCCGGGCACTCGACCCCTCGAAACTGTTGTCGGGTCTCCTGCGGGCCTCTTCGTAGGTCCCGAGGGTGGGTGGAGCGAAGGCGAGCTGAGGATAGCGGAAGAGGCCGGGCTCGTCCTGGGTGGCCTCGGGCCGTACAGGCTGCGTAGTGAGACCGCAGGTATGGTCGCGGTGGCGCGGGCGTTCGCCGCGCTGGAGAATAGGATCAAACACTAGAGGAGAAGATATTGTGAGCGAGGACGATTGCATATTCTGTAAAATAGCTTCCGGGGAGATAGACGCCGAGGTGGTCCACGACGAGGACGATGTGCTGGCCTTCGAGGACATAAACAGCAAGGCACCAGTTCACCTTCTCGTCATCCCCAGGCAACACGTCGCCAACCTGGAGGAGATCGGCGAGCTCCCCGAATCGGTGGTCAAGCGGCTCTTCGAGATGGCCAGCGCCGTAGCCGAGGAAGCCGGCGTCTCGGAGAGCGGCTACGCAGTCAGGATCAACAACGGCCCGGACGCCCAGCAGGAGGTCTTCCACCTCCACCTGCACGTCATGGGCGGCAGGAAGCTGAGCATGCCGTGAGCGTGAGGGCGCGCATCCAGGACGACACCAAAGCCGCCATGAAAAGGCGCGACAAAACCCGCGTCGGCGCCCTCAGGATGGTAGGCGCCGCGCTCAAGAACGCCGAGATAGAGGCGGGAAGGCCGCTCACCGAGCGGGAGGAGCAGACTATCCTAAGGCGCCAGCTCAAGCAACGCGACGAATCCGCCGAGGCGTTCCGCAAGGCGGGACGCGAAGAGCAAGCCGCCTCCGAGTCAGCAGAAGCCGAGATCGTCCGCTCCTACCTCCCCGAACCCCTCTCACCGGCAGACCTCGAAAAGATAGCCGATAAGGCCATAACCGAGACCGGGGCCACTACCATGAGGGACATGGGCTCCGTCATGACCCGCGCCATGGAGCTCTCCGAAGGCCGCGCCGAAGGACGCCAGCTCTCGGCACTAGTAAGAAACAGATTGCAATGAACAAGCAAACTGCTGACAAGCTGAAATGCTGAAAAGATAAAAAGGAGGCCACACGGAAACCAGAACCGATAATCAAGTCGAAGTCAAGCTCGTTATCCCACCCCAGCGTACGCTGGAGATCTTCGGGGACAGGGATTCCGTGCTCAGGAGGGTCGAGGAGCTTGTAGAGTGCGAGGTCGTGGTACGGGGGAACGAGATCGTGCTCCGCGGCACCGAGGCTGCCGCGGAGAGGGCCGAGGCCGTGTTCGATGGCCTCGTCGGGCTGGCCGAAGAGGGGCACCATCCGACCCCCGAGACGGCCGAGCGCCTCTACAAGATGGCCGACGGCGGCGGCGGGCGCGAGGTGCTCGGGGACGTCATCCTCACGCATCGCGGGCGTCGCGTGGCGCCAAAGACGCGTAACCAGAAGGCTTACACGGATGCCATTCGCCAGCACCAGGTCGTCTTCGGCATCGGGCCGGCGGGGACGGGGAAGACCTATCTCGCCGTGGCGCTGGCCGTCGAGGCTTTGAATAGTGGCGAGGTATCCAGGATCATCTTGACCAGGCCTGCTGTCGAGGCCGGCGAGTCGCTCGGTTACCTGCCAGGCGATGTGATGGCCAAAGTGGACCCCTACTTCAGGCCGCTCTACGACGCGCTGTATGAGATGGTAGACCCCGCCAAGTTCCAGGCGCACCTGGAGCGCGGTATAATCGAGATCGCCCCCCTCGGGTTCATGCGCGGGAGGACGCTCAATGACGCGTTCATCATCCTAGACGAGGCCCAGAATACCACTCCTCAGCAGATGAAGATGTTCCTTACGCGACTCGGTTTCGGATCCAAGATGGTCGTCACCGGCGACATCACGCAGGTGGACCTGCCGAAGGTTCGCGTTAGTGGTTTGCAGGACGCCAGGGAGACGCTCATGGGTGTGGAGGGGGTTTCGTTTGTCGGGCTAAGGCGCGATGATATCGTCAGGAGCGACCTGGTTATGCGCATAGTGGACGCCTACGAAGGTGCCGGGGAAGGCGGCACAACCTAGAGCCAGAGGGCCGTCAAGTCGGGAGCGAGCATGAGAGCAGGAAAGAAAAAGGAGAAATTCGCGAAGAAGCGGGTTGACGAGTTCCATCGCTCGCCGACGAGGTTCGAGCGCTTCAGGGCCTGGATCGAACGCATCCCCAAGGTCAAGCTCTACGTCGGGCTGACCGCCTTTACGTGGCTGGCCCTCACGGCGCTCATCGGCATAGGACCAAGGCCCCTGATAGAGCGTGTAATCTCCCAGGGGATAATAGACCCGAGGGACAGGTCGCGGCTTGAGTCGCTCGACCTTCTACACCAGTCCGACCCGTGGCTGGCGCTCGTCGGCGTCGGCATCGTGGTCGCTGCGGAGATGTGGATCTCCTGGTACTTCCTGGAGCGCTTCGGGGAACGCATCTTGAAGACGAACTCCGCGATAAAGCTCGTGCTCGCCGCCTCGCTCACTGTCCTCTTTACCGCGCTGGCCCGCCTGTTCATCGCCCTGAACTTCGACCCCTACCTCACGCCCCTCGCCGGCCTCTCCATCATCGGGACCATGCTGCTGGGGCCGAGGCTCATGTTCCTTATGGTCGTGATCACCAGCGTCAACGTCGGCATCCTTAGCGGCAACAACTTCCTCCTTACGGCCGCGCTGCTGCTGGGCTCGGGCTTTGCTATCTACACTACCGTGCGCGTAGATTCGCGCCAGCGCCTCCTGAAGGCCGGCCTGGTAATCGCCGCGGTGATGGGCGTCGTAACATTCGCGGTGGGCCTGATCGGCGGCGCCGGTCCGCAAGAGGCGCTGTGGTTCGGCGTCCTAGGCCTCGGGAACGGCCTCCTTTCGCTGGCGCTGGCGACGGTGCTGCTGCCTTTCCTTGAGGATGCCTTCAATATACTGACCCCGATGAAGCTCCTGGAGCTCTCCGACCCCCGCCATCCCCTGCTCGACAAGCTGCTGCGCAACGCCCCAGGTACCTTCTCCCACTCCATGCAGGTCGGCCTGCTCGCGGAGAGGGCCGCTGAGAGGGTAGGCGCTGACGCCCTGCTCGCCCAGGTCGGTGCCTACTACCACGACATCGGCAAGATGGAGCACCCCGCCTACTTCGTGGAGAACCAGATCGCCCAGCTCAACCCACACACCGACCTCTCCCCGACGCTCTCGGCCAAAGTAATAAAACGCCACGTAAAGGACGGCCTCGAAATAGGAGAGGCCTGGGGCCTGCCGCAGGAGATCCTGGACATAATAGCCCAGCATCACGGCTCGACCCGCATCGAGTACTTCTACCGCAAGGCCCTGGAAGACGCCCCCGACGAGAGCGCGGTCCGCGAATCGGACTTCCGCTACTCCAGCGGCCTGCCGCAGTCCAAGGAAGCCGGCATCATGATGCTCGCCGACTCCATCGAAGCCACGGTCAAGTCCCTGCCGAAGCCGACCCCGAAGCGCATCGAGGACGTCGTCGCGGACACCGTGAGGCGAAAGCTGGAAGACGGCCAGTTCGACGAGTGCCGCATGACCATGCACGACATCCACGAAGCCGGCGAGGCGATCCGGGAGTCCCTCATTGGCTTCCTCGGGCCGCGCATCGAATACCCCGAACCCGCCGACGATTCCCACAAGAATAAGGCGGCAAAGTAAACCTCGGGGATAGTGACCACCTGATGAGAGGTTCGTCCATGTCCGTAGCCGTCGTCGACGAGGTGGACTACGGTGAGCTCAGTGAGGGAACGGCCTCCCGTATCTTCGCCGCCACCTTCTCGAAGCTGGGTTTCGACCTCGGAAGGTTCGGCGAAGTCTCCGTGGCCCTCGTAGACGCCGAGACCATTCGTGATCTGAACCTCAGGTTCAGGAACAAGGCTGAGCCGACCGACGTGCTCAGCTTCGAGGTAGATGGGCTTTACGGGGAGATGGTGGGGGAGGTCGTGATCTGTCCTCTCTGCGCTGGCCCTGATATGGATGTCGAAGAGCTTGTGGTGCATGGCGCGCTACACTTGGGGGGCATGGATCACGGCGACGACTTCGAGTCGAGCGAGATGGCCGGGGTCCAGCGGGCTGTGATGGAGGAGTTGCGTGCCCAGAAAGGTTGAGCGAAAGGGCCAGCAGGGCGTGGTGCGCAGCTTCGAGCACGCCTACCGGGGCATGATCTCCGCGGTCCGCACCCAGCGCAACATGCGCTTCCACGTTGTGGTCGCCGTCCTGGTCCTCGTGGCTAGCCTGCTCGTCGGGGTAAGCAAGCTGGAGCTCGCGTTCCTCATCCTCACGATCATGCTGGTCTTCGTAACCGAGATGTTCAACACGGCCATGGAGTTCGTCGTAGACCTCGCAACGAAGGAGTATCACCCGCTGGCCAAGCTGGCCAAGGACGTCTCGGCCGGGGCTGTCCTCATCTCGAGCGTGGGCGCGGTGCTAGTTGGCTATCTGGTCCTGGCGGACGACCTCGGGCCGCTCTCCCTGGCGACCCTGCAGACCATCCGGCGCTCTCCGGCCCACCTCACGCTGGTGGCGCTTGGCGTCGTCGTGCTCCTCGTCCTCCTCGGCAAGGCCCTCACGCACTCCCCCAACTCCTTCGCCGGCGGGATGCCCTCAGGCCACGCGGCGGTCGCCTTCGCCGGATGGGTCGCGGCGAGCTTTATCGCAGTCCAGGGCGGGACAGGGTCCTACGCCGGCCTGATCTCCGTGATCTCGCTGCTCATGGCCTTGCTCGTGTGCCAGAGCCGGGTCGAGAGCGGGCTGCACAGCGTCTACCAGGTCGTGGTGGGGGCCGTTATAGGGGTTCTGGTCACCACGGCAGCCTTTCAAATGTTGTGAAAGGAGAAGGTTTGGACCGCGAAACCCTGATGCAGGCCGCCCGCGCGGCCGCGGAGCGCGCCTACGCGCCGTACAGCAACTTCCACGTCGGCGCGGCGATTCTGACCGGAGGAGGAAACGTCTACTCCGGCTCGAACATCGAGAACGCCTCCTATGGGCTCTCTATCTGCGCCGAGCGAAACGCCGCGACCACGATGGCCTTCGCCGACCCCGAGGACCGCAGCATCGAGCTGGTCGCCGTGTACAGTCCGAACGCCTCACCGTGTTTCCCCTGCGGGGCCTGCAGGCAGTTCCTGCGCGAGTTCGGCTGCAAGGAAGTTATCGTGATGGATGACTCCGGCCTCCGGCGCTACCCGTTCGAGCAGATCCTACCCAACTCCTTCGGCCCGGAGGACCTGTGATAGGCGAGACCACGAACGGGCTCAAGAGCGGGTTCGTGGCGGTGGTCGGGAGGCCCAACGTTGGCAAGAGCACGCTCGTCAACAAGCTCGTGGGGAAGAAAGTTTCGATCACGTCCTCCCGCCCCCAGACTACCCGGAGCCCGATCCGGGGCGTCCGCAACGGTCCTGGATACCAGGCGATCTTCGTGGACACCCCGGGCTCGCAGAAGCCGCGCGACACGCTCCGCGCCAGGATGCAGGAAGGTGTCCTCGACAGCCTCTCGGAGTCGGACGCGATCTTGCTCCTCTTCGACGCCGAACAGGCCAGGGAGGGACTCGGCAGCGGCGATAGGTACGTCGCCCGCCTCGTGGCCCAGTCCGGCACTCCAGCGATGGCAGCCATCAACAAGACCGACCTCCTGCGCACCCGCGAGGAGGCGTTGCCGATCGTGCGCGCCGTATCCGAGCTCGCCGATTGGACGGAGGTCTTCCAGATCAGCGCGGCCAACGGTATGAACGTCGAGCGGCTGATGGAGTCCGTGGTCGAGTTGCTTCCCCCAGGCCCCCGCTATTTTCCGGAAGGGGCCGTGACGGATTATCCGGAGTCCCTGATCCTGGCGGAGTACGTGCGGGAGAAGGCGCTCGGGGTCCTGAGGGAGGAGGTGCCGCACGCGGTAGCCGTCGAGATCGAAGACGTCGAGCGCAAGGAGAACGTGACGGTCGTCTACGCCGTCATCCACGTCGAGCGCGCCACCCAGCGCATGATCGTGCTCGGAAAAGGCGGAAAGACGATAAAGAAAATCGGCACCGAGGCCCGCCGCGACGTGGAGCGCCTCCTTGGCACCCGCATCTATCTCGACCTGAAGGTAAAGGTTAGCCCGGGATGGCGGAGCGACAGGAAGTTTCTGGAGCGGTTGGGTTTATAATCCCGTTATGTCGTGGCGTCGAGAGAGGAGCGCAGAGCGTTGGCGATGAGGGTACGCGAGTTTGCGAAGACGGTGGATCACACCCTCTTGAAGCCTGACGCCACGGAGGGGGACATCGTGCGCATCTGCGAGGAGGCGGCCCGCTACCACTTCGCTGCCGTGTGCATCCCACCCTGCTACGTCCCGCTGGCCGCCAGAGAGCTGCGCGGAGCGGACGTGAAGGTGGCGACGGTCGTTTCGTTTCCATTCGGTAACGATGCCACCGCCGTAAAGATAGTGGCTGTCAGGGAGGCGGTCACCAGGGGCGCCTCGGAGCTCGACGTGGTCATGAACATCTCCAGGTTCCTCTCGGGGGAGTTCGGTTACGTCGCCGACGAGCTCTCGAGCCTCACCCAGGAGGTCAGCGTCGTCGCCATGAACAACGGGCTCAACGACGTCGTGGTGAAGGTCATCATCGAGACGGCGTACCTCACGGACAAGATGAAGCGACTCGCGACCCAGATCGTGGCTTCTAGCGGCGCTGACTTCGTGAAAACCTCGACGGGCTTCGGCCCCTACGGCGCAACGCCGGAGGACGTGGCCCTGCTCAGGGAGGAGGCGCCGGAGGGGCTGGCGGTCAAGGCGTCGGGTGGCGTACGCACTCTAGAGGACGCCCTGGACATCCTCAATGCCGGGGCTTCGCGGCTCGGCATGAGCGCCAGCGTCGCCGTCATGGAGGAGGCCGAGGGTGGCGGTCTACAAGAGTAAGGGGATCGTGCTCCGCTCCATCCGCTACGGCGAGGCTGACCGCATCCTCGACCTCTACACCAGGGACGCGGGCCTAATCTCCGCGATCGCCAAGGGCATCAGGCGGACGAAATCCCGCTTCGGGGCCCGCCTGGAACCGCTCTCGTGCGTAGACTTCGTCGCCTACCACGGCCGCACCCTCGACACCATAACCCAGGCGGAGACGCTCCGTAGCTTCCACGGCGTCAGGGAAGACCTCGTCCGCTTCGAGACCGCCGCAGGCATGGTTGGCAGCGTGCGCGCCCTCTCCGGAGGCGACGAGGCCGACCGCCGCGTCTTCAACCTGCTCTACAACGCGCTCGATACGCTGGAGGCATGCGACTCGGGATTCGACTCCATCGAAGCCGCCCTCGGCCTGAAGCTCTCGGTCCTGGCCGGCTACGCCCCCCAGCTGGATGCCTGCCTGGGCTGCGGGACCGACCTCGACGAGGCGGAGAAACCGTTGCATTTCGCCCCCGAGCACGGCGGCGTCCTTTGCGCCGGGTGCCGGTCGCAGACCGGCGACGCGTTCCCGCTCGCCCCTGGCACGCTGGAGAGCGTGAGGTCCCTGATCGAAACCCCCGTCCGCGGAGCGCCACTGCAGACGGGACCCGGCGAGAACGTCCTCAGGGTGGTCCGCTCCCACGTCCTGGCCCACGCCCCAGGCAACGCCCTCGTCGGCCGGGGTCTCGCGGGCTCCCGGCGCCCGGCATGAGTTCCGCGGAGTCCGTACCGGGCCTCCAGCGGTCCTCCTGGGCCGTGGTGCAGAGCGCCGGGCGCGTGCGGTACGAGCCGCCCGACGGTGTGCGCAACGACTTCCAGCGCGACAGGGACCGCATAATTCACGCCAAGGCCTTCCGCCGGCTGATGCACAAGACGCAGGTCTTTATCTCTCCCGATGGGGACCACTTCAGGACGCGCCTCACGCACACGCTCGAGATGATGCAGATCTCGCGCACCATAGCCCGCTCGCTCGGCCTCAACGAGGACCTCGCCGAGGCGATCTCGCTAGGCCACGACCTCGGCCATACCCCGTTCGGACACACCGGAGAAGACGCCCTCTCCAGCGCCCTCTCCGCCCACGGCCGTACCTTCCGCCACAACGAGCACTCCCTGCGCGTCGTAGACCACCTGGAAAGGGGTGGAGGAGGACTGAACCTCACGCTGGAGGTCAGGGACGGGATACGTAACCATACCGGAGAAGTGCATCCAGCTACACGGGAAGGTGAGATCGTCCGCATCGCCGACCGTATCGCCTACGTAAACCACGACGTGGACGACGCCTTGCGGGCGGGCATCATCAGCAGGGGGGACCTCCCCGGGGGCCCGATCTCTATCCTCGGGCAACAGATGAGCGCCAGGATCGACACCCTCGTGAGGGACATGATCTCTAACTCTAGAGCCCAGGGTGAGATATCTCTATCCGATACCGTGTACGAGGCCCTGATGGAACTCAGAAGCTGGCTCTTCCGGAACGTGTACGACAACCCAGGTTCGAGGGAGAACGCGAAGGCAGCCCGCGTCGTCGCGGACCTCTTCGATCACTTTCTCGAGCACCACGAAGAGAGGGCGGCCAGCGATCCCGACCCCATAACAGAGACCGTAGACTTCGTGGCCGGCATGACCGACCGCTACGCCCTCGCAACGTACAGAAGGTTATTCCTGCCCAGGGGCGAAATCTTCGCTTGAACCTTTCTCGCCCGTCGTTCCGGCGAGCACCAGCCCGGGTGGCACCTTCATCGGACCGGGCAGTACGAATCCGAACTCTTTCAGCTTCGCTTCAACGTTCATGTTGCGCTCTTAGTCCCTAATTCGGGGCCGGAGCGCATGGACGCAGACCCCGCTGGTCGGGCGCTCCCGTGACGATGTTCGTCCCTGCTTATCCGCCATTGCCACGCTATGCCCACTTCCGGGTTATCAATCTCGGAGCCGAACGACATTCCGGCCTTCCGCAGCACTCTGTTCGAGGCGTTATCTTCGGCCAGGGTGTGGGCAATGACCGCCGTCACCTCCGCGTGGGCGAAAGCGTAATCGATCAAGGCCCGCGCAGCCTCGGTCGCGAACCCGCGGTTCCGGTATTTGGGCGCGATCTCGTACCCGATCTCCGCGACACCCGACTCACCGGGATCGCCCGCGAAGCCGCCGTTGCCGACCAACGCGCGCTCTTGCGAATGGACGAAGAAGTAAGCGCGCCAATCGGTAGGGGCTTGCTCCGATCGGCCGGATTCATCGGTCGGGAGGGAAAACGCTTCCGGGAAGTGAGGCCAGCCATCGGGCACGGCGATATGCAGGATCTCCGCGAGCTCGCGCTTGCCGCGCGAGAGGGCTTCCAGGTGAGCCCTTTCCACGGCGATCAGCCGAAGATTGTCCGTCCGCAGGCTCGATGCGTTCATCAATACCGTACCTCCCGTAATGATGCCTGAGCGAAGGCTGCGAAGAGTATCATAGCACCGGTGGATAAGGTGGCGGCCACCACCCAGGCCTAGACGAGGGCGTGAGCAGTGGCGGCGAGCATGTTGGACCAGTTCACACGCGTCGCGACCGGCATGTCGAAGACGAAAACCTGACGTCTCTAGACCGATCCCCGGGCTCGCGTCGTCGACGATGCCTTGCGGGCCGGCATCATACGTAGATAGGACCTTCCGGTAGGCCCGAACTCGGCTCTCGGGGGAGCAGATGAGTGCCAGGATCGACACCCTCGTGAGGGACATGATCTCTAACTCGCCTGAAAGCCGATGGCGCACCTTGCATGAGGCTCGAGCCTCATGCAAGGCGCTGTGGGGGCGTACTCGGGCTACCCCATGACGAGGGCCTCCTCGGCCTGCGACAGGACGTCCTGGGCCGCTATGGCCGAATCCTCTTGGGCGTTTTCTAGCGCGGCCCTCGCCTGCTCCCCAACGGCGAGCAAGACCGACAACTCCTTTTCGCAATCCGCAAGGCATGTGAATCCACCCTTTATGGACCTGAAATCCTGGTGCACCATCTCACCCTCAAGCATCACTTTGCTCCTCTCTGTGCCCTGCGGGCCCGTCGGGTCGCCAGGAACATCTTGATCATGTATAGCGGCGAAGGCGGGGCCCAGCCGAGTTGCGCAGCGGTACCGAGGTCGTCCCTGTTGGCCCAGTGCTCGATGACCTTGCCGTCGGCAATGCGGAACCAGTGCGTCTGGGTGGTGGCGAACCGCTTGCCGGTCGGCGGGAACACCTGCGCGGGACGCGCGTCGGCGTCGTAGCTGACGAAGGTCCCGGTATGCCTGCCCGACATCGTGGCGTGCAGCACGACCAGGTCGCCCTCGGCCACCATGTCGTGGATATCCCAGCGCAGTTCGGCGTAGGCGTCGCGCAGCCACAGCGCGGTGGCATAGAAGGCAGCCGGTCCGCGGCCGCGGCTTGCCTGCGGTTCGTCCACGTCCTCGCGGTTGCGGGCGTCGGGGTGGACTATCGCTTCGAAGTCTTCGATGGCGCCGTCGGCCATGATGTGTACCGAGCGGACGCAGAGATCCTTGATGTCTGTGCTGGTGGTGTCCATCGTTGCTCTCCTCCGTTCTCGTCTTCGGGTTCGGTCACCCGGGGACGTTTGTCGTTGTGACGCGTGGTGCCGATCCCGGCTCGGGGACGGCGTCCGCTAGGATGCCGAGCTGGCGCATCGCCCCGGCTCGTCGTAAATGCGGCACATTACCCCCTCGTTCTCTCCGGCTGACATTCTTCGTTCCTCGCTTCCTTTCGCGGTTTTCCTTCGGGACGGATACAAGGGTAGAACCGGAGCCGCGGGGCGCACATGGCAAAAACCTGCCATTTCCAACGCGGACACTCGCAGAAAGCGTTGCAAAAATAGTCCGTTTGCGTGATGCACCGGGCCGCATTGGCGCGGTACCCTATAATCACAAATGGAAGATAGGAAGACGATAACGCCTTAGGGGGACCGGGTCTGGGACTGTGATCACTACGGAAAGCAGAACGCGCCGCAACGAGCGAACCTTCTCGGAGATAAAACGTCTCTCCGCAGCGAACCTCGAAGGACCAGATCTTCTGCGCCGGACCGCCGAGAGGTTACACAAAGTGGTGCCTTTCGAGGCCTACTGCGCCTCCACGGTAGATCCCGCGAGCCGGCTCATCACCCACGGCATCGCGGAGGGGATGGCAGGGGAGGAAGACGCCGAGGCAGGCAACGTGTACTTCGACCGCATCTACTTCGAGGAAGACCTGCCGGTGATGAACGAGATGCTCCGCGAGCGCCGGACGGTGCAGTTGCTCTCCGAGACCACGGGGGGGGCGCCGGAGCGCAGCCTGAGGTACAGAGAGCTCCTGAGGCCGCAGGGCTTCGGCTACGAGTTGGGCGGAGCTTTCGTCGACGGGAGCCTCTGGGGCAGCATGGACCTGATACGCGAGGAAGGAAACCATGACTTCAGCGGCGCTGAAGTGTCGTTGATCAAGCGCATAGCTCCGCACGTGGGTGCTGGTCTCAAGGCCGCTGCCCTCCGCTCGCGCGCGACCACGGAGCCAGACTCTCCCGACGTGCCAGGCGTCCTTACCCTCGACCGCTACGGCAAGGTAGTCTCACATACTCCCTCGGCCGAACACTGGCTCGGAGATTTAGAGGATCTCGATCCCCTCTGGCGTCATGAGAGGCTCCCCATGGCAGTTCGAATGGTGTCGGGAGCGCTCAGACACGCGCTCGCGCCCCGGTCGGACGACGACCTCGACCTGGTACCCAGGGTACGCGCCCGTGGCCGTTCGGGGCGCTGGCTCGCGCTCTACGGCTCGCTCACAGAACCCTCAGGCGACCGTCCGGATGAAACCGTGATCGTCATAGGGCCCGCCAAGCCCGAGGAGGTGGCGTGGCTGAACGTGGCCGCCCACGGCCTCAGCCCACGCGAGGAAGAGGTAGTGGGCCTCCTGGTGCGCGGCTTTTCCAACCGCCAGATCTCACGCACCCTCTTTATCTCCGAGCACACCGTCCAGCGACACCTCTCCAACATCTTCGAAAAGGTAGGCGTCAGAAGCCGCAAGACTCTCCTCAAGCGCCTGTTCTTCGAAAACCTGCTCCCGGGAATGGCCGGGTAGAGCGCTGCAGCATTTCAGCATGTCAGCTTGTCAGCAAGGCTGATTAGCCGATACCAGGTACCACTGATCGCTACCGTTTCCCGTCCTACAAAGATCAACAACCCAAACCCCGAAAGCGAGGCCCTAAAGGGACCAGAGCGCAGGCCTCGCCATAGAAGGATCTAGTTACCGAGTCTGTCTTTCCCGGTTGACGAACGGTTTACCGTGTAGATGCCGGTGACGATAAGGACGGTCCCGATCAATAGTGAGGTCGTCAACCGTTCGTCGAGGAAGATCGCCCCAATTACTATGCTAACGAGGGGTACGAAGAAAACGTAGACCGCGACGCGGCTCGCCTCCCCAGCCCGCACGAGGCCAAACCAGATCAACCACGCCAGCGCTATCTCGACGAGCGACACGTAAGAAAGGCTCGCGAAAAGCGTGGCCGTGGGAGATACCTCCAACCAGGATTCTATGGCGAAGCCAAATAGCGTCAGTACCATGCCCCCCATCACGAACGGCAGCGCCACCGCCCACATGGTCGAGATCCTCGCTTCGTAACGTTTGAAGAAGACCGTCCCCAGGGCCCAGGAGAACGCCGAGCCAGCCCCGAATGCTACACCCGCTGCAGACGTGCTTCCAAAGATGCTTCCCGAGCTCACCGCTACGATGCCCGAGAAGCCCAGGATCAGGCCACCGATCTTGGCCAACGAGAGCGACTCGCCCAGGATCATCCAGGCCAGTAGCCCGACCAGCATCGGTTGCAGATACTCCAACACTGCCGCCGTCCCGGAGGGCAAATACAGGATAGCCAGGGTCTGAAACCCGAAGAAGAAGACCACGTTGAACGCCGCCAGCAGCAGGAAGATCGGCCAGTCACGCCTCAGATGCGGGCTCCCACCCCAAACGACGGCCACGAGCAAAATCAATAGGCCACCTATCAGGGTTCTCAGGCCGGCAAAGATCATGGGCGGCGAGTACTCCAAACCAACCTTTACGACCGAAAAGGCCGACCCCCAGAACAGCACCAGCAAGGCAAAAGCCAGCACCACGTAACGACGCTTGCCGAAAAGCCGCAAGGTCACCCATCCTGCGCCGGGTTGTTCGCCGGTTTCACGGACGATCCTGGACTGCTGCCTCAACCAGTTCGGCGAAGAACGCGCGGGAGCGGTCGAGGACCCCCCTGTCGTCCTCCAGGGCCCCGATGACGTAGGCGCCCTCCAGCACGACGAACAGACGCTCGGCCAACGTCGCGGAGTCCTCCGCACCGGCCTCGGCGGCGAGGTCCCGGAGCCGCCCTCGTACCCCGGCCTTGTGACGCCCGATCACCCGCCGCGCCGGATGGTCGGGGTCGGGAAACTCCGCGGCGCAATTAACGAAAGCGCAACCCCGCATCTCCCTTGCCGCGAAATACTCCCGGTAGGCATCGCAGACGGCCAGGAGCCCGTCGCGCGAATCCCCATAACCCGAAAGTTTCTCCTCCAGAAACTCCCGCCAGGACCGGTCGCTGTCTTCCAGGTACGCGGCCACGAGACCGTCCTTGGAGGGGAAGTGGGCGTAGAGAGTCATCTTCGTAACCCCGGCCCTCTCCGCCACCGCGCCGACCCCGGTAGCGCGGATGCCGTCCTCGTAAAAGAGCTCGCGGGCTGCGTCAAGTAACATTCGCCGCGTCTTCGCCTTGTCCCTAGACCGCACAGTTCCCTGGGCCATAGCTTAACTATACTGAACGGTATATATAGATGCAAGGATACTCTCCGGTTCGGAATCCTCCACCGGCGCAGGTACAGATTTGTGTAGCGCTTCTAGGGCGAGGTTTGCGGAGTGTGCCGACAAGCGTAGGCTGCATCGTGCCGCCTAACCGGTATTCAACATTCCCGAGGATACGCCCGAGATGGAGAGCAGCAGCGTGGTGAGCGCGTCCTCGCGGTCGGGGGATCCTTCGGGAAGGGTGCGAAGCCGGCGCAGGAGCGTTACCTGCACGTAGGATAGCGGGTCCACGTAGGGGTTGCGGAGGCGTATGGATCTCTGCAGTACGGGGCTCTCGTCGAGCAAACTCTTGTTGCCGGTTATGAGGAGCATAGCGTTCACGCAGGCGGCGTGTTCTTCGGAGATCCTGGTCCACAGGCGTTCCCGCACGGCGGGGTCCTGAACCAGTGAGGTGTAGTTTTCGGCTATGCGCAGATCGCTTTTGGCCAGCGTCATCTGCATGAAATCGACGAGCGTCCGGAAAAACGGCCAGCCTTCGTACATCCCGCGCAGTACCTCCAGCTTGCCGTCCTCTGAGGTGTATTTGGAGAAGGCCGTACCGGCGCCGTACCAGGAGGGGAGCAAAAAACGGTTCTGGGTCCAGGCGAACACCCAGGGGATGGCCCTCAGGCTATCTACGGTCGGGTTCTGCACCCTTCGCGCGGGCCTGCTGCCCATGTTGAGCAGCGAGAGCTCCCCGATGGGGGACGCCTCGGAGAAAAACGACAGGAAATCCTCATCCTGGTATACGAGGGCCCTGTAGGTCTCGCGGGCTCTCTCTGACAGCTCTTCCATCGTTTTGACCCAGCGTGGCTCCGGTTCGCGGCTCTTTTCGTCGGCGCTCGCTTCCAGGACGGCGGCGAGCACGGTGTCGAGGTTGCGGCGGGCCAGGCCGCGCATGCTGTATTTGAAGGAGATCACCTCTCCTTGCTCGGTTATCCGGATCTTGCCCCGCAAAGTCTGCGGGGGCTGGGCCATGATGGCCTGGTAGCTAGGACCTCCCCCTCGGCCTGCACTGCCGCCCCGCCCATGAAAGAGCCGCAACTCCACACCGTATCTGCACGCAACAGACGAGAGCAGGCCCTGCGCCTCGTACAGGGTCCAGTTGCTCGTGACGTATCCGGCGTCCTTGCCCGAGTCGCTGTAACCGAGCATGATCTCCTGCAGATCGCCACTCTCCGAAAGCGAGGAGCGGTAGAAAGGGTCCTCCAGCAGGTATCTAAGCACCTCAGGCGCCCGCTGTAGGTCGTCGACGGTCTCGAACAGCGGGGAGACCCTGAGGTGGTTGGCGGCGCACCTGCCTGCCTCGTCGACCTCGAGAAGCCCGGCTCTTCTGGCGAGGAGCTGCACAGAGAGTACGTCGCTCGCTTGGTGGGCCATGCTGAGGACGAATGTCTCGACCGGCGTGCCCGAGAACTCTTCCCTCGCCCGCCGAATCCGTCCGAAGGTCTCGAAGACCTTGCGCGATTCCTCGGAGGCTCTTTCCGGTTCGGGGAGATCGAGGTCGGGCGTCGTGAGGAGCCCGCGCAGGAGCGTGGCCCGCTCGGGTTCGTCCATGTTCAGGAGATCGTCGCCCGTTACGGACGAAACCAGTTCGGCGACGGCCTTGACCACGGTCGCGCTATCCTGCCTTACATCGAGGTTCGCCAGGTGAAAGCCAAAGACCTCGGCCTGCCGGATAACGTCGCGCAGCTCCCTCTCGGCGACGCGCTGGCCGCCGTTCTCCAGGAGGCTCTCGCGAAGGGTAGAGAGGTCTCGCAGGAATTCTGCGGCATCGGCGTATGCGGCCTCTGAGGCGTGCTGGTCGAGGGCGCGCCTGAGACGTTCGGCCATAAAGAGGAGCTTGTGGCGGTAGACCTCGTTGGGATCGACACCCCCGAAACGTTCGGCGACCTCGGGCATCAGCGCTTCGTCCCGCTCGACCGAGAGGCGCAGTTCCTTCGAGACCGGAATAATTCTCGCCGACTGGCTCAGATGGTCAGCCAGCCACAGCACGGAGGCGAGGTGCCGCTTGAGTATGACCTCGCGATGAAGGCCTAGTGCGACGGTGATCATCTCCGGCCTGACAAAGGGGTTGCCGTCCTGGTCGCCGCCGACCCAGGAGCCGAACTGTAGGACCTGCCCCAATGCCGGTGTGTCCTCCGGGTACTGGCGGGCCAGCTCGTCCTCGAACTCCCTGTACGCCTCTAGCGTGGCAGAGATCAGGGGGTTCTCGAAGAAGAGCAGGGTCCGCTCCACTTCCTGCCTTACCTCGGGGCGGCGGACCCTGAGCTCGTCGGTCTGCCAGAGGAGGGTGATCTCCTCTGCGATGTCCTCCTCCAGACTTCGACGTTCTTTCCAGGTGAGCGACGGTGACTCCATCGCCTCGAGCATCTCCCCGATCCTGGCGTGCTTGCGTCTGACGCTGCGCCTCGTGGCCTCGGTCGGATGGGCGGTAAGCACTAGGCCGACCTCCATACCGTCGAGCACACTGCGCAAGGTTTCCGCCTCTAAACCTTCGCCCTTGAGCCGCGAGAGTGCGCTGGCCAGCGATGCCCGCTGGGGAGGATTGGAGGGCGACGCCTCGTACTGGCGCCTGCGGCGCACCCGGTGGTAGCGCTCGGCGATGTTTACGAGCTGGAAGTAGACCGAGAAAGCGCGCACTATCCGCCTGAGCTCCCCGACGCTCATGGCGTCTATCCGTCGCCTGAGCCGCTCGTCCATCCTCGGGTCGTAGTCGAAGCGCAGCCGCTTGCACAGAAGCCGGATCTCCTCCTCCGTCTCGAAGAGGGCCTCGCCCTCCTGCTCTATGAGGACCCGCCCGAGCACCCGCCCAAGCAGGTTGATGTCCCTGCGCAGCGGCTCGTCTTTCGGCTCGAAGCCGACCCCCGGAGGAAGGTCAGCATAGCCGGCCCGGGGTACAGTCAGAGATCCCTCGCCGATGTCCACCCCAGGTAGAGTACCATTACCCCTGCTCCACATAACGACCGAAGGAAAATATTCGTACATCGGGACAACGAGAGGCCCTACTTGAGGATCGCACAACGCAGCATAGAGGAGGTCAGGGAGTCGGCAGACATCGTCGAGGTCACCTCCGAGTTCACGGCCCTCAAACGCCAGGGAGCCCGCTTCACCGGCCTCTGCCCCTACCCCGACCACCAGGAGAAAACCCCATCCTTCAGCGTCGACCCGGACAAGGGTCTCTACCACTGTTATGGCTGTAAGAAGGGCGGAGACACCATCAAATTAGTCATGGACCTCAAGTCCTTCGACTTCGCCGAAGCGGTCTCCTACCTCGCCGATCGCTCCGGTGTGGACCTGCAGTTCGAGGGTGGGGGAGACCCCGACGCGGCGAGACGACGCAGCCTCAGGCGGCGTGAGATCCACAAGGCCCTCGCTGCCGCCACCATCTACTACCACAAATACCTCCTGAACTCCCAGACGCCGGAGGCGCAACAGGCGCGTCGCTACCTCAAAGAACGTCAATTGAATAGTTCTACTATAGAAGAATTTCGTTTGGGGTATGCTCCGCCGCGGGGTCAGTCGGGGTTTCTGGCAGCGGCGAGGAGGTTGGATCTCGACAGGGAAGTCCTCGATGCAGCTGGGCTGTTGTCGGCACGGGGAGGAGAGCGTTTTGCCGGTAGGATCACGTTCCCCATCTCCGACCGGCGCGGCAGGATCGTGGGTTTCGGGGCGAGGACGTTGGGTGATGCGCAGCCGAAGTATCTGAACTCCCCCGAGACGGAGACCTTCAACAAGCGCGACCTGCTTTACGGCTTCCCGCAGGTCTCCGAAGCCATGCGGAGGGAGCGGGCCGCGCTCGTCGTGGAGGGCTACACCGACGTGCTCATGCTCTACCAGTCCGGCATCGAGAACGCCGTGGCCACGCTTGGGACCGCGACTACGACGGGGCACTTGCGGACGCTCAGCGGTTACGCGGACAGGATCTTCGTCCTCTTCGACCCGGACGCGGCCGGCGAGAAGGCCATAGAGCGGGCCGCGGCGACGGCAGCAGACCTGAAGCTGGACCTCCGCGTCTTACGCCTCCCGGAAGATCCGGCGGACTGGCTGTTGCGGCATCCTCCCGAGGAGTTCAGGGAGCTGCTGGAGGGCGCGATGCCAGTCCTGGAGTACGGCATCCGGCGCATCGTTGCCCGAACTCGCGGCGCCGGTGCCACGGACCGCTCCAGGGCCGTACCCGAGATAAGGGGCATGATCCAGGAGATAAGAGACCCCGTCCTCTACCGCGAGGCCCTGCGCCTGGCCACCGAATCCCTTGGCGTGAGCCCCGACGTCCTGATGAAAGATGAGACCGCGGGCGCACGATCGCCGAGATCCCGTGGTCCCGCCGACCCGCATAAGGAAGCCGGGGACACGGTCCTCACCCTCGTCCTGACCAGGCCTGACCTCACGGCCCCGCTTCTCAGAGAGGGCCTGCGGAGCAGGGCCTTGCCAGGGCCCTTGACGTTGCGTGGCGACGACTTTCGGGACGAGGCGCAGGCCAGGATGTTCACCTTGCTCAGGGAGCACGCGGGCGAGGATCTCGACGCCGTCCTCGCGGACGAGCGGGCAAGGCCTTTGATGGACCGGATCGGCGCCCTCGCCTCCCAGGGGGAGATGCTTTTCCCCTCAGTAGGCTCCGTCCGCGAGGCGTGGTTGCGGCTCGCGATACTGAGCCGCGAAAGGAGTAAGAGGGAGACGCCAGATTACGACCGGAAGGAAGTGCTCCAGGCAGAGATACAACACCTCAATCGCGCCCTGCGCTCCGCCCCCCCGGGGGCTTGAAGCCGCGGGCCACGAACCGTATAATCGCATCTGCAGCATTCCCCTGTAGCTCAATTGGCAGAGCATTCGGCTGTTAACCGAAGGGTTGCTGGTTCGAGTCCAGCCGGGGGAGCCAGGCGGTACCACCCGGGTTT
>JBKPSF010000072.1:0-2882 GCA_046734875.1 Actinomycetota bacterium | reverse complement strand
CGACTTCGGACGCCACCCCTGATTCGAGCTCAGGTTCATCAGGACTCGCTCGAGCGAATACCTGAGAAGATTCATCCCTTATTCATCGCCTCGTGTTCTCCTGTTCTCTGCACATGGACCACGAGCGACCCCAAGGCGCCTCCTTACGAGCGAGCCCACACCAAGGGCTACGACCCCGCCGTATCGTTGTGCGGTTGTTGGCCGAGGGCTCGGTCTTGGTGGCGCTGCTGGCCTCAGGGTGGTGGGGGATGTCGATCCTAGGAGCCCACGCGGCCGCCTCAGAGAGCAGCAGCGCTCCTGCGCCCGTATACGTAGCCGGATGCCCCGTTGGGGATACGCTCCAGAAGGGCTCGGCGAGGGAGGGCTGTTCAAAAGAGGGCGCATCCCACCCGATCAGCACACGCCAGCCGGGAGCCGGGCTAGGAGGCGAGCATGCTCATGGAGCCGAAAAG
The DNA here is from genome assembly GCA_046734875.1 of Actinomycetota bacterium. Classification (GTDB taxonomy): domain Bacteria; phylum Actinomycetota; class Rubrobacteria; order Rubrobacterales; family Rubrobacteraceae; genus Rubrobacter_D. Next base: position 2,430 of record JBKPSF010000072.1, on the reverse strand, counting down.
TAGGTTGGGGAGGATAGAGCCCTTCCCCAACTTCGGAGAATACCCTTCCACGCACTGCGGTGAATAAGGCCAAGGAGTAGGCTAGGAGCCCCCCAGATCAACGTGCCCTCCCAGCCACCTGACGCCTCCTCCTAGGAAGGCGGCCCGCCCGGGGGCTGGATGATCCCCAGCTGCAGCATGGTCGGCAGGTCCTCGCGCGTGGCCCAGTGCTCGACTAGCTTGCCGTCCGCAACCCGGTACCAGTGGCTCTGGCGGGCACTGAAGCGCTTGCCCGTCGGCGGCACCACGTCGTTCAACGCTCCGAGGTTGGTCCCCTCAGAGAGGATCCTAACGGCCACGGTATCCCCCTCGGCTACCATCGCCTCTATGGTCATGTGCAGATCGGGGAACTGGGCCAACAACCACTCCGCCGTCTGGCGCATGGCCTGGGGTCCATTTACCCTTCCGGGAGCACTTGGCGCGAAGGGCGCGGCCGCATGCTCGACGAACTCCTGCGCCATGATCTCGTCGCAGACGGCAAAGTTCTTTTTGTTGAAGATCTCCTCAAAGTGGCGTCGAACGAGTCCCTTGTTGGCCTCGGACATAGGGATCCTCCTTCACCTTCGTGCCCACCACAACGAGGGAAGTATAGGCATGCTGTTCGAACTTCGGAGAATTATCCTTCCACGCACTCCAGTGAATAAGGCAGTTGGGCGTGGTTCGCGCTCATGCGCGAGGCTCTTCGGAGGTGCGGCCTAGAAGATGACCGTCAGGATATAGATGAACGCCACGAAGAAACTGATCGTGAAAACCAAGGCGTAGAACAGTTGCCTGCCGGTCCACTCCCCCCGTTCGGTCTGCGCCATCGGGTTGAGCCGGAACTCGTACAAGGCTAGTACACCGGAGCACACCACTAGCAGTGCCATCAGGACCGCGTTGAGGCCCGGTTCATCAAGAAAGATCAGCGCTCCAACGAGCATGGCGGCAACTATCCAGAAAACCACGTCCAGTATCCGAACTAGTGGGTCGTCCATTGGCCATCACCGCCTTCTTTCTCATGTATCTTCGGTTGCTATTACAGCACGACTGGTGGCACAGTGCCTCACTCAAATGGACTATTTTTTACAAACACTGCCCGCCCAGGAGCACGGCTTGGTTAGCCGACCTTCTCAGAACGCCATTAACGCGAAGTTCGCAGAACGCCGTCAATACGAAGTTCGCTCCCCCTCATATCCCCGGTCCGGAGGGGCTACCCCAGGAGGAGCCATAATACTGGCAGGCATTATCAGTTTCTTATGTATGACGGACTATGAACCTTCGGTACTCTACATAAGAATTCCTGCCGCATAGGGCCGGGGCGAAGGCGATAGGAAACCGGAAAAGCCGGGACGCCGTTCCTCGGAGGGGGGTGAGGTAGCTTCTCGGCTTACCGATGATGAGATTGTACTACCGAGGAGTGCAGACTATATAGCGCAAATGAGGGATCTTTCGCGATCTCTCAAAGAGAGAGCGCGGCCCGAGGCCTCATCATCCCCCTCCGATAGCCCCGGGCCGGCTTTTCGACCGGGTATCCTAGCATTGACGCGGCGTGGACTCAACCCGCGAACTTCGCAGAATTACCCTTCGACGCACTGACGGCTCGTCTAGCAGCCACCACACTCTCACGATGCGGTGGGGTACAATAGTAGTCTCCACTTTCTTCTACCTGGAAGGGCGTTATGGAAAGGCGTGTCCTGTTCGTCGAAGATGACGCCAACTTCAGGAAAGTCTTCACTCGCCTGATGAGGGAGGCGCTTGCCCCCGAGCGACTCGACGTCGCGTTCGTTGAGGCAGGCACCCTAGCCGAAGCACGCACGCGGCTCAGGGAGGGCGGACTGGACGCCGCGCTCATCGACGTAACGATGCCCGACGGAGACGGGCTAGACCTCGTGGGAGAGATCAACAACGGTGGCGTGGGCGACCACATCCCGACGCTCGTGTTGACGGCGAGCCTGGAGACCTCCGTGGCGGGCCGCGCGATGGAGGCGGGGGCGAGGGGGGCGCTTTCCAAGGTGGTTTCGATGCCCGAGACAGTTGAGGCGATCGAGAGGTTGTTCGACGCACCGATCGAGGGGCAGCGATAAGCCGTACTTCGTAGTACTCCGTCAAGCGGAAGTTCGCAGAATTCACCTTCCACGCACTCCGCTGAATAAGGACAGAAGGAGGGCCGAGGCTGCTAAAGGCCCCGGCCCCTACACGCACTGGATGAAATCCTACGTGCTAGGTGGCGCTTCCTCGGAGTGCTCTGGCTCGGGGATGGCGCCAAGCTGTCCCATCAGACCGAGCAGGTCCATCTCGAACCAGTGTTCGGCCACCTTGGCGTCCACCATGCGATCGATCTCGATGCTCGAGAAGGCCACTTCCTTGCCGGTCGGCGGGATGCCTTGGAACTCGCCCCGGTGGGTACCTCGG
>JBKPSF010000071.1:0-3051 GCA_046734875.1 Actinomycetota bacterium | reverse complement strand
CAGGGAGCTTTGCCAGTTGCCGATGTTCTGAGGCTGCATCGCCATCTCGAAGAAGCCAACGGCCACTACGACCATTGTCAGCAACAAGTATGTGCCGACGATCAAGACCGCGATGCCGATGGCTTCTTTGAAGCCCCTGAGGAAAATCCCCCCTAGTACTGCCAGCAGCACCAGCGTAATGGCCACCTCCTGGCCTCGGAAGGCACTTGGCACAAGGGGGTTCTGGGTGACATGGGTTGCGGCATCTGCAGCCGAGAGGGTTATAGTGATCAACCATCCAGTTGCCACGAACCCTAGGAGGCAAAGCACGATTGCCTTGCCCGTCCACAAGGAGAGCAGGCGCTCGAGCATCGCGATCGAACCCTGACCACTCGGGCTCTCCTTGGCGACGCGCCTGTACATCGGCAAGGCTCCGAAGAGGGTCAAGAGCACGACGAACATCGTGGCAATAGGTGAGAGGGCTCCGGCCGCTAGTGCCGCGATGCCGGGTATGTAGCCCAAAGTAGAAAAGTAGTCTACGCCAGTTAGGCAGACGACCTGCCACCACGCATGCCGCTCGGTCCGATCCTCCTTCGCCACCGGGCCAGGCACATCCTCCACGCGGTACTTGAGCAGCCAGTGCTTGAGCCAACCAGCGGGGCGCTTTGAAGGGACCATCGATTTGGCCATCTCATCTTTCCTGAAAGGACCGGTAACGAAGGCTCAGTGTAGCACTGCTGGGACGACTGGCCGCAACGCGCTCGCGCTTCGCCGACGGGCCGTTCTAAGCGCCTCTGTGCGCAGCTTGCGGAGCTCTGAGGCCCGCCCCGACGCTATACCTTTGGGTCGGAGATCATCCCTTGACCGTCTTTCGAGATCGCTCAAGGTCAACTTTGCGTTCTTACAGCGGGTTGCAATGAAGTTGACCCATTCAAATCATGGAGTCTCGCAAGCTTGTACACTGGAACTACTTCGGTTTCGTGGACGGGTAGCATCTACGCCACGGCCGCTCCTTCCATTGTAGCCTCCTCGTAACTCATAGGGCTCTGGTAGCTCAAAGCCGAATGCAGCCTGCGTCGGTTGTAGAACCCTTCTCCAGATACTCGAAGATGGCGCTCCTTGCTACCTCCCGATCGGGAAAGCGGCGCCTATGGACGAGTTCGGTCTTGAGGGTGGCAATGAAGCTCTCCTACACTAGGCGTTATCCAGCGCTTGCTGGCGCTCGCTCGCGCTGCTTGCTTGGATGGCAGCTGCCAGGGGGTTCATGAACGTGCCGACCAGCTGGGCCGCGTGCTTGGGATCTAGCTGCTCTAAGAGCCGGTACTTGCGTTCTATTCTTTCGTTGGCCGATGGCATCGCGCTGTGGTTCCTTTATCGGGGGCGGTTCTCCTCAGTCCCGCCTAGGTTAGATCTAACGGTCGCATCCTACCCCTCTCTGAGTGAGGATTCCGTGCGATAGATCAGTATGTGCGCTAGAGCACGAAGGAAGCGCCCGAAGCCCATAGCCACGGCTCAGATGGCCGCGGTTCGCAATTCCATAGCGCCTATCTACCCCGCATTATGAGGAAGTCGGAATCCCTCACACTAAGGGGGCGCTCACGCGGTCGTCCCATAGGCCGCAAGCCCCGCCTACGCACCTTCCCTGAGGCCCTCCAACTCGTGGTTCCAGAACAGCCGCGTGCGCCCGTCCTCCAGCCGCACTTCGAGGACGAGGTTCTCTGGGGTGCCCCAGGGGTTGGCCCACTTTCCGCTGAGCGTGCCCTTCAGTCCCCGCAACTCGGGGGGAAGCCCAGAGCCCTCGCCCACCCTCACCTGTTTGCCGATCTGTGCTTTCTCAGAGCGCATATATGGAACCCTCCTCTGGAGGAAAGCACCGCCGTAGTAGACGACCTTGCTCCTATGCAGGATGTACGGGATGTCCGGCCTGCTCACTCATGCGCTCGAACAGGAGATTGGCCTGCCAGTAGCGCGTCTGCTCGTGTCGGTGAGAACCGCACCTCAACTCTTCGAGCTGCCTACCGGCCGGGGTCTCGAGGACATCCTCCAGCGCCTCGACGAGCGGCTCTCCGGTTCGCTGGGCGAGGGCTCTCGCCTGCCTCGAGAGTACCTCCTCAGCCATTTCATCGACGGTTTGTTGTGCTCGCATGAGAGTCCTTCTCCTTCGGCTTACTCCTCGTTGCTGGCCGCCGTAATATCGTCGTAGCGCCAGGGCGAGCCTTCAATATGAGCGGCCTCATCGTGCTCGTGTTGTCGTGCCCGCTCTGTGGCATCGTAGAACCAGGGGTGGGTGAGGTCGTCCGGCAGAGTGGCTTCGCGCTCCCTGATGTCGCGGACGAAGCCGCCGAGGTCGGCGCCGCACCGGCTACAGGTGGTCGTGGTGCTCGTAGCGCTAAGGATCACCTTCTCGGCGCAGTCGCATTCGAGGGTGACGCGGGCCGGTTGCCACTGGTAGACCTTGCCGAAGGGCATCTCGCGGCTCTCGTAGCGGGCTTGGACGCGTTGTAGTATCTGCGCCATGGGCTTGTGCCCCTTCCTCCCACCGTTCGTTCGGCGGGGCGTTGGTGCCAGGCGGCACTTTGGTAGGGAGGGAGGCTAACCCGGGTCTAGAAGGGAAGGCGGGTAGCGATCCTACGCCTTCGACGCGATCTATTTTGTCTCGCGTGCTTGGTTCATCCTACACCATGAAACGATGATTACAAGGACGCTACGGACTCTAGAGCCCATGGTTGCCCCTTCACCTTCTGGAAGGATGAACTTCTTAGAACTCCGTAAAGCGGAAGTTCAGCTTCGCAGAAATCGTGTTGTAATAGTCAGGGGCAGAGCGATCCGGAAAAGTTCACGGTCGCGCTGGTCACCGCCTCCAACCTTTGCGACCCCGACACGCCATTAAGGACGCCACGCCGAGCCCTGCAAGGTACCCAGTAGCGTACCGGTCACCAGCACGCCACGCCGTGGCTCGAGCCCTGTGGCCTGCGCCGCACCCCGCGGTCGCGCTCATTAGGCAGCTCTAGAATAATTCCGATGCCTAAGCTTGCGATTTAACCAGGAGGAGTTTTGCGAGGGGCTTTACTC
>JBKPSF010000070.1:0-10519 GCA_046734875.1 Actinomycetota bacterium | reverse complement strand
TCCCTTTGGTCGCTTGTCAGCCGGGTTGGCCAGGCTACGGTGCTGATGCTACCTTGTGGTGCATGCTGGTGACGCGGTCCGGGCTTGTTCGTGATCTGGAGGGGCTTGGGTTGCGGCGTGGCGGGGTGGTGATGGTGCATTGCCGCTTGAGCGCGATCGGGCATGTGGTTGGCGGCGCGGAGACCGTCGTGCGTGCCTTGCTGGAGGCTCTTGGACCAGGGGGGACGCTGGTAGCCTACACCGGCTGGCAGGATGCGCCGCCCGACGACCTCGACGCGCTGGATGAGAGGGCGAGGCGCGCTTATCTTGACGAGCAGCCGGCCTACGACCCCCGCGTCTCGCTCTCGCGCCGCGACCATGGGCGGGTGGCGGAGGCTTTGAGAACCTGGCCGGGTGCGCTCCACAGCGGGCATCCCGAGGCCGGCGTGGCCGCCGTCGGGCCGCTCGCCGCGGAGATCACGGCTTACCACTCCTGCGACGACGCCTACGGCACAGGCACGCCTTACGCCAGGCTGGTCGAGCTCGGCGGGCAGGTTGCGATGCTTGGCGCGCCGCTGGACACTGTGACCCTCGTGCACCACGCAGAGGCTGTGGCGAGGGTCCCCGAGAAACGCCGCGTGGTCTACCGTTACCCGATATTCGATGGAGGCGAGCGCGTCTGGCAGACGTTCTCCGACATCGACACCTCAGAAGGTGCCCTGCCCTACGAGCGTGCCATAGGCGAGGAGGACTACATCGAATACATCGCCCGCTCGGCGCTCGCGGCCGGGTGCGGAAAGAGCGGACCGGTAGGAGAGGCCACAGCCCACCTGTTCGAGGCACGCCCGCTCGTCCAGCACGCGGTAGCCTGGATCGAGAAGACCTTCCTGTCAGGAGCTGCTGAAGATCCGAAGTAACCCCAGCCCCCGACAAGCCCTAGAATTCTCGATGACCCTAGCAGCAACGGCCGAGCTCTGTGGTCGCCAATGCGCCCGCAAGCGATCGTCCACGAGAGAATAGCTGAAATGCTGACACGCTAAGAGACGGCGTCTTGGCCCAGACCGGCTTCGCGGGCCCTGAGGATGGCCTGCGTTCGGTCGGCGATCTGCAACTTGGTGAAGATATGGGAGATGTGGTTACGCACGGTCTTGGGGCTGACGAAGAGGTGCCTGGCTATTTTGGCGTTGGTGTGACCCTGGGCGATGAGGTCGAGGATCTCACGCTCGCGGGAGGTGAGCTCCGAGAATGTCTCCTCGGGGGAGGGCGGTCTGGGAGCGGAGAAGAAGGTCGTGAGGCGGCGGGCGATCTCGGGCCCGAAGAGGGCCTCGCCTTCGGCCACGGCTCGCAACACCCTCAGGATCTCGGATGGAGGCGCGCCTTTCAGCACATACCCGCGGGCCCCTGCGCGCATGGCGGAGAACACAGAGTCGTCGTCCCCGAACATGGTGAGGACCACGACCCCGATGCCGGGGTTCGCTCCAAGGATGCGGCGGGTGGCTTCTATGCCGTTTAGATCGGGCATCTGGATGTCCATGAGGATGAGGTCCGGCCTGAGTTCGGCGGCCTGCTCTACGACCTCTTTGCCGGTGGTTGCCTCGCCCACGACCTCCATGTCTGGTTCGGAGCCGAGCACGGCGCGCAGCCCTTCCCTGACTATTGCGTGGTCGTCGGCTATCAGGATGCGGATTATGGGCTCCACGACGTTGCTCCCTTCTGGTGCTCCCTGGTGGCGCTGTGCAGCGGGAGGCGTGCCGACACGCGCGTGCCACTCTCCGGCATGGGCCCGACGACGAGCGTTCCGCCGAGTTCCTCCGCCCGTTCGCGCATGGAGGAGAGCCCTATCCCGGCGACGCGATCCCCGGGTATCCCTACGCCATCGTCTGTGATCTCTACCTCCAGCATACCTGCCTCGCTGTCGACGGCGATACGGACGCGGCAGATCCCGGCGTGGGCGTGGCGCGCGACGTTAGTGATAGCTTCTTGAACAATGCGGTAGCAGGCTACCTCCACTGCCGCCGGCAGCGGCGGCAGCTCCTCCGGCGCCTCCATCGAGAAGTGAAGCCCGTTCTCCGTCCGTTCGTCTCTCCCGGCGTTCACGGGATAGTCGAACATCCCGTGGCTTTGCGCCTGCTGGCGGATGGATGGCATGAGCCCGAGGTCGTCCAGGGCGGGCGGACGCAGACCGTAGATTAGCCGCCGCATTTCGTCTATCGTCTCCTCGGTTCGCTCTTCCAGGCGGGCAAGCGTTTCTGCCGCGTCTTGCGGCTGGTTGCGGTCCACCATCTTTCGCGCTGCGTTGAGCTGCAGGGCCAGGCCCGTCAGGGTGGGCCCTACGCCGTCGTGCAGGTCGCGCCTGAGACGACGGCGCTCCTCCTCCCTGGTCGCCACCAGCCGCTCGCGGGAGCGCTGTAGATCCGTGGTCAGCCTGACGGCATGCGCGGCAACCTCCGCTTGCCGGGCGAGATCTTCCAGAAGTCTGCGATCGGCCGTGGAGAATTCCTCGCCGGGAGCCCTCGGGGCGATCAGCAGGCGTCCGATCTCCTCCCTCTGGTACACGAGCGGCAACGACTCGGATTCTTCCGTGGGTGCCCCGTAAGCTGCCGTGCTCCGGTAGCCCTCTCCCTCCTTCAGGAGTATGGCCACGTAGGGCAACTTGAGCGCCTGGGCGATGGTCTCGGTGACCGTGGGCAAGACCGCCTCGGGCTCGATCGCGGCCTCCAGGCGTCGTCCCAGTCGCGACGTAACCGCGTAAGGGTCGTCGCGCTCGCCGTACATCAGGCGGTTGACGCCGCGCTGGAGCCTGCTCCTGAGCGGCTGAAAAATTACGGCTACCAGCACCGCCGCCAGCAGCGAGATCCCGAGGTTGCCCCGCGTCTCGACGACGGTGCCGATGCCGCCCACTGCGAGCGCGTAGATCCCGGCGATGCAGGCTGTAAGAGCACCGTAGACCAGGGTGCGGTTCATGAGGCGGTCTATGTCGTACAGCCCATGCCTCAGGATGGCTATGTAGGTGAAGAGCGGCAGCGCGAGCAGGGCGACGAGGGACACGTATTGTGCATCCAAGAAGAACGAGAGCCAGGGTGATGGCACGTGTACGGTGCTGAACAAAAACTCCGTCGTAAATCGGAAGACGATAAACTCGAGTACTACCACGGACAGACCGGCGACCGCGGGAATAGCAGCGTACAGGAACCACATTAGCTGCTGACGTTCGTCTCCTCGCACGCGCCGCAACCGGAGTATGAGCGAGAGAAGTGTGGCGAGACTGCTCGCCAACAGCAGAGTCATGCCGAGGCAATAGATGGCCGCGAAGAGTTCGTACGTTGTGATGAGGCCGCCGATCACACCCACTACGCCGAACGGGTTCCCGGACTCAGGCGAGAACGCGTCAGAGAGCGCGGCCAAGGCGGCTCCGCAGATCGCTGCCCACGCCACCATGCGCCACCGGCGAGACGACAGTCGACCCTCGGGGAACAACAGCATCAGGAGTGCTACCGCGAGGGCTTGCCCAGTAAACTCCAGCAAAGAAGAGAGCCAGCCCGCGTATTCTCCCAGTGGAAAAGCCACGTTTCCGTACAGGGTGTACTCGGAGTAAGCCTGGGCGAATCGTCTCGTCCCGTACAGCAAGCCCACGCCGCAGAAGATCCAGCCGATGGGGTTTCTGGGTAGGCGCGCGACGATTAGCGCCCCCATCGTCGGATAAACCAGCGAAAGGATGCCCATTGGCGTGGCGATGCCGGGGATCCAATCGTCTATACCCATAATGTCCGCGGCATCGTAGGTTAGGAACTCGAGCAAGAGTGCGAGCGCCACGAGCGCCACGCACGCCGACCACAGCGACCAGGCCAGGCGCGTAGCCGCGTGGTTGCCGAGCCCGGCGTTTTCGGACGGGTCCAAATCTCTAGTGCGCGGGGTGTCACTCAAGTCAGATCCACCGGGGCGTCCGCCCTGCAGATGGGGCGAAAAGGGTTATGAACCTCGCAATCAATATACCAATTGCGCACGACGCGGGCTAGCTTCGCTTTTCATGCCTCTCCTGTCGTCTATCAGGGGCAATGAAAGCCCCGCCGGAGCGGGGCTCGTCTCGACGAGGAAGAGGGCCCGAAGCCTTGTAACGTTCGACCCCTCCAGAGCCCCCGCGCGGAACTACGGCAGACCGTCCCAGAAGCTCTCCGGAATGGACTCGAAGAACGCGTCAGGAAACTCGCGGTGGTAGATCGACACCTTCTCGCAGTCCCTCGCGGTCTTGTCCGACGTGTCGGCGGCGACCCGGTCGTAGCCGGAGCCGCACACGACCAGGTCCATGCCAGCCGGGCGGTTCCAGGCGAAGATTACGTCGTTGCCTGGTCCACCGTGGATGGTATCTCTCTTGGGGTTGGGCTCGTTGCCGTCGACCAGGTAGTCGTTGCCTTCCCCGCCAATCACGTTGTCGGAGCCCTGGGAGCCGAATACCGCGTCGTTGCCGGGCCCTCCTACCAGGTTACCGTCGCCTTTGCCGGTGGAATCCCGGTACCCGCCGAACATCAAATCTTTGCCCGTCCCGCCCAACAGGGTGTCAGTACCGCCCAATCCGATGAGTTCGTCGTTGCCGCCCTGGCCGATGAGGTTGTCCGTTCCGTTTGTACCCCCCAAGGTGTCGGGGCCATCGGTACCGATCCTGTCTACCGCCAGGGCCACCCCGCTACCCAAAACAAGCGTCGCGGTCATCACCGCTAACAGAAGTATCGCTCGTCGCATCGTTTACTCCTTTCCTCAAGAATCTGCTATCTTTCCCCGGCGCTCTTTTCATCTCGCGTTCGCCCTCCCCGCTAGCCTTGGCAAAGGCTTCACTCTTGCATGGCCGCTACCGCTTCCGCGTGGCGGGCGACAGCTGAGTCTGCGCCGTCGCCCTCTGGGCGGGTTAAGGTTGATCCATGTCGTGTCCGTAGTTGTTCCACCCGTCTCCGTAGAAGTCGCCGGTGCCCGACACGGCCGCGCCGGGATTGCCGCTGCTTTCGCCCGAGGAGGTCGCCGCTGGGGGCGCCGCCGTGAAGAGTAGCGCGGCCAGCGTTATCACAACCACGACCAACACGGCTGTCGATAGTGCCAATAGTGCCGTCAGCATCGGATGATGGTCGAACCTCGCGATCATCGCCTGCTCTCCTTTCGCTCTGCTTTCTCTTTCCCGTACCCGACTGCTAATTTCGGCTGGCTCCGTCCCAATGTCACCTCCTTCTCTGACTCAAATTGCCCCTTGACTTTTCACCGCGGCTCTTATCTCTTCGCTGCAAGAGAAGCTTACGGGGGGAGGTGTCCCGGAGTCATGGGAGCAAGGCCCATTTCGGCCGGGAGATCGTCCCGGTATGTCCCGGTACTCGGGCGGTTCGGACCGATGGTAAGATGCAGCCGCCGGTAAACGGGGAAAGATGTCCAGCGGACGCACCGATGCAAACGAAGTAGCGGGATTCGGCGAGGGCTCGTTGAGTCGCCGGGACTTCTTGAGGCTTGGAGGTGTGGGGCTCGCGGGAGTGGCGTTGCTCGGGGCTTCGGCCTGTGGCGGTGCGGGAGACCCCGGGAACTTGGTTCTCTCCTACTGGGAGGGCATCCCCCTGGAACTCCAGTACAAGCTCGTGAAGAAGTTCAACGAGCAAAACAAGGGTGGGTTCCAGGTAACCTTCCGCGAGATGCCCAACGACTACGGTGAGTACTTCGAAAAGCTCAAGACCCAGTTCCAGGTCGGGGGTGGGGGGATAGACGTCATCGCGGGGGATACTATCTGGATGGCCGAATTCGCCGCGAACGACTGGATCTCGGACCTCTCCGACCGCTTTTCAGCGGAGGAGAGCAGCGCTTTCGTCGACGGGGCGATACAGGCCCTCACCTACGGAGGCCAAATCTATGGTGTGCCGCGCACCCTGGATGCGGGAATGCTCTACTTTCGCAGGGATCTCCTGGAGGAGTGCGGTTATTCAGAACCGCCGAAGACCTGGGAAGAACTCAAAGAGATGGCCGGGAAGGTGGTCACGGACAGGGGCACCAGGTATGGCTACGTGTTCCAGGGTGCCGACTACGAGGGGGGGCCTGCAACGGCCTCGAGTTCATCTGGACCCACGGGGGGGAGGTGCTGGATCCGAACGATGCGTCGAAGGTGATCATTGCCAGCCCCGAGTCGGTTGCGGCGCTCGCGACGGAGCAGAGCATGGTCTCGGACGGGGTGGCCCCGCAGGGCGTGGCCAACTACATGGAGGATGAGTCGGCTATCACCTTCATGCTCCATGGCGATGCCGTCTTCTGCCGCAACTGGCCTTACATGTACTCCCTGGGCAGCGATCCGAGATCAAAGGCAAAGACCGAGCTGGTGGGCGTCTCTCCACTACCTGTGGTAGACGAACAACACCGGACTGCAAGCTGCCTCGGAGGAGATGTCATGCTGATCAACGCCTCCTCCGAGATGAAGGAAGAGGCGTGGGAGTTCATCCGATTCTTCGACAACGAAGATAACCAGAAGACGTGGGCGCTGGGGGCGGGTCGCCTGCCAACCCGCAAGGCTCTCTACCACGACCGAGAGGTGATGGAGGCGCTGCCGATGATCGCCGATGCCAGGGAGGCGCTGCTGAACGTCAGGCCCCGCCCGGTATCGGGGCGCTACTCGGAGATGTCGCGCGTGATGGCCCTCCAGTTCAACAACGTCCTGAGAGGCAACACGATGCCCGAAGAGGCCATCCAGACGCTTCAAAGCGAACTACAGCAGATCGTCGAGCAGGGCCAGTAAGGCGGTTTCACCCCAGATCGTACAGTTCGCCGAACTTGGATTTGAGGTAGCTGAGGTAGGGGGCTGTTTCGGGGGGACGGCCGGTAGCGCGTTCGATCAGGTCGTCCGGTTCATACATCTTGCCGTGCCGGTGGACGTTGTATCTCAGCCATCCAAGAAGTGAGCCGAACTCGCCGATCTCCATCTCGGACAAGATTTCGGGCAGCTCGTCCACCGCGGCGTCGAACAGTTGGGCCGAGAGCACGTTGCCGACGGTGTAGGAGGGAAAATACCCGAAGTACCCGATAGCCCAGTGCGTATCCTGCAAAACACCAAGCGAGTCGTTTTCTGGGGTGATGCCTAGATACTCCTCCATCTTCGCGTTCCACTTTTCGGGGAGGTCTGCGACGGCGAGGTCGTCCTCGAAGAGAGCCAGTTCCAGCTCGAAGCGCAGGAGGACGTGCAGGTCGTAGGTTAGCTCATCAGCCTCCGTCCGGATCTCCGACGGCCTAACGGCGTTGACAGCCCGATAGATGGCCTCGAGATCAACCCCATCGAAAGCATTAGGGAAAGCTGCACGCAACTTCGGGCCAAAATACGCCCAGAACGGCCTGGAGCGGGCGACGAGGTTCTCCCACAGGCGTGATTGGGACTCGTGGACGACCATCGAGACGCCGCCCGCGAGGGGCGTGCGCGAGTAGGAAGGGTCGATCCCCTGCTCGTAGAGGGCGTGACCTGCTTCGTGGCAGGTGGCAAAGAGGCCGACGGCGAGACGTTCCGGGTCGAAGCGGGTGGTGATCCTCACGTCGCCGGGATCTCCAAAGTTGATACAGAAGGGGTGGACGGCCCTGTCCTGGCGGCCCCTGCCCCAGTCGTAGCCGAACTTGGAGATGACCTCGCCGCCGAACGCTTCTTGAGTTGCTTCGTCGAACCTGCCCTTCAGCGGCGCGGTGCGGTTCTCTGCGAGCCTCGTCGAGACGGCGCGGACGAGGGGCACGATCCCCGCTTTCAGCTCGTCGAACATGATCCGCAGCCGCTTCGTGCTCGCGCCAGGATCGTAGCGGTCGAGCATGGCGTCGTAGGGATGCTCGGCGTCGAGGAAGCCGGCCGCCTCCCGTTTCAATGCCAGCACCCGATCCAGGTGCGGGACGAACAGGGACCAGTCCGACTCTTCGCGCGCTTCGATCCAGGCCTGCTCGGCCAAAGCTGTCGCCCGCGAAGTGTCGGCGACCAGGCGCGCCGGTAGCCTGATGGCCCGATCGTGCTCGCGCCGCGCGAGGCGCAAGAGGGCGGCATCGTCGGAGTCCGGCTCCCGCTCTCCTGCGTCTTCTAGAAGGCTGCCGGTCTCTGGTGAGACCAGCATCTCGTGCGCGACGCGGGCCAGGCTCGCGAGCTGCTCGGCGCGTCCAGGCACGCCACCTGCGGGCATGTAGGTCTGCCTGTCCCACGCCAACACCGAGGCGGCGGAGCGCAGGTCCCCGATCGTCGCCAGACGCTCCCTTAGTGGTCCGAGATTCTCCTGCGCTCCGTCGTAAGACACGCGCGCATACTAGCATCGTGGGACCGTGCGTTGCCCGTTGCAAAGCGGTCCGGAAAAAGGTGCACCCTTCCTGCGAACCGCGCTGTCAGCGCTCAGAACTTCAGCAAGTCAGGTGTTTCTTGGCTGAAATGCTGACGGGCTGAGATGCTGAAGTGCTGGTATGCCACCGGGGTAACGAATGTACGAAAATGCTGCCTACGGATTCCGGGGAGAACACTGTGAACGGTTGGGTGAAAGGGGCGCTCGCCGCCGGTGGCGGGGCTCTTGGTGTCGAGGCATTGCGGCGGATCGTGTTCTCGGGACCGCGGCCGCGGTACGAGCCGTGGGAGCGCGCCGTACGGGGATTTTCCCAACAAGGCCCTGATCCGGGACGGCGCCAGCTTCCGCCGCGCCGAGGTGGAGAGCGTCGATACCGAGCACCAACAAGTAGTCGCCGACGGGCGAGACCGAGCCGGCGTACTTCGGCATACCAGGTGTCCAGGAGCACGCCATAAACATAAAGGGCATCGGTGCTGCCGAGGAGACACGCAACCGCGTGATCGAACGCTACGAGGAGAGCACCCTCTCCCGTGCCGAGGTCCCTAATTCGCACCTGTCTTTTGTCGTCATAGGCGGCGGGGCCATCGGGGTCGAGGTCGCCGCCGAGCTGCACGCCCTGGTGCACGACATCCTGGCGCCCGACTACCCCAACATGAACCCCTACAGGGCAAGGCCGTGGCCAGAAACGTTCTCGCTGCCATCGAAGGCAGGGAGACGAAGTCCTTCGACTACAGGCCCATAGGGCAACTGGTCGAGACGGGGAGCAGCTTCGCCGTAAACCAGGTAATGAACGTGAAGTTCAGCGGTTTTCTGGCTTCCCTGTTCTGGCGGGCTACCTACCTCTACAAGCTGGATAGCCCGCAGAGCCGCGCCAGGATCGCCGCCGACTGGCTCCTCGACCTGTTCTTCGACGAGGCCGTCACCCAGATCCGGGACCGCCAGTAGTTCTTAGCCGTCAGCCATCAGCCGTCAGCGGTCAGCAAGAACGAGGCTGAGCGCTGGTACGAGTTTCCGGCGTACTGCATCGGGGGGATGGGTATATGGGGATGGAGAATGCGAGCCTGAAAGAATCGGGAGGGTCTGATGAAAGGTTTGCTCAAGGGGGCGCTGGCGGTTGGTGGCGCGGCTGCGGGCGTCGAAGTGTTGAGGCGGACGTTGTTTTCCGGGGCCAGACGGCGGTACGAGCCCTGGGAGAGGAAGCCGTACAAGGACTTTCCCAGGAAGGTGCTGGTCGTGGGCGGGGGTTTCGCCGGCTACAACGCCGTCGCCAGGCTGTGCAGGCTGACCAGGGAACGCGACGACGTTGGCGTCATGCTCATCTCCAGGGAGAACTACTTTACTTTCTGGCCCATGCTGGCGAGCGTCATCGGGGGGGACGTGGAGACGCACAACGTGGCGCAGCCGTTGCGACGGACCCTGATCCGGCTCGGCGCCAGCTTCCGGAGGGCTGACCTCGAAGGCGTGGACCCGGAGAGGCAGGTGGTCAGGGCCGGGGACAAGGAGTTTTCCTACGACCATCTGGTGCTCTCGCTCGGGGCCGAGCCGGCGTACTTCGGGATACCAGGCGTCGAAGAGCATGCCATCAGCATCAGGGGCATCGGAGCCGGGGAGGAGATTACCGACCGCGTCATCGAGCGCTACGAGGAGACCACGCTCGCCGGTGGCGACGTGCCAGACTCCAAGCTCACGTTCGTCGTGATCGGGGGCGGCGCGACAGGGGTCGAGGTCGCCGCCGAGCTGCACAACCTCCTGCAGGAACTGCTCGTCCCCGATTACCCGAACATAAATCCGGACCGGCCGAAAATAATCCTCATCGACGCCAACGAGGAGATCCTCAAGGAGTTGGATCCCGCCCTCCGCCGGGTGGCCCACATGAGACTGCACGATCTCAGGGTAGAGATAATCAACAACGTCAAGGCCAAAGAGGTAAAGGCCAACAGGGTGATCCTCACGGACGGGCGCGAGATCGCCTCGGAGAACGTGATCTGGACGGCGGGCGCCCGCGCGAGCAAGAAGCTCGACGACCTGCTCTTCCCCCACGACGAACGCAAGGGCCTCGCGGTAGACCGCTTCATGCGGGTCGAGGGCTACGACAACGTGTGGGGGATCGGCGACTGTGCCGCCACCCTGGACGAGAACGGCAAGCCCGTGCCGCCCAACGCCCAGGCCGCGGTGCAGGAGGGCGAAGCCGTCGCCGAGAACATCCTCCGCGTGCTAGACGGCGAGGAGCC
>JBKPSF010000069.1:0-11875 GCA_046734875.1 Actinomycetota bacterium | reverse complement strand
TGTATAAGAGACAGAGATTGGGATGGTCGGGGCGTGGTGTTGTTGGAGAACTCCCGCTTCTATTCGGGGGAGACGGAGAACGACGCCGGGTTCGCGGACGAGCTCGCGGCGCTCGCCGACCTCTACGTGGACGACGCGTTTGGTGCTGCCCACAGGGCGCACGCCACGACCGTCGGGGTCGCTGAGAGGCTGCCGGCCGCCGCAGGGCTTTTGCTGGAGGAGGAGATAGACTACCTCGATGCGGTCCTCGAAAACCCGGAACGTCCCTTCGTCGCCATCCTCGGTGGGGCCAAGGTCTCGGACAAGCTAGGCGTCATAGAGAGCCTGCTAGGAACCGCGGATTCGTTGCTCGTAGGCGGCGCCATGTGCTTTACGTTCTTCAAGGCTCAGGGGTATGAGATCGGCGATTCTCTAGTCGAGGACGATTACCTCGAGGAAGCGCGGCGGCTCATGGGGGAGGCCGATGAGAGGTTGATCCTGCCCGTCGACGTGGTCGTCGCTGATGCGATGGAGGAAGGCGCCGACTCCGAGACCGTCCCCGTAGACGCCATTTCTTCGGGCAAGATGGGCCTCGACATAGGTCACGACACGGTCGCCCTCTTCGAGAGGCACATCGTTGAGGCGCGCACTATCTTCTGGAACGGGCCGATGGGCGTGTTCGAGATCGACGCTTTCGCGAAGGGCACGGAGGGGGTGGCGCAGGCCGTGGCCGGCAGCGACGCGACGAGCGTGGTCGGGGGCGGCGACTCCGTGGCGGCCGTCAACAAGCTCGGTCTTGAGGACGAGATGAGCCACATCTCTTCCGGCGGCGGGGCTTCGCTGGAGTACGTCGAAGGCAAAGAACTTCCGGGTGTAGCAGTTTTGCCCGAAGAGTAGAGGAGGAGACTATGGCCCGACGCCCGATGATGGCGGCGAATTGGAAGATGAACAAGACGGTCAGGGAGGCCGAAGAATACACCGCCGGCCTCCTGCCCCGTGCCGCCGACTCCGACAAGGTAGACGTGGCCGTCTTCGTACCCTTCACCTGCCTGCACGAGGTGGCCAGGATGTCCGAGGACACCCCCGTCACCGCGGGCGCGCAGAACTTCTTTTTCGAGGACTCGGGGGCTTACACCGGTGAGATATCCGCCCCCATGCTCCTCGACGTTGGGGCTGGGGCCGTGATCGTGGGCCACTCCGAGCGGCGCGAGACCTTCGGCGAGACTGACGACCTGGTGGCGAAGAAAACGAAGCGCGCTATCGAGGCCGATCTACTCCCCGTCGTCTGCGTAGGGGAGACCAAGGAGGAGCGCGACGCCGGAGGCATGTGGGACAAGGTTTCGGGCCAGGTCAGGCGCGTGATCGAAGAGCTCGAAGACGTGGGTGGCGAGAGCATCGTCTTCGCCTACGAGCCCATCTGGGCCATAGGTACCGGCGACACCGCCACCCCCGAGGACGCCCAGGACGCCATAGGCAAGATCCGGGAGCTCCTCAAGGACGAGGCCGGAGACGACTTTGCCGACAGCGTCCGAATCCTCTACGGCGGCTCCGTAAAACCGGACAACGCGGCCGACATCATGGCCCAAAGTGACGTGGACGGCGGCCTGGTCGGAGGCGCCAGCCTGGAAGTCGACTCCTTCGTTGCCCTTATAGAAGCCGCGCAAAACGCCGTAGCCCAACCAGAACAAACAGAAGGCTAAAGCGTGTGGTAAATTAGCCTCCATGCTGCTCTACTACGTAATCGCATTCTTCCAGGTCGTATTCTGTGTCGCGCTGGTAGGCCTCATCCTGCTCCACTCGGGCAAAGGGGGGGGCCTCTCCTCCTCGCTCGGCGGCGGCATAGGCGGCACCTTCTCCGGCACAACCATAATGGAGAAAAACCTCACCCGCCTGACCCTAATAGTAATGGGTCTCTTCGCACTAACCAACATCGCTCTGTTCTTTATTAGCTAGTTGGCACTTCAGCCTGTCAGCTTGTCAGATAAAGCTGCGCAACGCGCAGCCGCCCGCAAGGCCTCGACCCGCGAGCAACCTGAAATGCTGAAGTGCTGACCAGCTAAACGAAGGACTCGCCCGGGGAGGATGGGGAGAACAGGCGAGTCCGTCTAGATTATACACCGCGGCGTGCGTGCGGGCGGGGGTGATCGTTCGCACCCCCTTTAGAGAGATGTGGTGTCGGAGGGGGGACTCGAACCCCCACCCCCTTATCGGGGACTAGGCCCTCAACCTAGCGCGTCTACCAATTCCGCCACTCCGACGGTGCGGCCCGCAGAGTATACGAGAGACATATAGTGGGGTCAACGCTGCACATGGGCCTTCGGCTGTGCTAGGTTCTTGCGGTGGGCAGGAAGCGGTTGGTTATGGTTATGATCGCCGGGTTGATGTTCGTCGTCCTGCTGAGTTTGCGCAAGGAGCGGCGGAGCGTCGCCGGTCGCGGATGGCCGGTGAACCTGGCGCACAGGGGTGCTTCGGCCAGCGCGCCCGAGAACACGCTGGAGGCGTTCCGGCTGGCGGTGGAGTCGGGGGCCGGCGGGCTGGAGCTTGACGTGCACATGACCAGGGACGGGGAGATCGTCGTGCTCCACGATCCCACCGTGGACCGCACCACGGAAGGCACGGGGCCGGTCTCGGGGATGAGCCTCTCGGAGGTGAGAAGGCTCGACGCCGGTTACCGTTTCGCGTCGGACGGTGCCCATCCTTATCGTGGAAAGGGGGTGCTGGTGCCGACGCTGGCCGAGGTGTTCCGTGAGTTTCCCGAGGTCGTGGTGAACATGGACATCAAAGAGCATCGGCCTGGGTTCGAGGAGGCGGTGCTGCGCGAGATATGGGCGGCCGGCGCCGGAGGACGAACGCTGGTGGCGTCCTGGGATTTTGGAACCATCCGGCGGTTCAGGCGGCTCTCGGGTGGGCGAGTTCCCACGGCGGCCTCGCGGTTCGAGATCGGGGCTTTCTACGTATCGAGTCGGCTGCGGCTGGAGCGCCTGCTGCGGCCCGCCTACGACGCGTTGCAGGTTCCCGTGCGCCACAGGGGACTGGAACTGGTCACGAGGCGCTTCCTGGATGCGGCCCACGACAGGGGCGTGAGGGTGGACGCGTGGACCATCGACGAAGCCGGCGAGATGCGCAGGTTGCTCGACCTTGGGGTGGACGGGATCATGTCCGACAGGCCGGGCGTGCTTGAGGAGGTGCTCCGGGAACGAGGGCCGTGACTTACGCCGCAACGAGCAAAGCGATCGACGCCAGGCCGAATAGCGTGTAGGCGGCGCCGAGGGGGAGGAAGTATTTCGGGTCCTCGCGCAAGGGCGTAAGGTATTCGGCGTAGGGGAGGATGCGTATCGCCCGGCGGAGGACGGCGTTGTACTCGTAGCGGAAAAAGATCATGTGCAGCCCGTTCGCCACCGTCACCAGGCAGAAAGGCAGCGCCCAGAGCTTCGATGGGTAGAGTTTGAGTGCCGGGGGTGTGATCAGGACGCAGAGCAGCCAGATCACCTGGATGGTCACATAGCTCACCCAGGCGGCCATGATCCTGTATCTGTGGTTCTCGTCGATGTTGTATTTTAAAGCTTTCAGCATTTCAGCTAGTCAGCACTTCAGCAAGAACGAAAGCATTCCGCCCGGCCGGATTGTAAACTCGTTGGCACGGAAGCGGGCCAGAGTCTGGCCCGCAGAGCGGCAAACCAAATAGGAGAGAGATGATCCGGGAATCGATTGTCAAGGACCCTTCGCTCGCCCCCGAGGGGCACCGCAAAATAGACTGGGTGGCCCAGCACGCCCCCGTCCTGAACAAGATCTCCGGCGAGCAGCTGGCTGACGGCTCGCTGCGCGGGCGCAGGATAGCAATGACCATCCACCTGGAGGCGAAGACAGCGTATTTGGCTCTGCTGCTCTCCGAAGCGGGGGCCGAGGTAACGGTCGCGGGGAGCAACCCGCTCTCCACCCAGGACGACGTGTGCGCAGCCCTCGCGGAACGCGGCGTGAGGGTCTTCGCCACCCACGACCCCTCCGAGGAGGACTTCGAGCGTTACCTGCACAGCACTTTAGAAACGGCTCCCGAGCTGATCGTTGACGACGGCGCGGAGCTCGTCGGGCGCCTGATCGAACACCACCCCGACCTCGTTGGCAACGTCGTCGGCGCCTCCGAAGAGACCACCACGGGCGTAACGAAGCTGAAAGCCATGACGTCCGAAGGGGTGCTGCCCTTCCCTGTCCTTGCGGCCAACGACGCCAGGATGAAGCATCTCTTCGACAACCGCTACGGCACGGGCCACTCTTCGATCGTGGCCCTGCTCTCCAATACCAACCTCTTCCTTTCGGGCAAGGCGGTCGTCGTCATGGGCTTCGGTTGGGTGGGCCGCGGCCTCGCCAAGTACGCCGACGGCATGGGTGCCCGAGTCATCGTGTGCGAACCGGACCCCGTGAAGCTGCTCGAGGCCTACTCCGAGGGCTACGAGGTGATGAACTCGCTGCAGGCTGCCCTGCTGGGGGACGTGTTCCTCACCGGTACGGGCAACCTCAAGGTGCTAGGAGTCGAGCACTTCGAGCTGATGAAAGACGGGGCCCTCCTCGCCAACGCAGGCCACTACGACCACGAGTTCGACCTCGCCTCCCTGCGCGAGATGGCGGCGCATTCTCGCGAGGTCAGACGCAACGTCACCGAGTACGAGCTCCCCGACGGAAGAAGGTTGCACGTCCTGGCCCGCGGACGGCTCGTCAACATCGCCGCCGCCGACGGGCACCCAGTCGAGATCATGGATCTCACCTTCGCCGTGCAGGCCCTATGCGCCCACCACCTCGCCAACCACGCGGCCGACA
Source organism: Actinomycetota bacterium (assembly GCA_046734875.1). Lineage (GTDB taxonomy): Bacteria > Actinomycetota > Rubrobacteria > Rubrobacterales > Rubrobacteraceae > Rubrobacter_D. Next base: position 7,084 of record JBKPSF010000069.1, on the reverse strand, counting down.
TAGCCCCAGGCATCCAACCCATCCCCGACGAGATCGACGACCTCGTCGCCCGCGCCAAGCTCGCCTCATTGGGCGTAGAGCCCGAGACGCTAACCGAAGCGCAAATCGCCTACCAACAGAGCTGGCGGTAGGCCCGGTTCCCCCACATACCTGTAGGGGCGGTCCTAAGAACCGCCAACGACGCCCCGACCTAACTCTTGATTACGAGGATGCCGCCGATCAGGATCAGGGCGATGCCCAGAATTTTGGATGCGCCTATCTCCTGTGAGGCCGCTCCCAGCAGGCCCGTCCTATCCACGACGAGGCCAGCGATGAGCTGGCTCGCGATTACGAGCGAGAGCGTACGCGCGACGCCGCCGTATCCGGCAGCAAGGACTATGGAGCCGAGTATGAAAGCCCCGAGCACGCCCGAGACGAGTGCACACAGCAGCGCCTTGCTGGTGTAATCGGGGCGGTCTGTCAGGAGCACGGCCACGAAACCCACCACAGCGGTGGCCAGACCGGAGATCCCGATCAGGCCCCCGATACCGAGATCTCTCAGGCCGATTGCGTTGAACGTCACCTGCAACGCAATGGCCATCCCTGCCGACACGGCCAGAAGCACCACGTAGTTCAAGCCCGCCTCCCTGCTAATATTCGAAACATGAGAACCATAACGATACGTTACACGGCCTTCCGGGATTGCCCCAACTGCGAAGGCCGGGGTGACGATGGCGCCGCCTGGCGTCCCGCGGAATGTAAACGTTGCAAGGGTAAGGGCAAACTAGTAACCGGCGTCGAGGTCGAAGACTCGAAAGAAGGAATCCTGCCGGGCTCCAGCTACGACTTCAACGCCCTCGGCGAAGTCTTTCTACTCGACTTCGCCGAAGACGAGCAGTTCGAAGTCGTACGTGAATAGCATTCCGGCCAAGCCGGAGTGCTATTCGCCGCCTATGCGGGAGATTGGTGCGGCGTATACGTTCCAGAAATAGTAGGCGGCGACGCCGAAACCGATAACGATGACCAGCGCGCGCAGGAAGCGGCGGGGCGCCCTGTTCGAGACCATGCCTCCGACGTATCCGCCGATCAGGCCGCCGAGCACCATCGGGACGCCATAGCTCCAGTCGACCACGCCCTCGACGATGAGAACCGCAACCGCAGCGCCGCGCAGGCAGCCGGTGAGGAGGTTCTTGAGGGGCACGACGCGGCTCACGTCTGCCACCCCGAAGAAACTGAGGGCACTGATCATCAGGATGCCGATGCCCGCCCCGAAGTAACCTCCGTAGACTGCGACCGCGAGCGTGACCGCCAACGCGAGGGGCAGTAGCCTGGTTGGTACGATGCGCGACGAGGAGGAGCCACTGCTCCTGCGAGAGAGTCTCGGCTCGAGTACGAAGAGTACCGTGCCGACCAGGATCAGCCACGGCACGAGGAAGGTAAAGTTGCGCTCGTTCGTGTAAACCAACAACAGCGCCCCTAACAGGCCGCCGAGCAAGCTAGGAACCAGGAGCAACCAGATCAGGCGACGGGGGATAGTGGCTATCTCGTGCCGCGTGCGCCACACGGCCGTCGGATAAGCGAGGACCAACCCGACCGCGCTCGTGGCGTCGGCGGCTACCGCGGGCATGACGAACGTCAAGAGCGGAAACGTGATCAAGCCACCACCACCCGCCAGCGAGTTGATCGCCCCCGCCACTATCGCAGCCAGGAAGAACAAGAAATGGGTAAACAATCACCAGCCCCCTTCACTCCCCGCCGTGCCCTCCAGCCCATAATCTCACATCGATCCACACCGAGCACCCCGCCCCCTCTCGCCGCAAAGCCGCCGATGCCGACAACCTGACAAGCGAGGCCCGAAGTGCCGAGCGTGCTGAAATGCCGAAAGCGGAGGCGAGGCCGGAGCGTGCTCTAGGGTCCTCTGGGATCGACGTTGGCCATGATGCGCAGCCCTTGGGCGAGGGCCGCTGAGATTCCGACGCCGAGTACGTCGTAGATGGCCCCCCACGCGGCAAAGGAGGGACGCCTGACGCCGCCGAACTTGTCGGCGTAGCCGGCGGGATCTTCGAGGGTGGCCCACGCGTAGGAGAAGGGATAGAGCGCCCATTCGGCCGAGGTGGCCACGATGGCCATGGCGATGGCGGCGAGAACCCCTTTCCATCCGCCGCGGAACGCGAGCAGGACGCCTAAAGCCACGTAGACGAAGACGCGGGTGACCTGGATCAACTCCTCCCTCCCGAGCCCGCCGTAGACGCTCCTCCACGAGAACACCTGCGCCCCGAAACCGAAGATGGTGGCGGCCACGGTACAAGCCACGGTGAGCGCGATGAGGGATCGCATGCTTTCCTTCATGGCCGGGATTATATTGTCCGGGCTACCCGAGCGCCGAGAGCACGGCTTTGGCCGGGAGCCGGTCCTTGAAGGGCACGACGCCCCCCTCTACCGCACCCGAGAGAGCCTCCTGCGAGGCGCCGAGCCTCTCGGAGGCGGCGACGAGCAGGCGGTGGCCCCGCTCTTCGGCCTCCCGCAGGAGCGCGACACGCTCGACGAGCTTGCGCTCGGACCAGAAACCGAGGATCTCGAGTTGCACGACCTCCCCGGTGGCATCGTTGACCAGCGTGAAATCGGGGACGAGCGCGGTCTTCTTCTCAGGGAAGGGCAGGATGTCGGCCCCCGGCTCGAGCTTCCAGTCTCCCGTGTCCTTCGCGCGCCCCCAGGCCTTGACGAAAGCCTCGCGGACGCCTCCGGCCTCACGTTCGGCCTTCGGCCCCTGGTAGTGGGTCTCGAGCCCTGTCGTCTCCGAGTCGAGCTCCAGGATCGCGTCCCTGCCCTTCCAATCCACGGTCGCCGAGAGCTTCCAGGGAGAGGTGAGGAGCAGACCCGGCACGAACTGCGCTAGGCGCAGGCCGTACTTGCGTGTCGCGCCGAAGATGGAGAGCGGGCCGTCGAGCCTGAGACGGTAGCCGGCGGCGAGCGGTTCGAGCTCGTATATGAGGCCTAGAAATTTGACGTAGTGGAAGACGAGCCTGGCGTCGGCGCCAGAGCCTATATCCACTACGAGGTCTTTCGCCGCGTAGAGTACGCCCTGTATCTGGGCGACGTTGTAGCGGCGGATGAGCTCTTCGGGCGCTGGCCTGTCGAACTCGCCGAGGAGTTGGGCGCTTTGCCTGTCGGCGTACATGGAGGAGGCGGGATCTTCTACCCCCGTCTCCAGGGCGACCTGCGAGAGCACGTCCTCGCGGGTCGGGGCCTCGAGCAAACCCGCCTCCTCGGCCGGCGGCTCGGGCAGGGACGCGGCGAGCTCAAAGACGCGGGTGCGCAAGGTGTAAGGGTCTGCCGCGGTAGGCGCTCCCCAACCCGCCCGTTCCTCCAGAAGCTTCGAGAGGGCGCGTACGATCCTGAACCCCCTCCGGGCGTCGAGCCCGGGCCCGAGATCCTCCTCCCTCAAGGTCAGCTCCCTCTCGAGTTGGGATCTCGGAGATCCCACGTGCGCGACGTAGAGGTCGCAAAGCTCTCCGGCCACGGCCAGGACAGAACCGTCGTCCGGCGAGAGCCTGTGGGGAACCAACCTGCCGCGGTACAGACGGGCCATGACGTGTTCGCTGCGTAGCACTAGGTAATGGCCTCTTTGCGGCGGCGGGCCGTATACTCCTCGCCCGTCTGGGCCGTGACGAGCTCGTAGAGGATCGCGCGTTTACCTTCCCTCGGGCGGAGGATGCGGCCGAGGCGCTGGACGTATTCGCGGCGGGAGGCGCTTCCGGCCAGGATCACGGCCACCCCAGCGTCGGGAACGTCAACCCCCTCGTTGAGAACATCCGAAGCGATGATGGCACGATACGCTCCCTCCCTGAAGCGGTCGAGGATCTCCTTGCGCTCGCGGGCCGGCGTCTCGTAGGTGACGCCGGGTATCAGGAACCTGCGGCTGAGGGTGTAGACCTCCTCGACGCTCTTGGCGAAGACGATGATGCGGTCGTCCCAGTGCCTCCTGAGGAGCGTCTCCAGCGTCGCGCCCTTCCTCATGGCGCCCTCCCGGATCTCACGCCTCCGGCGCGCCGCGAGCAAAGCCTCCCTCCCCCCGGAATGGCTGGTCGAGGCGACCATGATAAAGCGTTGCCAGTCTTCGGGGGAACGCATCGGCAACCTGTGCTTTTCGAGGAAGTCCCTGTAGACGGCCTCCGCCTGGGCGTAGTCGAAGCGCTCCTGGGCCGTCAGTTCTATGGGTATGCGCACCAGCTCGAAGGGGGCGAGATAAGTCCCCGCCAGGTCCTCCGGCGAGCGCCGGTAGACGATAGGCCCAGCGAGCTCGGGCAGGAGCTCGTGTCCTCCGTCGGGGCGCTCTGGAGTTGCGGTGAGGCCGAGGGCGTAGGGCGCGAGGAGCATCTTCGGGATGATGGCGTTCTTGGGGGCGGGCAGGTGGTGGACCTCGTCGTAGACCACCAGGGCGAAGCGGTCCCCGTAGCGTTCGGCGTGGATAAAGGCGGAGTCGTAGGTGGTAACCGTGAGGGGTGTGATCTCGTGGTACCCGCCACCGAGAAGCCCAATTTCTACTGAGCCCCCGAAGGCGTCCTGCAACACCGAATACCACTGCTTCAATAGCGCGAGGGTGGGCACGACGACGAGCGTGCTCCGCCCGACCCGCTCCATCGCGCTCACCGCCACGGCCGTCTTCCCCGCTCCGGTCGGCAGCACAACGACGCCGCGCAGCCCCGCCTTGCGCCACGCGCCGAGTGCCTCTCGCTGATAAGGGCGTGGCTCCATCGCAACGCGGGACTCCAGCGGCACCTTCTCGAAAGCGGCGGCCCGGTCCTCGTGGGGGATGTCCGAGGCTCGCAGGCCCAGGACCGTTTCGCGGTAGGCGCTCGCGGGGGCCCGCCACTGGCGGGTCCTTCCATCCCAGACGAAAGGTTCGGGTAGCCTCGCTGACCCCGTGGCGACGAGGGTTCCGGCTTCGTAGAGCAGTTCGATCACACCTAGAGCATAACCGAGACTTCTCCCGCTCTCAGCGCTAAACTGCCCGAACCGTGACCGAAAGATGTCTTTGATACGAACCAACGGACCCTCCAGGATGCGGGCCACCCTCTATGCGGTGCTGGTGCTCGTGGCCCTGATCTCCGTCCTGACCGGATGCGCCAACTCGTCCGGAGAAGGCCCGGGGTCAGGCGCGCGGGATGAGACTACCGTAAACGAGCAGGCGAAAGAACCGCACGAAGGGAGGTCCGCGTTGGCAGGCATGAGCGTGGAGGATATGGTCGGGCAGATGTTCGTCGTCAGCGTGGGCGGAACCGAGCCCGACTACTACATCGAGAAGATGGTGCGCGAACGCAACATCGGGGGCGTCATCCTCTTCGGCCACAACATGAAAAGCGAGAAGCAGACAGAATCGCTGGTTTGCCAGCTTCAGAAGCTCTCCCTGCGGACGGAACCGGCGGTGCCGCTCTTCGTCGCCGTGGACCAGGAGGGGGGCGCCATCGCCTCCGTGCCCTGGGTCGCGCCCGAGCCCGCGGCGGCCGAGGTCGGAAGGCGCGCTGACCCCGACGAGGCGCACAAGATAGCGGCCAGGATAGGACGCCAGCTCCTGCGGGCCGGTATCAACACGGATTTCGCTCCGGTGGTCGACACGGGCTACGGGGCCGCTATCGGTAACCGTTCCTTCGGGGAGGACCCGGATCTGGTGGCCAGGATGGGGGCCGCCGCCGTCAAAGGTTTCGAGGAGGCCGGCGTGGTCTCGGCGGCCAAGCACTTCCCCAACCACGGTTCCGCCACTTCGGACTCGCACGTCGGCCTGCCCGTTATCAGGCACGATGGCAAGAGGCTCAGGGCGCACGATCTTCCGCCTTTCGAGGCCGCCGTAGACGCCGGAGTGCCCATGGTTATGGTCGGGCATCTGGTGTATCCGGCCATCGACCCCGAGCGGCCTGCGAGCCTTTCTGAGGATGCCATAAGCATGTTGCGTGGAGATCTCGGGTTCGACGGCGTGGTCGTCACGGACGACCTCGCGATGGCGGGGGCTACGGGCGGGGGATCCGTCGCCGATGCTGCGGTCGAAGCCGTCGCGGCGGGGGCAGATTTGCTCATCGTTTCAAGTTCGCCGCAGGAGCAGGCTGATGCCTACGACGCCGTCGTGGAGGCCGTTCGGTCGGGGGAGATCCCGCGCTCGCGCATCGAGGAGTCCGTGGGGCGTCTGCTCGAGGTCAAGGAAACATACGATTTGCGCGGGGCGGTTCCACTTTAGGTAGAATGCAGCCAGGTACAGGGGTCGTAAAACCCGAAAGGCAACGGGGGAACGGGTCGTTCGGGTAGATGGAAGGAGGAAGCGGATGGCTGAAGTAACCCTCGAGGAGGTAACCAAAGTCTTCGGCGAGGACGTGGTCGCCGTCGACAAGATGAACCTGGATATCCCGGACGGGGAGTTCGTCGTCTTCGTCGGGCCTTCCGGTTGCGGCAAGTCCACGGCGTTGCGCATGATCGCCGGCCTCGAGGACATAAGCAGCGGCAAGGTCTTTATAGGAGATCAGGTCGTAAACGAGCTTCCCCCGCGCGAGCGGGACATAGCGATGGTCTTTCAAAATTACGCCCTCTACCCGCACATGAACGTGCGGGAGAACATGGGCTTCGCCCTCAAGCTGAGGAAGATGGACAAGTCGGAGATCGACCGTCGCGTTGACGAGGCCGCCAGGATTCTCTCCATCGAGCGTTTCCTCGACAGGAAGCCGAAGGCGCTCTCTGGCGGTCAGAGGCAACGCGTGGCGCTGGGACGGGCCATAGTACGCGAGCCGAAGGCGTTCCTCATGGACGAGCCCCTGTCGAACCTCGATGCCAAGCTCAGGGTTCAGATGAGGACGGAGATAGCCAAGCTGCACAACAGGATCGGGACAACGAGCATCTACGTCACCCACGACCAGACCGAGGCCATGACGATGGCCGACCGGATCGTCGTCCTCAAGGACGGTAAGGTGCAGCAGATAGCCTCGCCGCAGCAAATGTACGACCATCCGAACAACATTTTCGTGGCTGGCTTTATAGGCTCACCAGCGATGAACTTTCTCCGGGCGCGCCTGGAGAAAGATAACGGCGGATTTATAGTCACATTCGGCAGTACCCGCATGCC
>JBKPSF010000068.1:0-16711 GCA_046734875.1 Actinomycetota bacterium | reverse complement strand
TCGCGGCGAGGTCGCGGTTGCGGAACGTCGAGCCGACGGCCGGCGCGTTCCCGTTCTTCAAGAACGTCTCGCGGGTCGAGGTGAAATTTCTGAAGCGATCGAGATTGTCCAGCGTCTGCTGGCGATACGTCTGATCCACGGTGAAACCGTTGTTAGCAAGTCGGATGGAAGGTTGCAGCAGCTCCGAAAGGGGCCTGGAACCGAACTTGTCGAGTGCCTGCTCCCAGCCCCGGATCGTACCTGGCACCCCGACCCCGAGCCCGCTCGTCACGCGCTCGTCGAAGGGTATCGGCTGGCCGGTTGCGGGATCTACAAAGCTGTCCGGTTTGAAGGCGGCCGGCGCCGTCTCGCGGCTGTCTATGGTGGAAACGCTCCCGGCGCTGGCGCGGTAGACGACCATAAAGCCGCCGCCCCCGATGCCGCACGAGTACGGCTCGGTGACGCCGAGGGCTGCTGCTGTCGCCACGGCGGCGTCTACGGCGTTGCCACCATCCCTCAAGACCTGCATGCCAATCTTAGAGGCGTCGTGGTCGACCGTGGCGATGGCGCCGCCCGTCCCCGTCGCGGTCGGCTGCTTGGGCGCCCCCGCGGAGGGCGCGCTCGAGGCGGGCTGCGCAAGCCCCAGAACGGCCAGAACCAGCAATATCATCGCTACCAGGCGCACAGAAGAGCGATAAGCTGGCTTGAACATCAACCATAAACGTGGAATGCCTTGCATGTGCTCCGACTCCTTCACCCGGCCGTCACCACCCGCTACTAACGATGTTCCACTTCCCCCGAAGGTGCTCGAGGTTGGATCATAGTGAGATATCTAAACCAATGCAACCGCAGTTCCGACCCATCCGACCGGCCGCGTGTATCCTTACGGTGGCGTGCGGTGGCCGGAACGAGGTATACATGTTGGGCGTGTTGAAGATCGGGGATTTCTCGCAGTTGGGGCGGGTGTCGGTGCGGATGCTCAGGCACTACGACGCCACGGACCTCCTGAAACCGGCGGAGGTCGACCACCTCTCCGGGTACCGCTTCTGCCGATCGGGCGCTTTGCGAACGCCCCTACATTCGATATAGGTGGCGTTACGCTTCGGGTAACTCCGCGAACTCGTAGCCGTATTTTTCGGCGAAGGCTGCTTGTTTTTCGAGGATGTCGGGGTCCTTTGGTATCGCCTGCAGGGGGATGCGTCCTTCGGCGGCTTCTTCGAAGAAGTGTTCCATTCCCGAAGGGGAGAAGATCAGCAGTACCCTCGTCGGCTCCGCCGTCGGGTTCGACGGCTGGTGCACGACGCCGCGCGGTATAACGACGAAAGAGCCCGGTGGGGCGGTGATCTCACGCTCCTCCACGCGCACCGTCAGCTCGCCTTCGAGGACGTAGAACGTCTCTTCGTGGTCGCGGTGGAGGTGGGGCAGGGGACCGGGAGATCTGGCCGGGATCACGTTGTCGTGTACCGAGAAGGAGCCGGCCGTGTCCCCGTCACGGAGCTTGACCACCATGCGGCCGCCGATCGGGTTGGGTAGTGCCCTGCCTTCGTCCGGGCCGACGAATCGGCCTTCGCTTTCGACCTTCATCCCGTGCTCCTCTCCGCCTCTATCGTTCGCCAACAGTTCGAGGATCAGGAACCGGACCCCGCAGAAAGCGAACCCGTGGTGGGCGCGGAGCACACCGTCGGAGTCCACCCGGACGTGTAGTATCTCCTCCATGGGCATGCGCCGGACGCGCAGCGAGCCGTTCGCGCGCACCGGGGTTCACCGAAGTTCGGTCCCGGAAACCCGAAAAGCCAGGCACGCCAACTACATGGCGTCCATGCCCTTCATTCCGGGTCTCTCTATCCCGGGGTGCGACTTCTCAATCCCGGGTTGATCCGTTGCGCCGAGTAGGGTGAGCGTCAGGAACGTGACGCCGGCTGCCACCATCAAAACGCCCAGGGGGCGGGCGATGCGATGGCTGCCGGGCAGCGTCTTCTCAGCGAAGATGATGAGCGCCGCCGTGAACACCAGGGCGAGGTTCATCATGCCCAGAGCTACCAGCGCCGCCATCAAGCCCACGCAGCAGCCCAGGCAGTCGAAGCCGTGCAACACTCCCAGCCGCAGCGCACCGGCCGTGCCCGGCTTCCACCTCTGCATAAGGAAGAAAAGTGGGTTGCTGCACCGTGCGTGGCAGCTGAGTTTCAGCGGGGTGAACTGGTAAGCGCCCCCGATCACCAGGAGCACGGCCGGCAACACGGCCGCGAACCGGCCCACGTTGTCGGCGGCAAGGGCGTAAGCGTAGACGGGCAGCCCTGCCGCGGCCCACACCACGACGTAGCCTGCCAGCAACGCCACCATTCCGACCCTTGCCCGGACCGGTCCCAGGCGTTTGCGGGCGACGGTACGGTAGAGCAGGATCAGGGGCAGCGTGGCCGGTACCATCATGGCTACCATCATCGCCGTCCAGCCCGCGACGAACGGGACGAGGCCGCCCATGGTGCTTATCCGCGCACCGCTCATGGCCGCCATGCCGCTCATGGCCCTCGCCTGGTAAGCGATGTAGGCCCATCCCGCCGCCGCCAGCAGCAGAAGGACGATCCCAGGGAGGAGGTTCTCGCGCCGGCGCCACCGCTCCAGAACCGACGGCGTGAACGCGCTAGCGTGCTCCATGCTGGCTTCCTTCGGGGATCGTTCGAAAACCCGATCTGCCGACTTTTCCGGCGGAGCTCACCCCGACCAGGAGAACGGGGCTGAGTGCCCGTTCTTTCCGGTGTTGGAGAAGTCCAGGCCGAATGCGCTGACCCTAGAGGCGGTCGCCTGGGCCATGGTCAGGGTGGAGTTCGCCGGGTGGAAGACGCCCGTCAGCTTCGAGACCTCGCCCTCCGGGGTCTGCGGCGGCACGAAGTCAAGGATCTCGATCTCCGCGTACTCCCCTATGCGCACCCGGTGCCGGCGGCCATCGTCCTCGTACTCGATGGGGGCGGTCACGATGCCCAACATCTCCCCGACCAATGGGGCGAGGACTTCCGGCGGGCCGCCGAGCTCGCCGGCGAAGACCGACACGAGTTTTTCGGCCTGTTCCTGAGAGGCCGCTTCGTCCATGAACAAGCCAACCCGCCAGTCGCCGTCGGCCATGAGCTGCGGCGTATCGGCCAGCATCGCCACGGTCAAGCCGCTCACGTCGGTGCCGTCGATCTCGCCGGAACCGACGTTGAAGACCAGCACCACCCGGCAACGTTCGACGTCGGCCGGCATGGTTAGCGCCGAAGTCGTGCAGGGACACACCATATCACAGGGACAGTTCTCGAAGTAGGTTCCCTCCAAGTGCCAAGCCATATCGACTCCTCCTTCCCCCGCCTCCTCCGGCGGGACGCCCTGGTACCGTATGATGCCATCCCGCGAGATCAGGCGCATCCCGAGTTAGGGCGCTTTGTCGGAGGTCGTCGAAGCAGTCGCCCCGCAGGTGATGCCCAAGGAAGGGTTTCGGACTGACCCCAAGCCCGAATCGGGCGAGCGGCAATACCAACGCGCGTAGGCCAACCTCTGCGACTACCCGTGGATTCCCGCTTTCGCGGGAATGACGGGTGACGGGCTCGACCTGTATTTACTGACGGAAGGCGCAGTCATTCAGACGGGCCTGGCAACACCTCATGTGGGTGGCCAACCGGACCCCTGACAAGGCGCCGCAGGCGCCGTGTTGAAAGTGCAGGCCGAAGGCCGGAACGTGCTGAAATGCTGACGAGCGGAGCCCGAAGGGCGCAGCGTGCTTTTACGCTTCGCGTTCCTGGGTGCGGCGGGCTTCGAGGAGCTTGGCGGAGAGGTAGAGGCTCAGGCCGAAGTAGTAGACGAGGTACAGGATGGAGAAGGCCAGTATGCGGGGGTCCGGGTCAGGCATCTGCCAGAGGATGGTGGCGTAGCTTGCGAGCCAGAGGGCTGTGAGCGTCAGGGAGAGCTTGCGGAAGGCGACCGTGCGGGTGGGGTAGACGTATCGGATCGGGACGAAGACCAGGAAGGAGCAGGCGACGAGTATGGCGGCGAGCAAGAGCGGGCCAGGATGGAAGACGATCGCGTAGAAGGCCAGAACGTTGAAGTAGCTGGGGAAGCCGAGGAAGTAGTGGTCTTCGGTTTTGGCGTCCACGCGGCAGAACTGGTAGCTCGAGGCAAGGAGCGGCAGGGCGGCGAGGACTATCCCCGCGTTGCCGTCGGGCAGGTAACCCTCGCTCCAGAGTAGGAACACGGGGACGAAGACGTAGGTCATGTAGTCGACTATGTTGTCCAGGAGCGCCCCGTCGAAGAAGGGGAGAGCCTCCCTGACCCTGAAGCGTCTTGCAAGAAGGCCGTCGGTGCTATCGATGAGGAGCGAGGCGAGCATCAGCCACAGCGCCTTCACGGCCTCGCCCTGGAAGGCTGCCACCAGCATAAGTAGGGCAAGCACGGCACCGCTCGCCGTGTACAGGTGTACGGCGACTGCTTTCGACCTGAACCAGGATGGGGTATCCGTGTCGTTCACGTCGGTGCCTTCCTCTATCAGATCGTCCCGGAACTCCACCATGCTCGGGCGTAATGATACCAGCCGAAGCGACCTTGCTTCTACGTGTTCGGGCCCGCACGCAATGGGCGGATGCGGTTTATGGCGGCAGCCAACTCCTGGGCGCGTGGCAGGCTCATCTCGCCTGGATGCCCGCGGAAGCCGCCGAGGGAATCGAGGCCGTTCCCCGCGACCGGAGCGAGTGCTTTTGTGGTGAGATCCCGCATGCCCCGGATCTCGCCCGAGGCGACCCATTCCCCGATGATGCGGGCCGCCGCCTCCGTCTGTCCGGCCTCGGCGAGCTGCTCTAGAAACGAGAGGTCCACCCGCTCGCGGCCGAGCTCGATGGCCTGAAGACCCCTGCCGCGGGCGGCCTGGCGCTTGCCTCGCCTCAGGTCTACCGGTGACGGGTCGATGGCACGCCCCCGCGGGGGATGCACTTCTCTGGGTGCGAGCGGGGTGCGGGGCGGGAACATCTCCCTCACCTCGCGGGCGCGGGGTGTTGCGTCGGAAGGTCTGTAGTCTTCAAGCAGGATCACGCGGTCAGCCACGTCCAGGTAGTCGCCGACCCCCCCGACGACCACGATCGTCGAGACCTCTAGGGTGCGGTAGAGGGGTTGCACCAGATCTATGAACGGCGAGATAGGCTCGCTGCGCACCAGCTCGCGCATCCTTTCGTCCCGGATCATGAAGTTCGTAGCGCTCGTGTCCTCATCAACGAGCAAGAGCGACGTTCCCGCTTCGATCGCCTCGGCGATGTTCGCTGCCTGCGAGGTGGACCCCGAGGCGTTGGACGTCGAGAAGTCTTCTGTAGTACGACCGCCGGGCAGCTCTCCGATCATGGCGGATATGTCCACCCCCGAGACGCTCCTGCCGTCCTCGGCCCGTACCTTGACAGCATCCTCCCTCGCTACGGCGAGCTCCCTGCCGTCCCCTGGCACGTGATCGTAGACGCCCCACGAGAGCGCAGAGAGTAACGTGCTCTTCCCGTGAAAGCCGCCCCCGGCGACGAGCGTAACGCCCCCGGGAACGCCCATCCCCGAGATGGTGCCCCCGTTCAGCAGATCCACCTCTACCCTGTACTCCTCCGGGCTCTCGAAGGGCACGGCGCCGTCTATAAGCGGCCTGTCGCTGGCCCCGCTCTCCCGGGGCAAGATCGCCCCGTCGGCGACGAACGCGACAAGACCTAGCTCCGGCAGCCGCCCGCGCAGATAGTGAGCGTCCTCGACCGCCTCGACGTGAAGCGTGGCTTGCTCCCTGTCTACACCGCCCTGGGGAGCCGGGACGAGTCCCCTGCGCACGACCTCTGGTAGTTCCTCGAGCAACATCGTACGGGCCGCGCGGGCGTCTACGCTTCGGCCGCGAGCGGGGAGGCCCACGGCCATGCGGGCTTCGACAAAGTCCGGCGCTACGACCATCGAGGTGCGGGGGAGCACGACCTGGGAGGTCCGCTGTATCTCGATCCGGCCGCTTCCGCCGGAGCCGCGGTTGCCGCGCACGACGTGTCTGATCGCCCTCTCTACGCACCTGGTTAGGAAGTCCTCGAAGGCGACTTTGCGCACGCGGTTCTCGAAGTGTTCGGAGTCGAACGGGTTCTCTCTGGTCCGAACTCGGATCAGAGACGGCGGGGCGAAAGGGTCCCTTTGCACCCTGTCTATGAAGAGGGTGAAAGAATCGAAGTCGTGGGAGCCGGAGAGGTCTCTATAGGCCCCGTATCCTTTGCGGTCGATGCGATCGAGCGTTGTGCGGAGGCGTTGCACCCGGTTAGTCGAGGCCGAGCCTGGTCTGGGCGTTCTTCAGGGTGGGTAGGGAGGCTTCCCGGGCCCGACGCGCGCCGGACTCGAGTAGACGGTCCAGCTCCGCGGGGTCGTCGAGCAGTTCGTTGGCCCGGTCCCTGACGGGCGCGAGGCCCTCGATTACGACCTCGGCGAGGTCTTTCTTGAGGTCGCCGTAGCCCTTGCCCTCGTAGTCGGCCTCGATCTCGGAGACGGGCTCGCCGGACATCGCGGAGTAGACGTCGAGCAAATTGGTTATGGCCGGTTTGTCTTCGGAGGCTGTGATCTCCGTCCCCGAGTCCGTCTTGGCGCGTCGGATCTTCTTCCTTATAGAGTCTGGTTCGTCGAGGATGGCGACGTAGCTGGAAGGTCGCGGGGAGCTCTTGCTCATCTTCTCCTCGGGAGCGTCGAGCGCCATCACCCTCGCCCCGGTAGGTGGGATCAGGGCCTCCGGAACGACGAAGGTCTCTCCATACAAATGGTTGAACCGCCTGGCGAGCGTGCGCATGAGCTCGAGGTGCTGCCTCTGATCCTCACCCACGGGCACCAGGTGCGCGTTGTAGAGCAGCACGTCGGCGGCCTGGAGCACCGGATAGTCGAAGAGGCCGGCGCTTGCCGACTCGACCCCACCCTTCCTCGTCTTGTCCTTGAACTGCGTCATGCGCGAGAGCTCGCCAAAGCGCGCCACGCTGTTCAAGAGCCAGCAGAGCTCGGCGTGCGCGCTCACCCTGCTCTGGCGGAAGATCACACACTTCTCAGGGTCGAGGCCCGAGCCGAGGTAGATGGCCGCTACCTCCCGGATCTTCTGCCTGAGCACCCCAGGGTCCTGGGGCACCGTGATAGCATGCAGATCCACGATGCAGAAATAGTTCTCGTACTCATCCTGCATGGCAACCCAGTTCTTGAGCGCCCCCACGTAGTTGCCAACATGCAAGTTACCGCTCGGCTGAATCCCGCTGAATACCCTCTTTTTAGTCTCCATAACCACATTCTAACGGACAAAGTAGGGTCCGCAGAGCACCGCTAGGCGCTGCTCGATGTACTTTCTATCTCCCTCGCCGCTTCTACGACGAGGTGCGAGAGGCGCTGGCCGGGATTCTCGGTGAGGCGGGAGATCGGGCCGCTAATGCTCACCGCTGCCCTGAGCCGCCCGTCCTTCCCGAAGACCGGCGCGCTGACGCTGGCGACGCCGGCCTCCCTCTCGGCGACGCTCTGGGACCATCCCCTGACCCTGATCCCCCTGAGCTCGGGCGCATCGGGCCCGTCATCTACGCCACCGGGCGCGAAGGCGAGTAGCACCTTGCCCGCGGACCCGCGCGAGAGCGGCATGACGGCCCCCACCGGCACAGAGTCCCTCAAACCCGTCACCCGCTCCACAGACGCCACGCAAACCCTGTGATCCCCTTCCCTCACATAGAGCTGCGTACTCTCCCCGCTCTCGTCACGTAACCCTTCAAGCACAGGCCGCGCCCGCTCCACGAGCCCAATCCCGGCAGCCCGGTTCCCCCACCCGAGCAACCGCAGACCAGGGACGTACCGCCCCTCCTGCCTCGATACGAGGTGGTGCGTCTCCAGCGCAGAAAGGAGCCTGTGCGCCGTGGGACGCGGTAATCCCGTACCCTCTACAACGTCAGCCAGCGAAGCAGGACCACCCTCGGAAAGGAAAGCTAGGATCGCCACCGACTTGTCCAGCACCCCGACCCCACTCTTGCTCCCGGCCGAAACTGCTTCTATACTGTCCATATGTCGGTCATTATGTCTCACATTTTGAGACAGTACAAGAGAGGTGTGATCCTGGGTCGCGAGTGGGATGCTGCTGAGTACGAGAAGCTCTCTGCGCCTCAGACCCGGTGGGGTGCCGGGGTTCTCGGGCGTCTGGACCTGAGGGGAGACGAGGCCGCCATCGACGCCGGGTGCGGGACCGGGCGGGTGACGGGGCTCTTGCTGAACAAGTTGCCCGAGGGGTCCGTGCTTGCCGTGGACAGGTCTAGGGCGATGGTCGAGGCGGCGAGGCGGCGGTTCGCCGGGGATTCGCGGGCAAGGGTGGAGCGGCGGGACGTCCTGGATCTCGAGGTCGAGGAGCGTGTGGACCTCATCTTCTCTACCGCGACGTTCCACTGGATCACGGACCACGACCGCCTCTTCCAGACGCTGGCGAGGGCCCTGAAGCCACGCGGCCGCCTCGTCGCCCAGTGCGGCGGTGAGGGCAACATCTCGCGCGCCACGAGCGCGGTCGGTGAGACGGTTCGGGAAGAACGTTTTCGCGATTACTTCCGGGGCTGGCGGGACGACAAGTACTACGCCGATCCGGAATCGACCGCGAGGCGCCTCGAAGCCGCGGGGTTCGAGGAGATCGAGACGTGGCAGCACGACGAGGTGGCGGCGTTCGATTCGATGGACGAGCTCGCCCGCTTTCTCGGGGTGGTCGTGCTCGGCGGGCACCTGGAGCGGTTACCTGATGGGGAGCGGGCTCCCTTCGTGGCCGAGGTCGCGGAGAAGGTGGCGGCCTTCGACGGCACCCCGGCCCTGGATTACGTGCGGCTCAACATCGTGGCGAGGAGGGCGGCGTGAGGGTAGATCACACGTTCGCCGTCTACAATGGTAGAAAACAACACGAGGATTCCGAAGAGGGGAAGGAAAGTGATGAGTAGGCCCAGGACGCTGGTAGAGAAAGTCTGGGAGAAGCACGTGGTGCGGAGCGCCGAGGGGGAGCCTGATCTCCTCTACGTCGATCTGCACCTGGTCCACGAGGTGACGAGCCCGCAGGCCTTCGAGGGCCTCAGGCTTGCGGGGCGCAAGGTAAGGCGCCCGGATCTTACGCTCGCGACGATGGACCACAACGTCCCTACGTCGGAGTTCGGCAAGCCGATCAAAGACAAAGTTTCGGCCAAGCAGATGGAGGCGTTGAGGAGCAACTGCGAGGAGTTCGGCATCACGCTGCACGAGTGGGGCTCTATCGGACAGGGCATCGTCCACATCATCGGGCCGGAGACCGGGCTCACCCAGCCGGGGCTCGTGATCGTCTGCGGCGACTCCCACACAGCCACCCACGGCGCGTTCGGCGCGCTCGCCTTCGGCATAGGTACAAGCGAGGTCGAGCACGTGTTGGCCACGCAAACATTGCCACAGAGCCGTCCCAAGACCATGGCCGTAACCGTCGAGGGAGAGCTTCCGCCCGATGTCACGGCCAAGGACCTCATGCTCGGCATCCTCAACCGCATCGGGACCGGTGGCGGGGTGGGGCACGTGATCGAATACCGCGGTGAGGCCGTCAGGCAGCTCTCGATGGAGGGCCGCATGACCGTGTGCAACATGTCCATCGAAGGAGGCGCGAGGGCCGGCCTCGTCGCCCCCGACGAGACCACCCTCGAATATCTGGAGGGACGAGATTTCGCCCCGAAGGGCGAGCAGTGGGACGCCGCCGTCGAGGAGTGGAAGAGCCTTCGGACCGACGAGGGCGCCGAGTTCGATAAGGAAGTAGTTATACAGGCCGAGGACCTCGTTCCCTACGTCTCCTGGGGCACGACGCCGGCCCAGACCGTCTCGCTCGATGGCGAGGTACCAGAGCCCGAGAACGAGGGCCACGAGCGTGCGCTCCGGTACATGGCGCTCGAGCCGGGGACGGCGATCCGGGACATAGAAGTGGACACCGTCTTCCTTGGCTCCTGTACCAACTCCCGCATCGAGGACCTGCGCGCCGCGGCCCGCGTACTCGAAGGCCACAAGGTCAAAGAGGGCATCCGGGCGATGGTCGTGCCCGGTTCGATGCGCGTGAAAAAGCAGGCCGAGAAAGAGGGGTTGGCCGAAATCTTCACCGAGGCCGGCTTCGACTGGCGCAACGCGGGTTGTTCGATGTGTCTCGGGATGAACCCCGACATCTTGCAGCCCGGCGAGCGGTGCGCCTCGACCAGCAACCGCAACTTCGAGGGCCGGCAGGGCAAGGGCGGCAGGACGCACCTCGTCAGCCCCGTGGTGGCTGCGGCGACCGCCGTGATGGGCAGGTTCGCCTCGCCGAGCGAGCTCGGTGTACCCGTGGAGGTGGGTTAGATGGACCCTGTAGAGCGCGTCTCGGGGACGGCGCTTCCGCTCGGATACTCTGACGTGGACACCGACCAGATCGTGCCCAGCGACGCCCTCAAGCGCATCGAGCGCACCGGGTTCGGGCAATTCCTGTTCTCCAGCTGGCGCGAGGACGAGGACTTCGTAATGCACAGGGAGGAGCATAAAGATGCCGTCATCCTGATCGCCGGCGATAACTTCGGCTCCGGTTCCAGCCGCGAGCACGCGGTCTGGGCGATAAAGGACTACGGCTTCGATGCGGTGATAGCGCCCTCCTTCGCCGATATCTTCAAGAACAACTCCACCAAGAACGGCCTCCTCGCCATCGACCTTCCCGAGGATACCGTCAAGGACCTGTTGGAGGCCGTAAGGGAAGATCCCGAGACCGTCATCACGATCGAGATGGACGAGCTAACCGTCACCGCCCCCAACGTCCACGCGACCTTCGAGATGGACGACTTCACCCGCCAGCGCATCATGCAGGGCCTCGACGACATAAGCCTCACGCTTACGCACGAGGATGACCTCGAGACGTTCGAAAGCTCCCGCCCGTCCCATCTACCAAGCGTGCAGTAACCTAGTCCTTCTCGCCCAGCAACTCCTCCAGATAGCCCGTGTGGTATTCGCCGGAATGGAAGGCTTCGTCTTCGAGGAGCCGCAGGTGGAGGGGAATGGTGGTTTTGATGCCTTCCAGACGGTACTCGCGAAGCGCGCGGCCCGAGCGTTTGATCGCCTCCTCCCTGTCCAGGCCCCAGACGATGAGCTTGCCGACCAGCGAGTCGTAGAAAGGCGGGATCGTATACCCCTGGTAGATGGCCGAGTCTATCCGTACACCAGGGCCGCCTGGTACCTCTAGAGATGTGATCTCACCCGGTGAAGGCATGAAGTCCTGGTCGGGGTCCTCGGCGTTGATGCGGAACTCTATGGCGTGCCCGACGAACGGCACGTCTTCCTGTTTCAGGCTCAGCGGCTCGCCGGATGCGACCAAAATCTGCCCTTTAACCAGGTCCACGCCCGTGAGCATCTCCGTTACCGGGTGCTCGACCTGTATCCTGGTGTTCATCTCGATAAAGTAGAACTCATCCCCTTCGACCAGAAACTCCACCGTCCCGGCGTTGGCATAATTTGCCTCCTGCGCCAGCCTTACGGCGGCGTCGCACATCCTCTCCCGGACCTCGTCGCCTATGTACGGTGAGGGCGCCTCTTCGAGCACCTTCTGCCTGCGGCGTTGCATGGAGCACTCCCGCTCGTAGAGGTGGACGACGTTGCCCTCGTGATCCGCCATCACCTGTACCTCGACGTGGTGCGGCCCGGCCAGAAACTTCTCCAGGTAAATGGAGCCATCCCCGAACGCCGACTCGGCCTCCCGCTTCGCGACCTGGAAGGACTTGCGGAGCTCCTCCTCGTTGCCGGCCACCCGGATGCCGCGCCCGCCTCCCCCGGCCGCCGCCTTTACCATTACCGGGTAGCCGATCTCCTGTGCCGTCCCGACAGCCTCGTCCGCGGAAGCCGACTCCTCCGAGCCTGGCACCACGGGCACGTCGGCCTCCTCCGCCAGCCGCCGCGCCGCTGACTTGTTGCCCATCTTCTCGATGGCCTCGGCCGAAGGCCCGACGAATACCAAGCCAGCATCCCGGCACGCCGCCGCGAAGCTGGCGTTCTCGGCCAGGAAACCGTAGCCGGGATGGACACCTTTCGCGCCCGTCTCCTTCGCGGCCTCGATGATGGCCTCCACGTCGAGGTAGCTCTTGCCCGCCGGGGGCGGCCCGATGTTGACGGCCTCGTCGGCGTGGCGCACGTGGAGGGCCGACTCGTCGGCGTCTGAGTAGACGGCGACGGAGGCCACCCCCAGTTCCCGGCACGCCCTGACGACGCGCAGCGCGATCTCACTTCGGTTTGCGATCAGTACCTTCTCTAACATCCCGCTTCGACCCCCATCCAAATCTGGTTACAACAGAGCATCATCCTACCCGTCTCAGACCCGCGCGGGGGCTATGGCTGGCGCGGCGGCCGTCGCCACCAGCGCCGCGAGCGCAACCTTCACCAGATCCAGGGGAACGAAAGGAACGACGCCCTGGGCCAAAGCTACGGAGGGGGGCAGGCCCGATTGCACGGCCAGCCAGGACACCCCGACGGCGTATATGACGACGAGGGCGCCCGTTCCCGCGGCCACGCTCAATAGCAGCGCCTGGCGGCGCGGGGCTTCTCTCGCGGCGTGGGCGGCGAGACCTGCGATGGCGGCGGCCAGCGGATAGGAGAGCAGGTAGCCCCCTGTGGGACCCAGAACTATGCCGAGCCCCCCCGTGAATTGGGCGAAGACAGGCACGCCAACCGCCCCGACGAGCACGTAGACAGCCTGTGCCAGGGCGCCGTAGCGGGGACCGAGCAGCAGGCCGGAGAGGATGACGGCGAGGACCTGCATGGTGAAGGGAACCGGAGAGAAGGGGAGGGGGATCGCGATCTGGGCCGCCACCGCCGTCACCGCGGCCATCAGGGCCGTTCTGGACATCATCGCAACGTTCAAATCGTTCTCCTATCGAAGCTCTCACGCGTCTACCACTACAAAGATACATTGACCGGGATTTTCGGCGCTAGTAGGATTTCGGCATAGATCCAGGGAAGGTGGGGTGATCAATGGGCGGCGTAGATACCGAACTGCCCGAGGCGCGCTACAGCTACGGCGGTGACGAGTACGTCTTCGTCGAGCTGGCAGAGGCGATGAGTTTGAAGGTGAATTTCCGGGCGATGGCGATCACCAACAAGCTCGGGGAGGAAGACATCCCAGGCGTCACGGACATCTGCCCGTCCAACGCCTCGTACATGATCCGGATAGACCCGGACGAGCTGAACCCGGACGACCTGATCTCGCGCCTGAAGGAGATAGACAAGGAGGTCGGCGACGCCGAGGGATTCGAGTTAAAGACCCGCGTCATCGACGTGCCTGTGATGATGGAGGACCCCTGGACCCACGAGACCCTGATGCGCTTCCGGGACAGGCACCAGGACCCTGACGCCACCGACCTCGAGTACTCGGCGCGCATCAACGGATACGACACCAAGGACGATTTCATAGCCGCCCTCCTGGGCTCGCCGTGGCTGGTGACCATGATCGGGTTCGTGCCTGGCCTCCCCTGGTGCTACCAGCTCGTCCCCCCGGAGGAGCAGGTCGAGGTCCCCAAATACGTAAGGCCCCGCACCTACACTCCCGAGCGGGCCTTCGGTTTCGGGGGCGGCTTCGCTGTCGTCTACTCCGTGGAGGGAGCGGGCGGCTACCAACTCTACGGCCTCGCACCCGCCCCGGTCCTCGACGTGGACCAGAAGCTGAAAGACTTCCAGGACTCCATAGTCTTCCCCAAGCCAGGCGATATCTTCAACTACAGGGGCATAGACCGCGAGGAGTTCGACCGGGTACGCGCCGAGGTCGAGGACGGAACATTCGAGTACCTCAAGAGGGAGTTCGTGTTCCACCCGGACCGGTCCCTGGATGACCCGCACGCATACAACCGGGAGATCCTGGGGGTGCTCTATGACGATTAGGGTCGGCCAGCCTGGCCTCCTGAGTACCGTACAGGACGCCGGACGCTTCGGGGAGTACGCACTCGGGATGCCGCCCTCGGGGGCGATGGACCTGTTCTCCTACCAAATCGGCAACTTTCTGGTCGGAAACGAAGAGGACGAGGCCGGGCTGGAGCTCACCTACTTCGGCCCCGAGCTGACGTTCACCGAAGACGCCGTCATCGCCCTAACCGGCGCCGAGATGCCCCCGAAGATTAACGGGGAGGAGGCGGCGACCTGGGAGACGTTGGCGGTCTCTCGGGGCGACGTGCTCACCTTCGACTACCTGAGGAGCGGAGCAAGGGCGTACCTGGCCGTGGCTGGTGGGATAGACGTTCCACCATTCATGCACAGTCGCTCGACGTACACCCTGATCGGTCTCGGAGGCCACGAAGGCCGCGCCCTGCAGGAAGGCGACGAACTAGAGATCGGCGACGCCGGAAACCGCTCCGAACGCGTCGGAATGCGCGTGGACGACAACCACGTCCCGACCTACTCCAAAGAAACGGAGTTGCGCGTCATCATAGGCCTTGCGAGCTACCGGCTAACCGAGGACAGCATGGAGGAGTTCCTGAACACCACGTGGACCGTTACCACAGACGCGGACCGCGTCGGCTACCGCTACCGGGGCGGGGAACTCGGGTTCGTCGAGAGGGAGCAGCCGGCAGGGGCGGGGGCCGACCAGGCCAACGTAGTGGACTTCGGCTACCCCATAGGCTCCATCCAGGTCCCCGGCGGCGTCGAGCCCATCGTGCTCACCAACGACGCCGTAACCGGAGGCGGTTACGCCACCATCGGAACCGTCATCAGCGCCGACCGCGACAAACTCGCCCAGACCAAGACCAACGACAAGACCCGCTTCCGCTCCGTAGACCTCGACGAAGCCCTCGAAGTCCGGAAACAACGCCGCCAGCGACTGGCGGAAATACGGCAGGCTCTTCAATGAGCTATCAGCCGTCAGCAGTCAGCCAAAAAAGCTGAAATGCTGACTAGCTGCCGACCGAAGGGAGGCACATGCACATAGATTTCAACTGCGACATGGGCGAGAGCTTCGGGCCCTACAGCTTCGGGGCTGATGAGGAGCTCATGCGCTACATTTCGTCCGCCAACGTGGCTGGCGGCTTTCATGCGGGCGACCCGCACGTTATGCGGAGGACCGTGGAGCTGGCCAGGGAGAACGGCGTCGCTGTCGGGGTCCATAACGGGTATAGGGATCTCGTGGGTTTCGGGCGCAGGGAGATAGGGGTTTCGCCTGAGGAGATCCACGACGAGCTCATCTACCAGCTCGGGGCCTTGCGCGAGTTCGCCCGACTTTACGGCATGGAGGTCCAGCACGTAAAGCCCCACGCCTCGCTCTACATGGTGGCAGCCCGCGACGAGGAGATCTCCCGCGCCATCATAGAGGCCGTGCGAAAGGTCGACCCTGAGCTCTTTATCTACTGCATGAGCGCCTCTGTAACCTACGACCTCGCCAGAGAGATGGACCAGCCGGTCATCACCGAGTTCTTCGCCGACCGCGAGTACGGCGACGACGGCCAGATCGTCTTCACCCGCAAGGTGACAGAGGAGTCGGACCCGGACGAGGTCGCCGACAGGGTCGTAAGGGGCGTAACGGAAGGCAAGGTAATTACCGTGAACGGCGCCGACATAGACATCCCGTCTGATTCGGTATGCGTCCACAGCGACACCCCGGGAGCGGCGAGGCTCGCGGAGGCCATAGTCCGGAAGCTCGGAGAGAACGACGTGGAAGTCCGCCCGCCAGGGCGGGCCGGAAGTAGGGTTTCCTAGAAGGAGAGAGATTTGGCAGGCAAGACCGTCAAAGCGCAGATGCCCGGCACTTTCTACCGCCGTCCCGACCCTGAGAGCGATTTCTACGTGGAGGAGGGGGACACCGTCTCCGCGGGCGACACGGTCGGCCTTATAGAGGTGATGAAGTCTTTCCACGAAGTCAAGGCGGAGGAAGACGGCACCATCTCGAAGTTCCTCGTCGAGAACGAGGACGCCGTGGATGCCGGTCAGGACCTCGTAGAGCTGGAGTAAGAGCACCCGCGAAAAACGGGCGCAACCGTAAAGGAGGTCGCCGCATGACGGAGACGGCTCGGCGCTACATGGGCAACAGCGTTCCACGCAAGGAGGACCCGGCGCTACTGGAGGGCCGCGCGACCTTCACGGACGATATCCGGTTGCCGGGTATGCTTCACATCGCCGTCCTCCGCAGCCCGTACGCTCACGCCAGGATCACAGCCATAGACGTGTCCTCCGCCAGAGAACAGCCCGGCGTCGTCGCGGTCTTTACCGGCGACGATCTGGCGGACGAGTGGGCCATCGGCATCCCCACCGGCTGGCCGGTGACGGAGGACATCAACATCCCCGACCATTGGCCCCTGGCACGCGGCGAGGTGAACCACGTGGGCGAGGGCGTGGCCGTGGTCGTCGCTGAAGACCGCTACAAGGCCCAGGACGCCCTGGAGCACATAGAGGTGGACTACGAGCCGCTGCCGGCCGTGGTTGACGTGGAGGCTGCGCTCGAGGACGGTTCGCCGCTGGCGCACGAAGAGTTCGGCACCAATGAGTGCTACACCTGGCCGCTTGCGACCGGGGACATCGACGAGGCCTTCTCGAAGGCCGATGTGGTCGTGAAGGGACGCTACATCCAGCAGCGTCTCCTCCCCAGCGCCATCGAACCGCGTGCGGTGGTGGCTACCTCCGAACCGGCCAGCGGCGGCTTCGTGATGTACACCTCGACCCAGGTTCCCCACTTCGTAAAGGACATCCTCACCGCCATCTGCGGGCTCCCCGACAGCAGGCTCCGGGTGGTGGCCCCTGATGTGGG
>JBKPSF010000067.1:0-22027 GCA_046734875.1 Actinomycetota bacterium | reverse complement strand
GGTCGCGATGGTCTATCAGGAGTTCGCCCTCGCGCCCGACCTCTCGGTGGCGGAGAACCTCTTCATGGGCCACGAGCCGGGACGCTTCGGGCTCGTCAGCCGCGGCGCGGAGAGGGAGAAGGCGCGAGAGTTGCTCGGGCGTGTGGGCCTGCGAACGAACCCCGACAGGTTTGCGGGGAGCCTCACGGTCGCGGAGCAGCAGAGGCTCGAGATCGCCAAAGCCCTCGCCATAGAGGCGAGGGTCGTCATCATGGACGAGCCGACGGCCACGCTGGCGGAGAGGGAGATCGAGGACCTCTTCGGCGTGATCAGAGACCTCACCGCAGGCGGCATAGCGATCCTGTACATCTCGCACCGCCTGGACGAGATCTTCCGCATCGCCGACCGCGTGACCGTCATGCGCGACGGCCGCGTGGTCGACACCCTGCCAGCCTCCGAGCTGGACGAGGACGGGCTGGTTCGCCTGATGGTCGGCCGCGAGGTCGGGAACCTCTACCCGAAACCCGAGGCGGAGATCGGCGACGTGCTCCTCAGGGCGGGCGGCGTGGGCCGCGACGGTGTTCTTAAAGACTGCTCGTTCGAGGTCTGTTCGGGGGAGATCCTGGGCTTCGCCGGCCTCGTGGGGGCCGGGCGCACGGAGCTGGCCCGGGCGGTCTTCGGCGCCGATCCCATAGATTCCGGGACGGTGGAACTCGAAGGCACGACGCTGCGCATAAGGAACCCCCAGGACGCCATAGAGGAAGGTGTCGGCTACCTGACCGAGGACCGCAAGGGCGATGGGCTCGCGCTCCAGCTCGGGGTGGACCAGAACATTACGCTCGCCCATCTGCCCGGCCGATTCGGCTTCATAAACCTCGGGGCCGAGAGGCGGATCGCCCGGCGGCGCAGGGACGAGCTGAACATACGCACGCCCTCCATCCGCCGGAGCGTGCAGTTGCTTTCCGGCGGCAACCAGCAGAAGGTGGTCGTCGCCAAGTGGCTGGAGACGGAGGCCAGGGTATTGTTCTTCGACGAGCCCGCCAGGGGGATAGACGTGGGGGCTAAGGCGGAGATGTTCGGGCTCATTGGAGATCTTGCCAAGGAGGGACGGGGCATAGTTCTGATCTCCTCCTACCTGCCGGAGCTCCTGAACATGTGCGATCGTATCCTGGTGATGCGCGAGGGCGAAGTGGCGGGGGTCATACCCCGCGAGGAGTTTTCGGAGGAACGCGTGATCTCGCTCGCCACGGGCACGGAGGAGGCCGCATGAGCAGCACGACCACAGAGGAAAGCGGCGGGACTGCCCTGCGCGAGAGGCTCTCGGGCGTCGTCTCCCAGCTCGCCGCCGCCGGGGCGCTCATCGTCGTCTTCGTCTTCCTCTCGTTCGCCTCGCCGGTCTTCCTCTCCGCCGACAACCTCTTCAACATCGGGGTGCAGACTTCCTACACCGCCGTGATCGCCATCGGCATGACGCTGGTCATCATCACCGCGGGCATCGACCTCTCCGTTGGATCGGTGGCGGCGCTCTCGGGCGTGGCGGGGGTGTTGCTGATGGCCCAGTACGGTATCCCGGTGGTGCCGGCCATCCTTGGGGGCGTCCTGGTTGGGGCGGCCTGCGGCCTCGTCAACGGGCTCCTGGTCTCCGTCGCCGGCCTGAACCCGTTTATCGCCACTTTAGGCATGCTCAGCGTCGCCCGGGGCCTGGTCTACATCCCTACCAACGCCAAGGCCGTCTTCGGGGCGCCTGACTCTTTCAGGTTGCTGGGCCAGGGTGTCATCGGTCCCATTCCCATTCCCATTATCGTCGTCGCGGCGGTGGCGATCGTCGGTTACGTCGTGCTCTCGCGCACCAAGCTAGGGCGCTACGCCTACGCCATGGGCTCAAACCGCGAGGCAGCGCGGCTCTCTGGCATCCCGATCAAACGGTACCTGTCCTCGGTGTACGTGATCTCCGGCGCCCTGGCCGGTTTCGGCGGCATGATCGCCTCATCCCAGGTGGCCTCCGGGCAGCCGAACTTCGGGTTGGGGCTGGAGCTCGACGCCATCGCCGCCGCGGTGATCGGCGGGGCGAGCCTGTTCGGGGGGCAAGGGACGGTCGTCGGAACCCTGATCGGGGCGTTCCTTATAGCCCTGATCCGCAACGGGTCCGTGCTCTTGGACGTGAACATCTACTACCAGCAGGTGATCATCGGGGTGGTGATCTGGGTCGCCGTCCTCTGGGATCAGTACCGGCGCCGCAGGCTCGCGGCTTCGGATTAGGAAGGGAGGAGAGCGGATATGTCGTCAGTGAAGAGGAGGGTAAGCCGCAAAGAGTTCCTGAGACTCGGCGGGACGGGGCTCGCGGGAGCGGCGCTGGTGGGCGCCACGGGCTGCAGCGCGAAGGTCAGGGAGCCCGCCAGCAGCGGGAAAAGCGGACAAAAGTCGGGCCCGATCCAGATCGCCGTCGTCCCGAAGGCCGTAGGCTTCGCCTTCTGGGAGCAGGTTAGGATCGGGGCCGAGTGCGCCGCGTCGAAGCATAAGGACGTCGATATCCAGTGGGACGGGGTGACCTCCGAGACCGACGTTAGCGGTCAGGTGAACCTGCTGCAGAATTTCATTACCCAGGGAGTCGATGGCCTGGTCTACGCCGCTACCGACGCCAAAGTGCTCTATCAGGTCAGCAAACAGGCGCTCGACCAGGGTCTTGTGATAGTAAACATAGACTCGGGTACCAACCCGCAGCCCAAACAGGTCCCGGTAGTGGCGACCGACAACGTAGCCGCTGCCGCGCGTATCACCAGGCTCATGGCCAAGCGGCTTGGCAAAGAGGGCGGAAAGATCGCCTTTATCCCCTTCCAACCGGGTACCGAAACCAACGACACCCGCACAGAGGGCTTTAAGAACGTCCTCGAGCAGAACCCGCAGCTAGATCTGGTCGCCACCCAGTCGAGCGAGAGCAACCAGAACACCGCCCTGCAGGTAACGAACGACATCCTGACCGCCCACCCGGACCTCGACGCCATATACGCGGCCAACGAGCCCGGCGTTCTAGGCGCCGCCGAGGCCGTCCGGCAAGCAGGCGAATCCGGCAAGATCCTCATCTACGGTTGGGACACCGCGTCAGACGAAGTGAAGGATGTCGAGGAAGGCGTTGTCGTCGCCCTCGTCGCCCAAAACCCCTTCCGCATGGGCTACGACGGCGTCAACGAGGCGGTGAAGAGGATCCGCGGGGGCAGCGATGTAAAGCTAAAGAGTGTAGACACCGGCGCCACCCTCATCACCAAAGACAACGTCAACGCCCCCGACGTTCAGTCCTTGCTCCACCCGAGCTGCAAGAACCCGCCGCTCTGAGGAACCGTCGGCGAGACCGCTGCATCCGGCCGGTTATCCCGAGAGGGCGACGAAGACGCCTCAACCCAGGCTAGACACGAAGTGCTCGTGGTCGACGACCATACGCATCACCTCGCCACGGCCCACGAGCGATCCTTCCCCGTCTTCGGCGCGCACCGCGAATCGTAGCAGCCCCTGATCTACTTCGACGAGCTCCGCGTGCGCGACGACCCGCCCGCCGATTCCGGTTGCCCGAAGATGATCGAGTTTCACCGATGTGCCGACCGAAGTCTCGTGATTCTGCAAGGACCCGGCAAGGGCGGCAAGGGTTGCCGCCTCGGCGAGAGCCAGCAAGCGTGGGGTAGCAAGTGCCGGCACATCGCCGCTGCCCATCTTCGCCGCTGTGTCGTCGTCGCCGACGACGATCTCCGCGGATCCTTCGAGCCCGGGGTCGAGGGTCATGGTCGCAAGTATATTGCCGCACGGTGGCTAGTGCCACGCATCCCCGCAGAGCGCGGAACTCCGTGACGAAGGAAGGACAAAGGCGGGAAAACCCGCTCCCGCAGGGGCGTACGCCGCACATCGACATAAGGAAAAGAGGAAGGCGTTGCGATGGGAGCACTCACAACCCTGACGACAGAAGTGAAGGACGGCTGGACGATCGGCAAAATGCTGTCTCGGCAAGCCGAAGAGAGGCCGGACGCGCCCGCCCTGCAGTGGCAGACCGGGAAGCCGCTCTCTTACGGGGAGGTGTACAGGCGTTGTCTGAGTATCGCCGGGGGTCTCAAGGGGCTGGGCGTCGAGGCCGGGGACAAAGTGCTGATCATGGTGCCAAACAGCATCGAGATCGTCCTGGCGTGGTTCGGCACCAACCTGCTGGGAGCCGCCGAAGTACCCATCAACATACACTACAAGGGGGGCTGGCTCACCCACGAGGTGAACGATTGCGGGGCGCGCGTGGCGATCGTTTACGAAGAGTACCTCCCCAGGTTTGCGGAGATCGCCGACGACATCGAGCACTTGGAAACGCTCGTAGTGGTGGGCGAAGACGGGGACGCGGGGAGCGGGCTAGAGGTACGTGCGTGGGCAGAGCTCGAGGACGCGGAAGCCGTGTCCGAACCTGCCGAGACGCACTTCTACGACACGATGGGCATCCTGTACACGTCGGGCACGACGGGACCCTCGAAGGGCGTCGTGCTTCCCTACGGGGTCAGCGGCATCTTCGCCCAGGCGATCCTGGACTCGGCCCACCTGACGGACGAAGACGTGGCCTTCGTCTGCAACCCGCTCTTCCACGGAAACGCGCAGTTCATGCAGGTCCTCCCGATACTGCTCGCCGGTGGACGCGTCAGCATCTGGCCGAAATTCACCGCCTCCGGGTGGCTCGAACAGATAAGGGCATGCGGCGCGACCATAACCAACACGATCGGGGTCATCCTCCAGTTCATCTACGATCAGCCCGAGCGGGATGACGATGCCGACAACCAGCTCAGGCGGGTGCTCGTCCAGCCGGCGCCGGGCGATATCGTCGAGGACTTCGAGGAGAGGTTCGGGGTCAAGTGCCTGGAGGGCTACGGGATGACGGAGATCGGCGTCGTCACGTACCGGAATATGGACGACCCACTGCGTCCCGGCGCCGCCGGCAAACCGCTGGAGGAGTGGTTCGACGTGAAGGTGGAAGACCCCGAGACGGGCGAGCCGGTCGGCCCCGACGAGATAGGCGCGATCGTGGTGCGTCCCAAGTCTTCGGGGATCATTATGAAGGGGTATCACAACCTCCCGGAGAAGACCCTGGAAGCGTGGCGCGACCTGTGGTTCCGAACGGACGACATGGCCAGAATGGATGAGGAAGGCTACCTGTACTTCGCCGACCGCGCCAAGGACGTCATCCGGCGGCGGGGAGAGAACATCTCGTCGTTCACGATCGAGAGCAACCTGAATTCCCATCCGTCGGTCAAGGAGGCGGCCGCGTTCGCCGTGCCCTCAGACCTCGGCCCGGGAGCAGAGGATGAAGTGAAGGTTTGCATCGTAGTAGAGGAAGGCGCAGAGCAGCCGGACCCGGCGGAACTACATGACTTCTGCGCAGAACAGATGCCCCACTTCGCGGTCCCCCGCTACATCGAGTTCGTCACGGAGATACCGAGGACGCCCAATCAGAAGGTCAGAAAGAACGTCCTCAGGGAACAAGGGGTCACCCCCGAGACGTGGGACCGTGAGGAGGCGGGCATCGAGGCGCGAAAGTAGAGACCGAGTTACGGGCGCTGACCTCCGACCAACTCAATCTCGGGCGCGCGCCCCCGTGCGGCGCTCGAGTTCGGCGTCGTTCCATGGGGTGAGCGCCTGGTAATCGGGCACGAAACCGAGTCCCTTCGTGGCGTCGGACGAAACGGCGTCCCGGGTGACGAGCACGTCGATCACGGCGGGGGCGTTGTCGAGGGCGCGCCGCAGGGCGCCGGGGAGGGCCTCCGGGTCGCTTATCTGCTCCCCGTGTGCGCCCAAGGCTTGAGCCATCTGCGCGTAATTGGCCCCTCCCAGCTCTGTGCCGACCACCAGCCCGTAGTTGGCCTCCTGGTCGTAGCGCTCGATGTTCCACGCGCCGTTGTTGGCGACGATGAATACGGCGCGCGCCTTGTGGCGCACGGCTGTGTCGACCTCCATCGCGTTGATGCCGAACGCCCCGTCGCCGTTGACGGAGATCACCGGCCGCTCCGGG
The DNA here is from genome assembly GCA_046734875.1 of Actinomycetota bacterium. Taxonomy (GTDB): domain Bacteria; phylum Actinomycetota; class Rubrobacteria; order Rubrobacterales; family Rubrobacteraceae; genus Rubrobacter_D. The sequence continues at coordinate 16,026 of JBKPSF010000067.1, read as the reverse complement.
TAGGCGAGCGCCGCCGCGACCGCGAAAGGCGTCCCGACGCCGAGGCAACCGAGGGCCCCTGAGTCCATGTAAGTCTTCGCATCGAGGCCGGTACGCGCGAAGCTCAGCAAATCTCCGCCATCGGCGATGCCTATCCAACCCTCTTGCAGGCCGAGCTCGCGAATGGCGTGGAAGATCTGGTTCGGATGCATGCGACCGTCCTCGCCGTCGGGTGCCTCTGCCAGCGCCGCCCCGACGGACTGCCGCCGCTCGGCGTGCTTCGCGCGCAGCCCATCCTTCCATTCGGTGTCAAGGTTGCCCTTCTGGCCCTCGATCTCGACGGAGAGTGCGTCCAGCGTGATGGCGGTGTCCGCCAGGATCTCGACTTCGCCCCGGCGGTTGTCGTGGAGCTCTCCCGCGGTGTCGGCGATGCGGATCATGGCCGCCTCGGGGAAGACGGCGGGCGACCCGTAGCCGAGCTGATAGTCAAGCTTGCGCCCGATCACGACAACCACATCGGCCTGCGCCATGACGGCGCCCCGCACCGCTCCCGCGATCGACGGGTGCTCGCCGGGCACCAACCCCCGGCTCTCCTGCGTATCGAGGTACAGCGCTCCGGAGGCATCCAGAAACCGTACGAGCGACGCACCCGTACGGCGTGCGCCCCGTCCGGCGATCACGGCCGGACGCCGGGCGGAACCGAGGATCTCGGCGGCTTGCTCCACCATCGAAGGGTCCGGCAGCGTCTTCCTGCGCGGCTTCGGCCGCAGGTACTCGTCGAGCACCAGAGCGGGGCTCACTCTCTCGCGCAGCACATCGGTGGGAATCTCCACGTAGACGGGACCGGGCTCGGCGCCGTCGCCGAAAGCGAGGGCGACCGCCTCGTCGATCTCCCGGAGCACCTGCTCGCCCACCCGCAAGGTGCGCGCCCGGCGGGTGATCGGCGCCAGAATCTCGACGTGCGGCAGGTCCTGCAGCGGCCCCATGTTCACCTGCGGTCGGGGAGGGCAGCCACCGATGATCAGCACCGGTGTCCGCGCCACGTGCGCGTTCGCCACCGCCGTGACAGTGTTCGTGACACCGGGGCCGGCGGTCGCCATCGCCACCCCGAGCCCATCGGTGAGATCAGCGTGCGCATGGGCCATGTGCACCGCCGAGCGCTCATCGCGGACGTCGATGATCTCCACGCCCAGCCGCGCGGCCTGGTCCCAGATGGGCTGGATGTGGCCGCCTTGCAGGCCGAAGAGCCGGCGCACACCACGCTCATAAAGGAAACACGCGACAAGGGTGGCAACGGACGGAGCATTGTCCGTGGACCCCGTCTCCGCGTCGGGCTTCATTTGCGTACCCTTGCGCCAGGCACGCTAGCTGGCCAGGGTCCCGCTGTCACCATCGCGACGTCCAACGACCCTCCCAGATCCGCCCGCGCCGTAGCCCCCCAACCAGAGACCGCCTCCATCGATTCCTCCTCCCGTGCGATAGACCGGGGTCGCCAACGCGGGCCTACTCAGGTTCGCGATCGCACGACTAGCTCCACCACCGACAGCCGAAAGTACCCCTCTTTTCAACCAAGCAATATAGCAAAATGCAGGTATGGGGACATTCGGCCGAACCCAACTATTCCGGGAAGGGCGCCCACGCCGACGCCCCGCCTTATCCGTCGAATCCATCCTTGTAGACGCCGATCAGGACGGTCTCTTCGTCGTGGGCGGCGGCAACCGGTCGAAGGAAGGATGCCGGCGAAGCCGGCCCGATTCATCCGTCTTTCATCACCATCTTGTAGCGTCTAGCGAACGCTTGCAGAAGGAGAAGGAAATGCGATGACCAAGAAGGATTGGTACAGACGGATGCTAGTGGCGATGGGGCTCGTTTCCTTCCTGGCGTGCGGGTGCGTTGGCCGCGAGCCCGTCGAAGACCCCGTCGATTCGGGTGGGTCGCTCGTAAGCGAAGAGGGTCAGATCGCCTTCACCCACGCCACCAAGTTCGATTGGACCAACTGGGCATCGTCAGAGGCGGACATTCACCTGATCAACATAGACGGTTCCGGGGAGAGGAGGCTGACCGATTCTCCGGGCCTCGACGGCTTCCCCGTCTGGTCGCCCGACGGCGAACGCCTCGCCTTCTCGTCGGCTCGCGACGGCGGCCAGAGCGAGATCTATGTCATGGACGCCGATGGCTCGGGACAGCGGCGCTTGACGCACACGCCTGAGGCCGAGTCCTTCTTCTCCTGGTCCCCTGACGGAGGGAGGATCGCTTACGCCGCCTACGACTCCGGCTACAACGCGAAGATCTGGGTGATCGACGCCAACGGCTCCGACCGGAAGCAGCTCGCCAGCGGCAGCCTTCCCAGCTGGTCCCCCAACGGAGAAAGGATCGCTTACACAGCCTACTTCAGCGACCGGCCCTATCTGGCCGTGATGAACACCGACGGCTCCGAGCAACGCCGGCTCGGTGATGTTTCACTGATTCGGAGGCTTACAGGCACCACAGCTCAAGAAGAACAACCTGTCTGGTCTCCTGACGGACAGAAGATCGCCTTCGCGTCCAAAGATGATGGGGATATCTACGCCATGAAAGTGGATGGCTCAGCGCGGACTCGCTTGACGGATACTCCGGGCTACGATCACTGGCCCCCGACGTGGTCCCCAGAAGGCACTCGCATCGCTTTCACCATCGAGAACCCAAGAAGGACCGAGATCTACGTCATGAACTCTGACGGCTCTGGTCTCACCAGGCTTACCGACGACCCGGGAGAGGACTTCTACCCCACATGGCGACCGTGAGCGAGCCTATTCGCCGAAGCTCGTGGAGGTAATGCTCTCTTGATCGAGCAATGTTTTCAGACGGTTTCAAGAGGGCATTCTCGGAACCCCGTCCTGCTATGTCGACAATTCATCCGCGATTCATCGCGAAGATGTCTAATGCGAAGGCTGGTTGGCGAGAATAGACCCGGGAGGGGTGACCTATGGACCCAGACTTGACGGTGGCGCAAGAATCCGCCAGGCGCTGGCAGACCCGCCAGGTAAAGCGCGAAGAGCAACGCTCGGCCATCGAAGAGGGTCTGATCGCCAGTGTAGAGTCTCCGGAGAGGATACAGAAGCGGCTCGACCGGCTGGCCGCCGCGGCAGTCGGCCGGAAGGTCTCGGCGGGCGGACAGGGACAGCGCGCTGGCCGGCCTCGGGCCGGGCTCGTCGAGACGATCGGCCTGGAGCGCGTCCTCGGCAAGGCGGACTTCCTCGGGATGGACTTCCTGGAGACGGCGCTGGCGGTTTCCCGCTTCGTCGGGCGGATCAACCTCCGCACCAGGCCGGGCCGGACCGAGGGTTTCGGCACCGGCTTCATGGTCTCGCCGCGACTGCTCCTCACGAACAACCACGTGCTTCGTACCAAGGGTGACGCCCTGTACAGCGAGGTGGAGTTCGACTACCAGTACGATCGCCACGACCGCCTGCTGCCCGTGGTCGTCTACGGGCTCGAACCCGAAACCTTCTTCTTGACCAGCAGGGAAATGGACTTCACCCTGGTGGCGGTGCGGGAGTCGTCGCTGAACGGCATCGGCCTCGGGCGCTACGGTTGGAGTCCCCTGATAGGCGCCGAGGGCAAGTGCTTGCTCGGGGACCCGCTAAACGTCGTGCAGCACCCCAAGGGGGAGGCAAAGCAGATCGTGCTGCGTTCCAACCAGCTCGTGGACCTCTTCGGCGACTTCGCACACTACGTGGCCGACACAGAGCCAGGCTCGTCTGGCTCGCCCGTCTTCAACGACGAATGGGAGGTCGTGTGCTTGCACCACTCCGGCGTGCCCAGGAAGGAGGACGGAAATCTCGTCGCCAAGAACGGCTCGGTCTGGCGGCAGGGGATGGACCCGGACGACATCGAGTGGGTGGCCAACGAGGGCGTCCGCGTGAGCAGCATCGTGGCCCACCTCAAGAAGGAGAGGCTCACCGGGGAGCAGGCGAGGCTCAGGGAAGAGCTGCTAAACAGCGAGCCCCCCGATCCCCTGGAGGCCGCCGCGATGGCTAGGGAGGCGGGTGGCGTCCCGAGCGCCACGCCCGCGGGCGGAGGGTCTTACGCGTGGACGATCCCGCTTCGGGTCACCGTCGAACTCGGCGCCCCGTCGCAAGCGCCCGGTTCGCCGGCGACGCCGCCCCTGGTCGTGTCCGACTCGCGGCCCGCCAGGCCCTCAGACGTAGTTCCCGGTGGGACTATCTTCGAGGTTCCGCCCCCCGCACCAGCCGACGAAGCGGTCAGCATCGACCCCGACTACGGCAACCGGGAGGGGTACGACCCGGACTTCCTAGGGCCGGAAGCGGGGAACGTTCCTCTGCCGCAACTCTCCGAGGCCATGAAGGCCGACGCAGCCGTGAACAAGGAGGCGAAAGGGGACGACGAACACGTGCTCCCCTACCATCACTTCAGCGTGGTGATGAGCAGGGCGCGCAGGTTCGCATACTTTACCGCTGTCAACATCGACGGCGCCAAGAGAGCTCACGAGATCGACAGGGAAGAGGACAGGTGGTTCCTCGACCCGAGGATCGGCGAAGACGAGCAGGCTGGCGAGGCCATCTACGCGGCCAACCCCCTTGACCGCGGCCACCTGGTGCGAAGGTTGGATCCCGCCTGGGGCCTCACCTTCGATGAGGCCAAGGTCGCCAACGACGACACGTTCCACTTCACCAATTGCTGCCCCCAGCACGAAAAGTTCAACCGCAACAAGACCACCTGGGCCGGCATGGAGGACTACGTCCTAAACAACGCCGACGCGCAACGTTTGCGCGTCTCGGTGTTCACCGGCCCTGTGTTCGACGAGGGGGACCCCGAGTACCGCGGCGTGCGGCTGCCAAGGCAGTTCTGGAAGGTCGTCGTCATGGTCAGGGAGGACGGCACGCTCTCGGCAACGGCCTACCTTCTGAGCCAAGAGAGCTTGCTGCAAGACCTGGAGGAGTTCTCGTTCGGGGCCTTCAAGACCTTCCAGGTCGCCGTTCGCCAGGTCGAGGAGCTCACGGGCCTGGGCTTTGGCGATCTGAAGCCAGCGGATCCCCTGGAGACGCCTGAGGCTATCACGACCGAGGCATTCCCAGAGGCGAGAGAGATCGCGAGTCCCGAAGAGGCCGCGTTCTGAAGCCTGGTGGACATGCTTGCCAGGATTCCTGCAGGCACCCCACCAAACAGCGTTCTGGTTGTGAAGGTTCTCAGCATCCTTTGCCAAGTCTCGAGCGTGTTTATGTGCTTCACTCAGCATGTGCTGCCAACACATTGTGGTCGGCCTCGAGGGTGCTCTCCGGCGACCCCGTACTGCTGAGCACGCTACTGGCCGAGGATCAGCGGGTGGTCGCGAAAAGCGTGTAAGGCGTAGCCGTCCGCCAGGCGTTGCGATTGCGTAAGGACCAGTGAGGAGGCGTCGAAGAGAGGAGAAGAGGTATGAAGGCTGTGCAGTTTGCCGAGTACGGCGGCCCCGAGGTGTTGCACCTCGTCGAGGTCGACGAGCCGCACGCTGGTGAGGGCCAGGTGCGCATCGCCGTCCGCGCCGCCGGCGTGAACGCGATCGACTGGAAGATCAGGGCCGGGTACATGGGCGGCGGGACGCCGCTCTCCCGGCCGTCGGGGGCCGGGATAGACGCCGCTGGCGTTGTCGACGAGGTCGGCGAAGGGGTCGAGGACGTCGCGGTCGGCGACGCGGTGTTCGGGTCAGGGTCGGCCACCTACGCGGAGTATGCGGTGCTCTCGAGCTGGGCGAAAAAGCCCGAGGGGCTCTCCTTCGAGGAGGCGGCAGGCTACCCGGTCCCGGTAGAGACGGCGATCCGTATCCTGGGCCAGGTCGGGGTCGGGCAGGGGGAGACGCTACTGGTGAGCGGGGCGTCCGGGGGGGTTGGCTCGGCCGTCGTCCAGATCGCGCGAGAGCGCGGTATCGACGTCATCGGGACCGCCGGTGAGCGCAACCAGGAGTACCTCCGCTCGCTCGGCGCTCTGCCCACGACCTACGGCCCCAGCCTCGTGGATAGGGTGCGCGCCATCGCCCCCGGCGGGGTCGACGCTGCCCTTGACATCGCCGGCTCAGGCGTCGTCCCCGAGCTGATCGAGCTAACCGGCGAGCCCTCAAGGGTGCTGTCTATCGCCGACTTCAACGCGCCGGAGCAAGGCGCGCAGGTCTCTACCTCGTCCACAAACATAACCGCGGCATTGGAGGAGGCGGCGAGGCTCTTCACCGAAGGCGCGTTCCGCATCCCCGTGGAGAGGACCTTCCCGCTCGGGGAGGCGGCCCAGGCGCAAGAAGCGAGCGAGGCCGGGCACGTCAGAGGCAAGTTCGTTCTCACCGTCCCCTAGCTTCCGTCTTCCTTTCGAGGACGAGCACGGGCCGCCAACCTGGTGGCCTCAGGGTGGGCTCTTTTCGCTCCCTTCGAGTGGTTGGCAATAGGGGCAATTCTGGCGGGAGTAGCAAGCCTCCCTCTTGGTCCGTGGTGGGTCCCCGCAACTAGCGAGTTAGTCCCCCCGCCGCCCAGACCTTCCTGGTAGAGACCCCCTCCACGTACATTTCCATCAGGGCCAAACACAGCGCCTTCTCGTTCCTCTGGTAGCGAGAGAAGAGCCTGGTGGAGAAGGTCCCTTCCCTGTCCTCCTGGGGCACCAGCAGATTCAGCGTGCCCACCCTGCTGGTGCGCAGAGCCCTCGGCTTGTAGCCATTGCGATGCCCGGTGCGTCCCTCAGCGCGCTCGTCGTAAGGGGCGGCGCCCAGGTGCTCGGTCATCTCGGCCTCCAGGATCTGTTGCACCGCCCTTTCGAGGACTTCGCGCAGGAAGGAGGGATCGTCGAGCAGGACCTCTTGCACCAACTGCGCGTCCACCTTACGATGATCTGTGGCCATCGTTGCTCCGTTTCCGATCGGTTGCCTTAGAACACCAACCATCTTGGAGGACGATGGCCTCTCTTTTCTAGCGGCTGACCAAATTACAGAAGTTTACGGACACAACCGATAAACGGTGCATGACACCCTGAAAACCGGGAATTGGAGAAGCAGAAAATCCCGGTACCAGGACCGAAGGCGTCGTCTGCCACCTGGACTACCGGCTTGATGGGCTCCTGCATGCCATGTATTCAGGCCCCGGCCTCGTCGATGCGTCGCTGCAGCTTGCGCATGCCGGCCAGCCATCGGTCGGGGTCGGTAACGCGCGTGGCGTAGTAGCGGCCGACCTCCGGGTGCGGGAGGATGAGGAAGCGTCCGTCGCGCAGTCCGTCCACCGCGACGTCCGCGACCTCCTCCGGCTCGATAGCATCGTCCCGTAGCATCAGGTCCCCGGCTGCCCCGGACTGGTCCAGCATATCCGTGCGAACGCCCTGGGGGCACAGAGCCTGCACCGTAATGCCACGGTCGCCATAGGTGATCGAAAGCCATTCCGCGAACGCGAGGGCGGCGTGCTTGGTCGCCGAGTACGCAGCGGCGCCGAGCATGGTGAGCAGCCCCGCCGCCGAGACGGTGACGAGCAGATGCCCCCGCCCGCGCTCCAGCCAAGACGGCAGAAGCGCCCGCGCGGCGTAAACGTGGGCCATCACGTTGAGCTCCCAGGCGTGCGCCCATGCCCCATCGGTTGCCTCCACGCCACCGGGAGGCGCGACGCCCGCGTTGGCGCAGAAGAGGTCGATCTCCCCGAACTCGGCCCGCGCCGTGCGGACCAGCCGCTCGACTTCCTCTGCGCCCGAGACGTCGCCGGTCACGGCGATTCCACCGACCTCGGCGGCGACCACCTCGGCCGCCGCCGCATCGAGATCGTTGACCACCACGCGGGCGCCCTCGGCGGCCGCCCGCCGGGCCAGAGCCCGACCTATCCCCTTGCCCCCCCCGGTGACGACCACGTTAGCCGCCCTCAGATCCACGATTCACACCCCTGATCCATCGCCCCCGCCTAGCGCCTCGACCGTCAAGTATCAGACCGTGGCGGACCGCGTCCCCGCTCGTGCTCCGCCACCGTCCTGAACCTACCTGGCCCCAACGTCGAAACCGAATTCACTGTACCCACGGCGGCCCGGGCGGTCAAGCGGGCGGCGTATGCGCGATGGTTTCGGCCGTTGGCTGGAGGGCCCCATGGCATAGTCAGACTTGAGTGTTTCGGCCCGAATCAGGACGCTCGCGGTTTGCCTCGAGCATGCCCGGAGCAAGGATTGCCCGATCAAGACCTGCCCTGTCGTTCGGCCATCCAGGCGGCGAGCCTGGAGCTGAGACCTAACTTCCTCATCGACTTGCCGACATGCTTTGCGACCGTGTGCTCGGAGATGGAGAGCTCCGTGGCGATCTGGCGGTTGGTGAGTCCCCTTGCGACCGACGCTGCTACCGACGGCTACGCGAAAGCCACCAAGCAGCCAGATGCGCACGACCTCGGATCGCGCAGCACCTCCGTGTCCGGAAGGACCCATCATCTCCCTCGCCCCCCAAGGGCAAGATTTCCCACGCTTTCTCCCATTTTCCTACAAGATCAAAGCAGAAACCAATGAACCGCCGATGATTGCGCGCGGCGGGGCGCCGATACCAGGGCACCGGCCTTGACATCTTTGCCTCCTCCATATAGGGTAGGGGGGTATAGTAGAAGAAAGCGAGGGCGAGTTTCGATGACGGAGACGCGGGATCCAGGCACGATCACGCTTCCTGTTACGGGGATGACGTGCGCGGGCTGCGTGGGGAGCATCGAGCGGGCGCTGGAGAAGGTGCCTGGGGTGCTCGGCGCGAGCGCGAACCTGGCGAGCGAGAGGGTTACGGTCAGCTACCTTACGGGCGAGGTCGGGACGGGAGAGTTGGCACGCGCGGTCGAGGCGGCGGGGTACGGCGTGGTCCAGGAGGAAGCGCGGGCGGAGGAGGCGCACGAGCGTGAATACCGGCGACTCCGGCGGGACTTCTTCGTGGCGACGGTTCTCGCCGGGCTTATCTTGATCGGAAGCCTGCCGATGATGATCGGCTTTATGCCCCCCGTGCCTGTGGCGTTGCTGAACCTGGGGCTGCTTGCCCTCGCGACGCCGGTGCAGTTCTGGGCGGGCCGGCGCTTCTACCTGGGGGCATGGGGCGCCCTGAGACACGGCCAGGCCAACATGGACACGCTCGTCGCGCTCGGCACCAGCGCCGCCTACCTGTACAGCGCGGTCGTCGCGCTGGCGCCAGGGCTGTTCGCCGGTGCCGCGGGCGGCGCAGACGTGTATTTCGACACTTCGGCTTTGATCGTCGCGCTCATCTTGCTCGGGCGGTTGCTGGAAGCGCGGGCGAGGGGACGCACCAGCGAGGCCGTCAAGAAGCTCGCGGGTCTACGGGCGAAGACGGCCAGGGTCGTGCGGGGTGGCAAGGAGCAGGACTTGCCAGTCGAGGACGTGTGTGTGGGCGATGTTGTTGTCGTGCGGCCGGGGGAGAAGGTTCCCGTTGACGGGGTCGTGGTCTCTGGCGCATCGGCGGTCGATGAGGCCATGATCACGGGCGAGTCCTTGCCGGTCGTCAAGAGGGAGGGCGACGAGGTTATCGGCGCTACTGTCAACGGGAGCGGCTCGTTCTGCTTCCGGGCGACCAGGGTAGGGAAAGACACGGCGCTAGCCCAGATCTCGCGCATGGTCGAGGAGGCCCAGGGGTCGAAAGCCCCCATACAGCGGCTGGCAGATAGGATCAGCGGCGTCTTCGTCCCCGTCGTCGTGGCGATCGCCGCTGCCACGTTTCTCGTCTGGCTGCTGTTCGGGCCCGAGCCCGCGTTCACGCTCGCGCTTCTGAACTTCGTGGCGGTCCTAATCATCGCGTGTCCTTGTGCGATGGGGCTGGCCACGCCGACCTCTATTATGGTCGGCACCGGGCGCGGCGCCGAGATGGGCGTCCTGATCAAGGGCGGAGAAGCCCTCGAAGCCGCCCGCAAACTGGATACGGTCGTGCTCGACAAGACAGGGACCCTCACGAAGGGCGAGCCCGAACTGACGGATGTCGTGTCCACGAACGGGATCCCCGAGAACGAGCTGCTACGGCTCGTCGCCTCGGCGGAAAGGGGCAGCGAACACCCGCTCGGCGAGGCCGTCGTCCGGGACGCGAGAGAACGGGGCCTGATGCTGGCCGACGCCGAGCACTTCGAGGCTACGAGCGGGGGCGGCGTAAGGGCCACGGTGGAGGGGCGTGAGATCCTGGTGGGCAACCCGCGTTTCCTAGGAGAGTCGAATGTCGCCGGGGACGGCCTTCTCCTGCGCGGAGAGGAACTCGCAAGCGCGGGCAGGACGCCGATGTTCGTCGCCGTCGACGGCGGGCCGGCAGGCCTGGTTGCCGTTGCCGACGTGGTGCGTGATGGGGCGGCGGAGACCGTAGAGCGGCTTCACTCCATGGGACTCGAGGTAGCCATGCTCACCGGCGACAACGGGCGTACCGCTGAGGCCATCGCCGGAGAACTCGGCATAGACCGGGTACTCGCCGAGGTACGGCCAGGGGACAAGGTCGAGGAGGTAGCGCGTTTGCAGGCGGGAGGCAAGAAGGTTGCGATGGTAGGCGACGGCATAAATGACGCCCCGGCGCTGGCGCGGGCGGACGTCGGGATCTCCATAGGAACCGGCACGGACGTGGCCATGGAGGCCTCTGACCTGACCCTGATCGGTGACGATGTGCGCGGCGTGGCGCGTGCCATCGCCCTCAGCAAGGCCACGGTGAGGAACATCAGGCAGAACCTGTTCTGGGCCTTCGCCTACAACGTTTTGCTCATCCCGGTCGCCGCCGGCGCTCTGTACCCGGTCTTCGCGGGCGGCGTGCCGGAAGCGTTGCGGCCGGTCCTCGGCGAGTACGGTTTCCTCAACCCCGTCCTCGCGGCGGCGGCGATGGCGCTCTCCAGCGTCACGGTGCTCACCAACGCCTTGAGGCTGCGCCGGATCAGGGTGCGTTAGAGAGAACGAGAGGAGGCGACGTGACGCAGAGAGGAGCCGAAGGCGTGCCGGCAGAAGAGGTCCTCGGAGCTCAGCATGGTTACATAAAGGCGAGAGACAAAGAGAGGCTGCAGAACCGTCTCAGGCGCATCGAGGGTCAGGTGCGAGGCCTGCAACGGATGGTGGACGAAGAGGCGTATTGTGTGGACGTTCTGACCCAGATCGGGAGCGTCGTCTCGGCGTTGGAGAAGGTGGGGACTATCCTGCTCAAGGACCACGTCGAGCACTGCGTCAGGGAGTCCATAGAGAAGGGCGAGGACGCCGACGAGAGGATAGAAGAGCTGACCGACGCCGTCGAGCGGTTCTTGAGGGTCTAGCAGGGAGGAGAGAACGCGCAAATGGGACATGGCTCTTTGTCGCTCAACAGGGTGGCCTTCAGCGCCACGGCGCACTGCCTCACGGGGTGTGCCATCGGTGAGGTGCTCGGTATGGTGGTCGGAACGGCCCTCGGCTGGGGCAACGTCGCCACCATAGTACTTGCCGTGGTTCTAGCCTTCTTCTTCGGCTACTCGCTGACGATGCTCCCTCTCGTAAGGTCGGGCCTGGCGCTAGCGGTGGCGCTCCCGCTGGCGTTCGCCTCGGACACCCTGTCGATCGCGATCATGGAGGTAGTGGACAACGCGATCGTGCTCCTCATCCCGGGGGCTATGGAGGCTGGCCTGGGGAGCCTACTCTTCTGGGGAAGCCTGGCGTTGGCCCTCGGCGTGGCGTTCGTCGCGGCCTTCCCGGTGAACCGCTACCTCATAGCCCGCGGACGCGGGCACGCGGTGGTCCACCAGTACCACGGCGGAGACGGGCAACGAGGCGAACCCGGCGCTAGTCAGGAGCACGACAGGCACCGTGCCCACTGATAGGGGGCGCAAACCCGCCCCCGAACGAACGATGAGAGATTGCAAAGCTGTCTCGACCTGCTTTGCAAGTTTGCTTCATGCGGCGGACGGGCCGGCGAGGCGCCGGCACCACGCGAGCAAGGCTTCCCGATCACCCTCACGTCCCCCTTCGATGAGGAGCGCCCCGGATTCCAGCGCCTCCTCGGGGTCCAGCTTGCCCGAGGCCAGGGCGAGGAGGGTCTGGGAGTCGCCCACGACCACCGGTTCGGAATCCGCCACCGAGCCCTGTCTGGCCTCGATCCGCTTTCCTCTATCGCCGTCCACCACACGCACGTGGAACGCCTCGCCATCTATCCTGAACCCGTAGGTACCCGACCGGTCGCCCGAATCTTCCGCCGCCAGGGCCGAGCGCAACGCTACCGCGGCCCAGCCAGCCCTCATCTCGTGACCCTCGCCAGGAGCCCCTAACAGCCTCGCCCCCCACCGCGAGAGAGCTACGACCACCGGCTCAAGCTCCCTCCCCAGTCCCGTCAGCTCGTAGACGTTGGAGCCCGCAGGCGGCGGCAGCGTGGAGCGACAGACGATCCCCTCCCCCTCCAGCGCCTTCAGCCTCCCGGCGAGGAGGTTGGTCCCGATCCCCGGCAGCCCCCTCAAGAGATCCTTGAACCGCTTGGGCCCCGTCGAGAGCTCGCGTACCAATAGAAGCGTCCAACGCTCCCCCACCACGTCAAGCGCCCTGGCTACCGTGCAATGCTGGCCGTAGCTCCTCTTCTTACCCATCTTCGACTCCTCGTTCGCCCGTGTCATGCTATCATTTCTTGCTGTGTTTGCTTGACAATTATATAGTAAATAGTATATAATGTGCATGTGATAAAGACAAGGGAAGCACGAACAGAAAGAGGGACGGATTTGCCGGCAACGATGGCGACCGAGAGCAAGACAGGGGCGACGCGCGCCCTTGAGAGGCCTTCCGAGGCTCCTGAACTCATACCGAGCTATTTTGCCCGCATCGACAAGGGCGAGCTGCTCACGCGCGCCGAGGAGGTGGACCTCTCCAAGAGGGCCAAGGCGGGCGATGAGCGGGCCAGGAAGAGGCTCATCGAGAAGAACTTGAGGCTCGTGGTGAGCGTAGCCAAGAAGTACCGTGGGATGGGGCTACCTTTCGAGGATCTTATACAGGAGGGCAACATAGGCCTGATGAAGGCCGTCGATAAGTTCGACCCCGATCGCGGGTGGAGGTTCTCCACCTACGCCACCTGGTGGGTCAGGCAGGCGGTGCAGAGGGCCGTTGCGGACAAGGGGCGGACCATCAGGATCCCGGTCCACAGGGGCGACAAGCTCCGGAAGATGGCCCGCGTCTACAACGAGCTCTCCGCCGAGATGGAGGGCGAGCCCGCCGATGAGGCCGTGGCCGCGCGGCTTGGCTGGCCGGTGGAGCAAGTACGCGACCTCAAGACCTCGCTGTGGGACGCCACGAGCCTCAACCAGCCCATAGGCTCGGACGCCGACGCCTCGGAGATCGGCGAGTTCGTAGAGGACGAGCGGGCGTCGGAGGTGGCTGGCACCGTGATAGACGAGATGGAGACGGAGTGGCTCTCCGACGCCATCGAGGGCCTGCCGGAGCGTCATCGTCACGTCCTCGTCAAGCGCTACGGCCTGGGCGACGGGGAGACTGCGACGCTGGCCCAGCTCAGCGACGAACTGGGCATCTCGCGTGAGCGCGTAAGGCAGGTGCAGCGCGAGGCCGAACGTATGCTGGCCCGCGGCGAGTACGGCCACGCCGTTGGCGCCGCCGCTTAGAGCGGTCAGCACTTCAGCAAGAACTAGAAAGCTGACATACCGACCTGCTGAATCGCAGGCGGCTATTCAAACAAAAGGGCCCGGGACTTGTTTGCCCCGGGCTCTTTGGCCGTTTCTATTCGCCCGTTGGTAGCCCTCGTCCCGATTCCGTTCGGAGGCTCCGTTGGAGAGGTCCTATGCCGGACGGTTAATCAGCCCCATGTCTCACGTCTTCGAAAGGCACTTCCCCAAGATGCACCAGGTAATCAAGCCGGTATTTTTCCAGTTGTACTCGCTCAAGGGTTTCCTTCGGCAAAGCCGGAGTTATTTGCACTCCGCTATTCACCGCGGCGCATCTTTATGCGCACCCACAATATGTTGTGCCTACACAAGTGTGGCCGGGTCGGGGAATCGGGCGTTTCTGGTCGCATATGACCGGGGCTATGCAGGAACCTGCAAACGAACGCCCGAGAAAAACCCTTCTGCGCACTTAGGTGAATAAAGAAGAAGGGGCGGAGCTCCTACGAACCTCGGCTTTGTAGCATCTAGTCGTACTAGCTATCGCCGTGCATACATTTCAGCCTTGATGCACTCACCGTGGTTCTTGGCCCTCAGCGCACACGCATTCTTGTGGGCGGCTACTACCACCTTACGAACCGAGTGAATCACTAGTTTGGGCTGCTCCCCTTGGATGAAGTGGCCACTGTTTGTATCAGTGATGTGCTTGGCGTTGAGAACCGTAGCGAGCTGATCCTGAGCCGCCAGCCACGCCGAGCATGTCGCCTCAGCCTCAGCGGCATCATCGCCAGGGAAAGTAAACCAGCACTTATCTGCGCTGAGCACGACAGCGGGGATCTCGCCAACCGATGGGGCAGTCCGGAGCGCATCGACGCTAGGCTGGTAGTCGGCCGCTTCCAGCTCTATGGGTTCGCCCAGCTCCTTCGAAGCCTGGACGAATCTTGCCCATTGCTCGGGCGTCAGCGTATCCTGCAGAAACTCCGAGCCGGCGTCGAGAAGCACAAGACCGGACACTTCATCGGGGTAGGTGCTCGCGTAGAACCGGGCGTTCAAGCCGCCCCAGGAGTGTGCGACGAGGATATAGGGACCCGGTTCTTTGGCAGCACTCAACAGGGCATGCAAGTCCGCAGCTCCGTCCTGTGCGGTGGTCGGCTGCGGCACAGGGGTGGAGGGGGACAGCGTGCCGTCCATACGTGTGGTTCCAGGACGATCATAGGCACAGACCCGGGTGAACTTGCCAACCTTGGGCAACACCGCAGACCCACTCGGCTTCGGCTCACCACCGGAGTCGATCACATGGGTCCAGTCATCGTATGCGCCTCGAGCGCCGGATACGAGCACGACCGTGGGAGAGCCCTTGCCGTGGCACTCTAGATACATCTTGCGCCCCCCGCCGATATCGACCAAGCCCGAAAAATCCTTGTTGTTTGCTGAGTTGCCCTTAGCGGAGTTGTCGTCGCTCGGGCTGGCGGCGAGCGCCGTACCTGCCGCACTCAACACCACGGCCACGATCGATGCCAGCACCATCATCTTCTTCGACACACTATCTCCTGATCCCTAGAAGGACGGCAGGTAGCGCTCCTGCACCTTCACCCAGCGTCAGCTAGCCACGCAACGAAGGCAGCATACTCCAGCGCGGGGGGTGGGCGTATCGCGCAAATGAGCTAGGTTTCGATACTTTTTGGCGAACTTCGTAGAACGCCGTACATGCGAACTTCGAAGATCGCGTAGCCTGCGACCTTCTGAGGATCTGCCATGGGCAAAATCTATGCCCCATGAAGTTGCACTCGTGGATCACCAGTCTCCGTCAGCAATGCACGGAACCGTAGCCCGTGCGACTGGGTGTTTTGAGACTCACGCGTCCGCTCAAGCTCCCCCTAAGCTACTCGCTCGGCGGCTCGCCCGTGTTCCCGAACTGGCGCACGATCCCCAACACCAGCCGCCTCTCCCGCTCGGGCAGCCGCGAAATCTCGCGGGTTGCCTCCCGGATCGTCCCGTCTCGCAGCGCCTCGACGAGCTCCCCATCCAAAGGTGCCTCGCCCCGGTCCAAAAGTTAGGAGGTCTGCACGCCGAAGACGCCCGCTAGAGCCGCCACCTGTCCCACGGTGAGATCCCCGATGGCGCCGGTCCTTATCCTCTCGACGCCCTCCTCCGAGAGATCGCCCATCGTCATGCGAGCAACCTCGGCGTTGGTGTAGGGCTTTCCTGTCGTAGGGTTCTTGATGACTTCGAATAGGTGCTCGACCCTGGCGGCGATGCCGCGCGCATCGTCTTTCGGTCCCGTCGAGATTCCGTCGCCCACGCCCTCGTCGAACCACAGCTCCGGCGGGAAGCCCATGGCCTTGGCAATAGCGGCCATCTTCTCGTAGCCGGGGCTCTCTATGCGGCCCTTTCGGAGGTTGGTGACGTAGGAGCGTGTCACCACGCCGCCCGTCGCCTGGTCGAGCTGCTGGCCCGTCCACTGATGCCCGTCGGGCCGCCTGTAGCTGTCCAGCAGGCGCTCGAACTT